>DATIBS010000042.1:0-20972 GCA_035457305.1 Gemmatimonadales bacterium
GCCGTGCCGCCCACCGTTGCCGGGGGCGCGGTGGGCTCTTACCCCACCGTTTCACCCTTGCCTGTGCCCCGAGGGGCCATCGGCGGTCTGTTCTCTGTTGCCCTGTCCGTCGCCTTGCGGCGCCCAGGCGTTACCTGGCGGCCTGCCCTGTGGAGCTCGGACTTTCCTCGGCCCCCGAAGGGGCCGCGACCATCGCGTCCTGCCGGGGGGAAATATAAGGGCGGGGAACGGGGAACGGGGAGCAGGGAACGGGAAGGGGGACTCGTGACTCGCCACGCGTGACTCGCGCCTAGCTCGCCTCCCCGCGCACCCTGGCCAACCCCCGGACGGCCTCCTCCCGATAGCTCCCCAGCGCCGGATCCGCCTCCTTCCACTGCTCCAGCACCCGGCGGTACTCCCGCTCCGCGTCGGCGCTCCGGCCCAGCTTCTCGAACGCCATGCCCCGGAGCAGCCGCACCCGCCCCAGCATGCCCCACCGGGGATCCCAGCGATTGGTGGCGAGGCGGTCGGGCTCGAAGTCCTGGAGCAGCTCCACCGTGGTCCGGTAGTCGCCGAGCCAGTACCGGGCCGTCGCCTCCAGCGGCGCCCGATAGTCATGCAGGTACATCGCGGCGGTCGGCCCGCCCGACTTCGCCATCTCCCGGGCCTTGCCGTCGGCGGGCCCGGGCTCCGGCGGGGCGTCGAGCCGGGCGAGTGCCTCGCGCGCCCCGGCGCGGTCGTTCCGGGCCAGGGCGAGCAGGGCGGCCACCTCCGGCGGCGGGTCGTCGCCCGCCATCGCGCGGAGCTCCTGGAGGGCCGTGGTGTCGCCCGCCCCGCTCGTGAAGATGCCGAGCGCCGCGGGGGCGCCCATGCGCGCGACGTGCGCCCGGTCGGCTGCCGGCGCGGTGCGCGCGGCCTCCGCCGTGGCGCTCCACAGCCGGCGGAGTGCCGGCACGGGCCCGCCGGTGCTGGCGTAGAGGTTGCCCAGCGCGAGGAGGCGCCAGTGGGCGCGGTCGGGGTTGTTGCGGCGGGCGCTGTCGGCGGCGGCGTCGATGAAGCGGCCCCGCACCCGGTCGGAGAGCTCGAGGGTGCGCGCGGCGCGGGTGAGGTCGCCGCGGTAGGCGAAGACATTCGCCGCCGCGGCAATGTCCTGCGCCGCCTCGAGACCGGTGGTCCAGGCGTCGAAGTCCTCGGGCGTGGCGCTGTCCACCGTGTGCCGGAGCGCCACGGCGGCCGAGTCCACCCGCCCGGCCACGAACTCGGCCCGGGCGCGCTCCAGGGCGAATCCCGGGTGCTCCCGCGCGGCGGCCTCGAACCGGTCCACCTCCGCGACCGCGCCCGCGTAATCGCCCCGGAGCACGAGCGCGTCGAAGAGGGTGGTGTGGGCCCGGAGTGTCGCCGGCTGGAGGGTGACCCAGTCCCGGCCGAGGGCGGTGGCGGCCGTCCGGGCCCGGGCCAGCGCCTGGGCCGTCGGCTGCCCGTCAGGGGCCGGCGCGAAGGAGTCCGCCGTCACGAGCATCACGCCCGAGTTCCGGTTGGAGGCCTGGGCCAGCATCTCGGCCATGTGCTGGTAGGCGAGCGTGTAGTCCGGCACCAGGGCCACGGCGCGGGCGAAGGCCCGGTAGCTCGCGGTGAATCGCTCGGCCGGCACCGCCGCGGGATCATGGAACCAGGCGTCCCCCAGGCCGTACCAGGCGTCGGCGTCGGACGAGTCGCGCTTGAGGAGCTCGTAGTAGAGGCTCCGCGACGTCGTGTAGTCCGGCTGCAGGAAGGCGCGGTAGGCGTTGATGACCAGCCGCTCGTGCAGCGGCAGCGCGCCGGAATGCATCGTGGCCCGGATCATCGCCTGGCGCGACACCGCGTCCTCGGCGCCGAGGAGCCAACCCCGGGCGAGGGCGAGCCGGTACCAGGCGAGGCCGAAGGTCGAATCGATCGTCACGGCGCGGCGGAACTCGCGGTCGGCCGCCTCGAGGTCCCAGCCCTGCAGGTGGTCCATTCCCGCCAGGTACGCGCGGTAGGCCTCGAGCGAGGCGCTCGTGGCGGGGATGAGCCCGGTCTGGATCCCGGTCGGCGCCCCGGCGATGTCGAGCAGCGAGCGCGCCAGGCGGTCGAAGAGCGGCCGCTCGTCCCCCCCCGGCAGTCCGGCCACCTCGGCCACGTCCACCCGGCTGCCGCTGGCGACGTCGAACATCCGCGCCACGAGGGAGAGGGAGTCGCCGACCCGCTCGTACTCGCCGAGGATGACGGTCCAGGCACCGGCGTCCCGGGCGAGGCGGCGCGCCATGTCGAGGCTGACCGGCTCGCCCGGATCGAGCCCCCGCCGCTCGAGCAGGTCGTGCACCCGGCCGTGATCCACCACGGTGAGGTCGGTCCACTGCGAGAGATTGAGCCCGAGCATCGAGACGCTGCCGTCGCGCAGCCACTCGGTGCCGGGGTCGTCGCGCAGGTTGTCGAAGGGCAGCACCAGGATCGAGTGGCGCGGGTTCACCCCGGCCGGCGGCCCGTCGGCGCCGCGCCGCGCCAGGGCCACGCCACCGCCGACCAGCAGCAGCGCGAGGCCGGCCGTCGCGGCGGCCATGCCGCGCCGCATGCCGCCGGGCGTCCGGCGCTCCCCCAGGACCGCCTCGCGGAACTCGCGCCCCGATTGCCAGCGCTCGGCGGGGGCCTTCTCCAGGGCGCGCATCACGGCGCGCGCGAGCGGCGCGGGGGTATCGCCGCGGAGCCGCTGCACCGGCACCGGGCGGGTGGAGATGTGGTGGGAGACGACCACACGGTGCGGGCCCGTGAACGGCGGCGTGCCGGTGAGCATCTCGTAGGCGACCACCCCGAGGGCGTAGAGGTCGCTCCGCGGATCCACGGCGTCCTCGCCGGTGGCCTGCTCCGGGCTCATGTAGGCGGGGGTGCCCACCGCCATGCCCGGCCCGGTGCTCTCGGGCCGGTTCTCGCCCGCGGTGAGGCGCGCCACGCCGAAGTCCACCAGCAGGACGCGGCCGGTCCCCTCCTCGAGCAGGATGTTCTCCGGCTTCACGTCGCGGTGGACCACCCCGGCGCGCGCCGCGGCGTCGAGCGCGTCCGCCAGGCCGGCCACGATCCGCGTGACCGCCTCCACCGGCAGGCGGCCGTCGCGCTGGAGCCGGTCGCGGAGGGTCTCGCCCGGCACGCGGTCCATCACGAAGTAGAGGAGGCCGTCGGCCTCGCCCGCCTCGTGGATCGTCACGATGTTCGGGTGGCGGAGCCGGGCGACGGTGCGCGCCTCGCCCAGGAAGCGCTCGGCGATGGCGCCGTGGGTGGCGAGCTGGGGATGGACCACCTTCACCGCGACGTCGCGGTCGAGCGTCCGGTCGCGCGCGAGGAGGACGAGCCCCATCCCGCCGCGGCCCAGCTCCTGGCCGAGCACGTACCGGGCGCCGAGGGCGTCCCGGAGGATGTCGCTCACGTCGCGCGGTTCGGTGGTCACGACTCGCACGCCTCGAGAGGGGTCGGAGGTGGCTGCTGCCAAAGGGGACGGCCCAGGCGGCGTCCGGACACACCCCTGCCCCGGGTGAGATGCCCCGGCCGCCGCCGGGGTTGCGCCGCGCCGGCCGGCGGCGAACCGCCCCGGTCGCTCCCTTGAGGGGCGGTTGAGCCCGGCCGGGCAGCTTCGCCTCCGTCCAGCCATCCTACGGAGGCCCGTCCCCATGAGTGCCACTGCCGGCGCCGCCACGGTCGCAGCCGTCCTGGGGCCCGACGAACGGGTGCGGGTGGAGGCGGCCGGGAGCGGCTGCTTCGCCGTCCTGACCAGGGAGTCAATTCCCGAGGCCATCCGGCTGGTTCGGGAGCGGGCGGTGGACGCGCTCCTGCTCTCGGTCAGCCGGTGCGGGCCGGAGCAGGCGCCGGCGCTCGCCCGCCTGGTCGAGGCCTGCCCGGGGCTGCCGACGGTGGCCCTCCTCAGCCAGCACTCCGAACGCGATACCGAGGCGCTCCTCCGGCTCGGTGCGACCGGGGTCCGCCAGGTCGTGGACGTCACGACCCCGCAGGGCTGGCGCCGGCTCCGCGAGGTGGTGAGCCAGCCAGCAACCCACACCGCGGCCCGGATCCAGGCCGCGCTCTTCGGCGAGCTGACCGAGCTCACCCCGGACGGCCGCCTCTTCCTCGAGGCCCTGGCGCGGCTCGCGCCGGCGACCACCACGGTCCGCCGGCTGGCCCGCACGCTGGCGGTGGGGACGAGCACGCTGGTGTCCCGCTTCGCCCGCCACGGGCTGCCGAGCCCCAAGAGCTACCTCGCCGCCATCCGCCTGCTGCATGCGGCTGCGCTGTTCGAGCGGGGGGCGGTGTCGGTGGCGGACGTCGCGTACCGGCTGGAGTACTCGTCACCGCAGAGCTTCGGGCGCCACCTCCGCGCCACGCTGGGCGTCACGGCGTCGGAATTCCGCCGGCGGATCCCCTTCCCGTCGGCGCTGGAGCGGTTCCAGGCCCGGCTGGTCGTTCCGTACCGCGAGGAATGGAGGACCTTCCATCCGCTCGTGGGGAGGATGCCGTAGGAGTCGGACAGTCGGACAGTCGGGTAGTCGGACAGGCCAACCGTCCGACTGTCCGACTGTCCGACCGCCCGACTCACCCCAGCCCCAGCGCCTCCGCCGTCACCAGCGCCACGACCGCCACCCCCGCCGCCTCGATCGCCTCGCGCCCGCCCTGCTGGCGGTCCACCACGGCCAGCACGCCGAGGACGCTTCCCCCCGCCTCCCGCACCGCCGCCACCGCCTGCAGCGCCGAATTGCCCGAGGTGATCACGTCCTCGGCCACCACCACGGGGTCCCCGGGCGCGAAGTTCCCCTCGATCCGCTGCCGGGTCCCGTGGCCCTTGGCTTCCTTCCGCACGCTGAAGGCCTGGACGACCGGCCCGGCGCGCAGGCTCGCCGCCGCCACCGCGTAGGCCACCGGGTCGGCTCCCATCGTGAGGCCGCCGATCGCAGCCGGAGCCCAGCCCGCCGCCCGGATGGCGGCGAGACCGAGCCGGCCGATGAGGTCGAGCCCCTCGGCGGACATGGTGGTCTTCCGCGCGTCGATGTAGTAGCTGGAGCGCCGGCCGGAGGCGAGGACGAAGTCGCCGTGGTGGACGGAGCGGGCCCGGAGGAGGTCGGCGAGCGCGATGCGCTCGCCGCTCATTCGCCCTTCCCGAAGAGGGAGGCGAGGAAGCCTTTCTTCTTCTGGGCGCTCTCGTTGCGCGCGGCGGCGGCGAAGGCGGTGGCGAACTCGTCCACCGTCCTGTGGCGGTCGGCGAGGCTCCGCTCGAGGCCCCGCGTCACCACGGCGGCCAGGTCGTCGGAGAAGGTGAGCCCCTTCACGGCCTGGTTGAGCGGCGTGGCCGGCTGGGTCAGGAGCTGCTGGAAGAGCTCGCGCGGCGTCTTGCCGGTGAACGGCAGGACGTTGGTGAGCATGTGGTAGGCGATCGTGGCCAGGCTGAAGACGTCCGCCTGCTCGTGGACCAGCTCGCCGGAGAGCGCCTCGGGCGCGACGTACTGCAGCGTGCCCACGAAGAACCCGGCCCGGGTGAGCCGCTCCTCGGCCGGCAGCTCGGCGTCCCGGGCGATGCCGAAGTCCAGCAGCTTCGCCGTCTTCGTGGCGGCGTCGTACATGATGTTGGCGGGCTTCAGGTCGCGGTGGATGATCCCCGCGCGATGGGCCGCGGTGAGTGCCGCGCCCACCTGCTCCACGATCGTCGCCGTCAGGCCGGCCGCGATCGGCCCGGACTTGGCGATGAAGTCGGACAGGGTCTCGCCCTCGGCCCACTCGAGGGCGAGGTAGTAGCGCCCGTCCGCCTGGCCGAAACTGAAGGTCTGCACCACGTTGGGGTGGACCACCCGGGTGCCGAATTCCGCCTCCCGGAGGAATCGCTTCACGGCCACCGGGTCCTGGCTCAGCCGCTCGCGCAGCACCTTCACCGCGGCGTGCCCCTTCTCGGGGTGCTCCGCGCGGTAGACCGTGGCGGTGCCGCCCTCGCCCACGTACGCGATGAGGCGGTAGCCTGCGAGGGTGCGGCCGACGAGGTTTTCCGGGGGCATTGGCGGGCGAAGCTACTCGCTCCGGGGTGCCGCGGCAAGCTCGCGCGTTCGCTTGACGCCCGCTCGCCGCCGCCGGTAACGTTCGGCCGCCTGCCCTGTCCCGGTCCCACCGGAGAATCGCCGTGATCCGCCGCCTCGCCCTGCCCCTGCTCGCCAGCGTCTCCGTCCTCGTGGCCTGTGGTTCGTGGCAGCGGGTGGGGTCCGAGCCCGAGGCGCCGACGCCGGAGCAGACCCTGACCGAGATCTTCGACCTCACCGCGGTCTACCAGCGGCTGGGGCGGCTCGTGGCCGGCCAGCCGCTCCCCTGGGTCGCCACGGTGGCGACGGCCGCCGGGCCGGGGGACTCCGCCCTCGTCGTGGTGGGGCTCTCGCTCGAGAATCGCGCACTCTCCTTCCAGCGCGAGACCGAGGATTTCGCCGCGCACTACCGGGTGGAGATCGCGTTCGAGCGCGAGGGCGCGCCCGCGATCGTCGTGGCACGGGACGAGACCGTGCGGGTCGCCGCCTTCCGGGAGACGCTCCGGGACGACGAGAGCGTCCTCTTCCAGCAGGTCTTCCACCTGCCGCCCGCGGCCTGGACCGCGCGGGTGACCGTGCGCGACCGGCGGGCGAGCCGGCAGACCACCGCCACGGCCCAGGTGACGGTGCCCGCCTTCGCCGCGGGGACCGTCTCCGCGCCCATCCTCGCCTACTCCGTGACCGGCCGGGCCCGACGGGCCGACCCGCTCGAGATCCTGCTCAACCCGAGGGGCACGGTGGCGTTCGGCGGCGACACCCTGCTGGCGTACATCGAGGGCTATTCGCTCGCGCCCGGGACCGCGGTGCCGGTCGAGCTCCGCGACCTCACCGACAGCGTCGTCTACCGCGGGACGCTGGCGTTCGCGGGCGGCCAGGAGGTCGAGGGGAGCGTGCTCCGCATCGCGCCCGACAGCCAGCCGCTCGGCGAGCTCACCCTGGCGGTCGGCGCCGGCGACCTGCGGCGCGAGACCCGCGCGCTGGTGTCGTTCTCGTCGGCGTGGGTGATCACCAACTTCGACGACATGCTCAACCTCCTGCGGTACTTCGGGGCGGACGAGCGGGTGGCCGAGATGCGCCGGGCGGCGCCGGCGGAGCGGCCGGCGCTCTGGCTCCGGTTCTACCGCGAGACGGATCCGGTGCCGATCACGCCGGAGAACGAGGACCTCGAGGCGTACTTCAGCCGGATCGCCGCCGCCAACCAGCGGTTCCGCGACGAGGGCCTGCCCGGCTGGCGCACTGACCGCGGCGAGGTGTACATCGGCCTCGGCGAGCCCGACGAGGGGTTCCTCACCAACCCGACCCTGACCGAGGACCGGACGATCCGCTGGCACTACATCCAGCACCGCCTCACGCTCTACTTCCAGGACGAGACCGGCTTCGGCCGCTACCGGCTCACCACCGAGTCCCGGAGCGAGTTCGAGCGGGTGCTCAACCGGCTCCGGCGGCAGGCCCGCTGATGGCGGAGGCGACGCCGGCCAGCCCGGCGCCACGGGTCTTCCTGGTGGACGGCTACGCGCTGATCTATCGCGCCTTCTTCGCGATGATCAGCCGGCCGCTCCGCACCTCCGGCGGAGAGAACACCTCCGCCGCGTGGGGCGTGGTCAACTTCCTCCTCCGGCTTCGTGAGCGGTGGAAGCCCGAGCGCCTGGCGTGGGTCAACGACGCCGGCGACTCCTTCCGCACCCAGCGGTACGCCGACTACAAGTCCACCCGCGAGAAGCTGGACGACGAGCTCCAGGCCGACTTCGACACCGCGGTGGCCCGGGTCGGCCAGCTGCTGGAGGCGTTCCGCGTCCCCCTGGTGGCGGTGGTGGGGTGGGAGGCGGACGACGTGATCGGCACCCTCGCACGGCGCGCGGCGGACGCCGGGATGCAGGCGGTGATCGTCTCCGGCGACAAGGATTTCTACCAGCTCATCGGGCCGCGCGTCGCGCTGCTCAACCCGGGCCGCGGCGGGCCGGCCGCGGTGGACGAGCAGTGGGTGGACGAGGCCAATGCCGCCGAGCGGCTCGGCGTGCCGCCGCGGCAGGTGGTGGACTACCTCGCGCTCGTCGGCGACAGCTCCGACAACGTGCCCGGCGTGAAGGGAATCGGCGACAAGGGCGCCCGGCAGCTCCTGGAGCAGTACGGCTCGCTCGACGCGATCCTCGCCCACGCGGGGGAGGTCGCCGCCAAGCGCCAGCGCGAGGCGCTGCTGGCGCACGCCGACCTGGCCCGGCTCTCCCGCGAGCTGGTGACGATCCGCACCGACGTCCCGGTGCCGGTCGAGCTCGACGCGCTGGTGGAGGGGGAGCCGGACCAGGCGCGGGTGCTCAAGCTCCTCGCGGAGCTCGAGTTCCTCTCGCTCGCCCGGCGGCTCGGCGGCTCGGCGGCTGGCGCGGTCCCGGCCGCCGCACAATTCACCGCAGAGAGCGCAGAGAACGCGGAGAGTGCCGGGCGGCAGGGAGGGGCGTTTCCTGTTCCGCCTCCTGGTGCCTCTGCGCCCCCTGCGTCCTCCGCGGTGAATGTCGTCGTGGTCGACGATGCGGCGGACCTGGCCCCGCTCATCGCGCGCCTGCGGCGGGCGCCGCTCGTGGCGTTCGACACCGAGACCTCCTCGCTCGAGCCGCACGACGCCGAGCTCATCGGGCTCTCGCTCGCCGCCTCGCCCGACGAGGTCTGGTACCTCCCCTTCGGCCACCGCCCGCGCGACGGGGCACTCGCCGCCCCCGCCGCGGTGCGGAACCTCCCGCCGATCACCGACCCGGCCTGCCGGCCGCTGGTGGAGTTCCTCACCGACCCCGCCGCCCCGAAGGCCGGCCACAACGTCAAGTACGACTGGCAGGTGCTCCGCCGGGCCGGGGTGGAGCCGGCGGGCGTCGCCTGGGACTCGATGCTCGCGAGCTTCGTCCTCGACCCGGGCCGCCGCTCGCACGCCATCGACGCGCTCTCGCTGGAGCATCTCGGCCGGCCCATGCGGCAGTACCTGGACCTGGTGGGCCGGGGCAAGGCGGAGATCCCCTTCGCCGAGGTCCCGGTGGCAGAGGCGGCCGACTACTGCGGGGCCGACAGCGCCACGGTGCTGGCACTCCGCGAGATCTTCCAGCCGCAGCTCGAGGAGCACCGCCTGACCGCCCTGCTGGAGGAGCTCGAGCAGCCGCTGGTGCCGGTCCTGGTGGACATGGAGTGGGCCGGCATCCGGATCGACGCCGGGCTCTTCGCCCGGCTGTCGGCCGAATTCGCCGCCGAGATGGCGCGGCTCGAGGGCCTGATCCAGGCCGCCGCCGGCGAGTCCTTCAACCTCAACTCCCCGAAGCAGCTCGCCGCGATCCTCTTCGAGAAGCAGGGGCTCCCGGTGCTCAAGCGGACCAAGACCGGCCCCAGCACCGACGCGGAGGTGCTCGAGCTGCTCGCGGCGGAGGGTCACGAGGTGCCGCGCCTCCTGCTCGAGTACCGCGAGGTGCAGAAGCTCCGCTCCACCTACGTGGACGTGCTGCCCCAGCGGGTGAACCGCGCCACCGGCCGGATCCACACCAGCTTCAACCAGACCGGCGCCGCCACCGGGCGGCTCTCCTCGTCGGACCCGAACCTGCAGAACATCCCGGTGCGCACCGCGCGGGGCGAGGCGATCCGGCGGGGCTTCATCCCCGAGGCGGGGTGGGTCTTCGTGGCGGCCGACTATTCGCAGATCGAGCTCCGCCTGATGGCCCACCTCTCCGGCGACCCGGCGTTCGTCGCCGCCTTCCGGGCCGGCGGCGACATCCACCGCGAGACGGCCGCCATCATCTTCGGCGTCGGGCATGACGCCGTGACGCCGGAGATGCGCGCCCGCGCCAAGACGATCAACTTCGGCACCATCTACGGGCAGGGACCGTTCGCGCTCTCGAAGCAGCTCGGGATCACCCAGGACGAGGCGAAGGCGTTCATCACGCAGTACTTCGAGCGCTTCGCCGGGGTGCGGGCGTACCTCGACGGGCAGGTTGAGCTGGCCCGGCGGCAGGGATACGTGGAGACCCTCTTCGGGCGCCGCCGGTACATCCCGGACATCCACGCGAAGAACTTCAACATCCGCGCCTTCGCCGAGCGCACCGCGCAGAACACCCCGCTGCAGGGCTCGGCCGCCGACCTGATCAAGCGCGCGATGATCGCGCTCCACCGACGGCTCGGGGAGGAACGCCGGCGCGCCCGGCTGCTGCTCCAGGTGCACGACGAGCTGGTGCTCGAGGCGCCGCCGGAGGAGGTCGCTGCGGTGACGGCGCTGGTGCGGGAGGAGATGGAGGGCGCGGCGCGGCTCGACGTGCCGCTGGTGGTGGACGTGGGGACGGGCGCGAACTGGCGGGAGGCGAAGTAGGACGGGGAGACGGCGGGACGGCGGGGGGGACCGTAACCCGCCGTCCCGCCGTCAGTCGGTTTCCCTCCCCTGCCACCCCTTCCCCGGCCACCAGTTCCACCGCCCCGCCATCTGCATGAAGGCCGGCACCAGCACCATCCGGATGATCGTGGCGTCGAGCAGGACGGCCATCGCCAGCCCGAACCCCAGGAACTGCACCACCAGCACCCGCGCGAAGGCGAAGGCCCCGAACACCAGGATCATGATGAGGGCCGCGGAGGTGATGACCGACGCGGTGGCCGAGAGCCCCTCCATCGTGGCCTCGTCGCTCCGCCCGGTGCGGTCGTAGGCTTCCTTGATCCGGCTGAGCAGGAACACCTCGTAGTCCATCGAGAGCCCGAAGACCACGGCGAAGACCAGCACCGGCACCACCACGAAGATCGCGTCGGTGGGGCCGTCGAGCCCGAGGAGGCGCCCGCCGAGCCCGTACTGGAAGACCAGCACGATGAGCCCGAAGGTGGCACCGACCGACAGGGTGTTCATCACGATCGCCTTGATCGGCACCAGCACCGAGCGGAACGCGATCGCGAGCATCACCCCCGTGGCGGCGAGGATGAGCGCCACCATCAGCGGGAAGCGGCCCAGCAGGTCGTCCTGGAAATCGAGCGACGCGGCCACGTACCCGCCCACCCGGATCTCGGCCGAGTCGAGTCCCCGGATGCCCGAGTCGGCCAGCGCCCGCACGTCGCGCACCAGGTCCATCGCCGCGCCCAGGCTCACCGTGTCGGCGGGCACCACGTCCAGCAGCGTGACCCGGCCGTCCCGGCTCAGGTAGGCGTCCACGAATTCGCCCACGTCGGCGCGGGCCTGGTCCCGGTCGCTGTAGAGGATCGAGTACTGGAGCAGGGAGAGTCCGGGCCGGAGCGTCACCAGGCTCCGCACCTGCTTCACCCGCGGGTCGGCCGCCAGCGTGTCGGAGAGCCGGCGGAGCCCCCGGAGCCGCGCAGCGCCGGCGGCGCGCTGGCCCTCCGGCACCTCCACCACCACCCGGAGCGGCAGGATCACGCCGCCCGCCCCCATCGCCTGCAGCATCTCGAGCCCGCGTCCCGACTCGGCCGCCGTCGGCCACCAGTGCCGCGACGGGAGCCCGATCCGGAGGAAGAGGAGCGGGGCGGTCAGGATGGCGATCGCGAGCCCCCCGAGCGCGAGCGCGCGCCGCGGGTGCCGCTGCAGGCTCCGCGCCCACTTCTCCCACATGAGGGGCGCGTGGTACCAGGCGAGGCGCCGCGCGAGCCCGCGCGGCAGGTCGATGCTCCGGCCGATGATGGCGAGGAGCGCCGGGAGCAGCGTCACCGAGAGGAGCACTGCCACGGCCACGACGATGAGCCCCCCGAGCCCGACGCTCCGGGTCTCCACCAGCGGCGTCAGGAGCAGCGCGCCGAAGCCCACCATCACCGTGAGCCCGCTGGTGACCACGGCCTCCCCCGCCGTGCGCATCGTCCGCACCGCCGCCTCGGTCCGGCGGATACCGCGCTTCAGCTCCTCGCGGAACCGGGTCACGACCAGCAGGGAGTAGTCGATGCCCACCCCGAGCCCGATCATCGTCGTCATGTTGAGGACGAACACCGACACCGGGGTGTGCCGCGCGATCACGCCGATCAGGGCCAGGGCCACGCTGATGGCGAGGATCCCCACCGCGAGGGGGAGCACGGCGGCGACGAGGGCGCCGAAGGCGAGGACGAGGATGACAAGGGTGAGCGGGAGGATGCGGAGCTCGCCCCGGCGGCTGTCCTCGGCGCTCACGTTGCGGACGTCGAGGTCGAGCGGGGCGCGTCCCGTCACGGTCAGGCGGTACTGGTCGCCGTCGGGCAGGCGGACGAGCGCGTTGCGGAGGGCGGAGCGCGCCGGCTCGACGTACGCCCCCGCCTCGGGGCCGGGCACCGAGAGCGCCGCCAGGAGGAAGGTCCGGCGGCGGTCGGGGCTCCGGAAGGCGGGCTCGTTCGCCTCCCGCCAGGTGAGGACGCCGCTCACGTACCGCTCCTGCCGGAGCGCCGTGGCCAGGGTCTCGAGGACCTCGGCCGGCCGGCCGGTGGAATCGAACGCGGCCGGTCCCTCCACCACGACCGCGAAGTACTCGCCGAGCGGGCGGTCGAAGCGCTCCTGCACCATCCGCTCCGCCACGATGGCCTCGGTGGGCCGGTCGCTGCCGCCGCGGATGTTGAGCAGGTGCACCGTGCCCGGCGCCACCATCGCGGCCGCCACCCCGATCGCCGCCCAGGCGGCCACCACCAGCCAGCGCCAGCGGACCAGCGCGCGCGCGAACTCCGTTCCGATGCGGATGCCGACCCCCTCGCCCTCGCGCGCACCCCCGGCCCGTCCGGCGGCGCCCGGCCGGCGGCAATGGTAGCGGGGTCTCGACCCCCGGCGCCACTCTCGCCGCGGGCGCGGCTTTTATCTTGCTAGGAACCGATGGCCCGACCCCCGCTCCCCCTCCTCGCCGCCGTGCTCGGGCTCGGCGGCCTCCTCCTGGCTGACGCCCTGCGTCCCGGCCCGGACGGGCACCAGCCCGCCGCCGAGCCGCCGGGCCGCCGAGCCGCCGGGCCCTCCGCCTCCTCCGGCGCCCGCCCCGCCCTCGCCCCGCCGGACGAGGCGGCTCGCCGGGCTTCCCGCGAGCGGATCCTCACCCTCGGCCGCGCCACCTTCCTCGACTCGCTCCTCCTGATCAGCGATTCGGCCATCCGGCGCTGGGGCGATGGTGACGAGGCGATCCGCTACGCCTTCGACCCGGGGCATCCCGAGGGGTGGCACCCGGCCTACGCCGACGAGGTGCGCGAGGCGGTCCGCCGGTGGGCGCCGGGTCCGCGCCGCATGCTGGAGGTTGCCGACACCGCCGACGCCGACGTCCTCGTCACCTGGCTGCCGCAATTCGCCTTCCGCCGGGCCGGGCAGACCGACCTCTACTGGGACGCGCGCGGCGCGATCTACCGGGCCCGGGTGCTGCTCGCGCTCCGGAGCGAGTTCGGGCAGCCGCTCCCTCGCGAGGCGCGGATCGCCGTCGCGATGCACGAGGTCGGCCACGTGCTCGGGCTGCCCCACTCCGCCGACTCGGCCGACGTGATGTACGAAGCCACCCGCGTGGACGGCCCCTCGCCGCGCGACCGCCGCACCCTCCGGCTGCTCTACGAGCTGCCGCTCGGTCTGGTGCGGGAGCCCCGCCGGGAGGGACCGTGAACCGGGCGGGAGGGCGGCTCGGCGTCCTCCTCACCATCTGCCTCGGCCTGGTGCTGGCGCTTCCGGCCCGGGCGCAGTCGTTCCGCGCGGCCGACTCGGCGGTGCGCGCCGGCATCCGGCGCGGCGTCTACTCCGGCGCCGTGCTCCTCGTGGGCCGCCGGGACACCATCCTCCACCGGAAGGCCTACGGCCGCCTGACCTTTCATCGGCGCGCGCCGGCGCCGCACCCCGACTCGACCCTCTGGGACCTCGCGTCGCTCACCAAGGTGGTGGCGACGATGCCGGTCGCGCTCCGGCTCGCCGAGCGGGGAGAGCTCGACCTCGACGCCCCGGTGGAGCGGTATGTGCCGGCGTTCGGCGGCGGGCCCAAGGGCGCGGTCACGGTGCGGATGCTGCTCAACCACACGAGCGGCCTCCGACCCGCGATCAACCTGCAGCGTCGCGCCAGCACCCGGGCGGAGGCGCTGGCGCTGGTGCTCGCCGACAGCCTGCTCTCGACGCCGGGCGCGGTGCCGCGCTACAGCGACCTCAACGCGATCATCCTCGGCCTGGTGGTGGAGGCGGCGGGCGGCGCCCCGCTGGACGCGCTCGCCCGGCGCGAGGTCTTCGAGCCGATCGGCATGGACCGCACCCTGTACAACCCGCTCCCGGCGCTCCGCCGCAAGGCCGCGCCGGCCGGCGAGGACCACGGCACGCTGCTCCGCGGCGTGGCGCAGGACCCCTCGGCGCGCCGGCTCGGCGGTGTCGCGGGGCACGCCGGGCTCTTCGGCACCGGCGCCGACCTCGCGCGCTACGCGCAGACGTGGCTCCGGGGCGGCGTCGCCGGTTCCGCCCGGTTCGCGGAGGCGACCACGCTCGACCGGTTCCTCGCGCGCGACCCCGCCGCGGGCACGCGGCTCCTGGGCTGGGACACCCCCGACCGCGAGGCCGCGTCCTCGGCCTTCGGCTCGCTCACATCGGACGCGGCCTACGGCCACACCGGCTGGACCGGCACCCAGATCTGGATCGATCCGGCACGCGACCTGTTCGTGGTGTTCCTCACCAACCGGAGCCTCGCGGCCACGCGGCGGCATTCACTCACCCTCATGCGGGAGGTTCGCGCCGCGGTGGCGGACGCGGTGGTGGGGGCGGTGGAGCGCTGCGGGGTGGTGGTGGCGCAGGTGCAGTGCTGAGGGGGGAGAGGGGAGAAGGGCGGCCGTCTCCCCGCTCCCGGTTCCCCGACTAGATTTGTCGGCATGAGCTCCCCAGCCACCCCCACCACTCCTCCCGCCCCCGACGTCGTCCGCAAGGCGCTGCGCGGGGTGAAGGACCCCGAGCTCAACCTCAACATCGTCGACCTCGGCCTGGTCTACGACATCGAGGTGGACGAGGCGGGGGCGGTGCAGGTGAACATGACCCTGACCTCGCCCGGCTGCCCGGCGGGGCCGGAGATCACCAACGACGTGCGGGAGACCGTCGCGAACCTCGACGGCGTGACGTCGGTGGACGTGCAGATCGTGTGGGAGCCGTACTGGACGCCAGAGAAGATCGACCCGCGGATCCGGGCGTTCCTCGGATTCTAGTCTTCGCCGCGCCCACAGCGTTCACCGCAGAGGCGCAGGGGCGCAGAGTTGAGCGACTGCACAATGGATTGCCCCACCCCTCCCTGAGGACGTTTCGGGGTCGGGTGGGGCAATATTGCTTCTGCCGTTCTCTGCGCCCTCTGCGCCTCTGCGGTGAATGAACTCACGCCGCCGCGGCGAGCAGCTCCTTCCCCACCGCCTCGACCTGCCACTTCCGGACGCCCTCCACGGCCGCGAGCGCCTCGAGTGAGGCGGGTTGGGCCCGGGCGATCGCCTCGAGGGTCCCGTTGGGACAGAGGACGCCCGGCGCCAGGTCGAGCCTCTCCGCCAGCCGGTTCCGCGCCGCCTTGAGCCGCTCGAGCCTCGCCTCGTAGGCGGGATCCGGCTTGTGCCGCGGCCCGCGTGGCACGCGCGGGATCTTCTCCTCCGGCAGCTCGAGCCCGCGCCGCACCGCCGCGAGCAGCTCCTTTCCCCGCCGCGTCACCAGCTCGCCGCCGACGCCCGGCATCGCGCGGAGCGCTTCGACCGTCTCGGGCGGCCGCTCCGCGATGGCGAAGAGCGCCTCGTTGCCGATGATCCGGAAGGACGCGCGGTCCAGGCGCTTCGCCGTGGCTTCCCGCCAGTCGTACACCTCGCGCAGGATCGCGAGGGGCCGGCCGCGCATCGCCTTCGCCCCCTTGAGCCGGAGGAAGGCGAGGTCGCCCTCCTCGGCCGGGCTCCAGCGCACCTCCTGCAGCAGCTCGAATTCCTCCTCCGCCCAGGAGAGCCGCCCGGCCGCTTCCAGCCGGGTCCGCAGCAGGTCGCGGAGCCCGGCCAGGTGCGCGGTGTCATGCGCCGCGTACTGGATCATCTCCCGCTTGAGCGGCCGGGCCGACCAGTCGGCGCGCTGATACTTCTTGTCCAGCCGCACGCCGGCGTACTTCTCGAGCAGGGCCGCGAGCCCGACCCCGGGCTCGTTCAGGAACTGCGCGGCGATGCGGGTGTCGAAGAGCCGCGTGGGCCGGAAACCGTACTGCCGGTCGAGAAGGCGGAGGTCGTAGTCCGCGTCGTGGAAGACCACCTCGATCGCGGGGTCGGCGAGGCGCTCACCGAGGGCGCCAAGCTCGTCCACCGCCAGCGGATCCACGACGGCCGTCTCCGACCGGTTGGAGAGCTGGATCAGGTAGACGCGGTCGTGGTATCGGTGGAAGCTCGCAGCCTCGGTGTCCACCGCGAGGAGGGGTTCCCGGGCCCAGTCCGCCAGGAGACGGTCGAGCTCCTTCCGATCCTGGATCAGCCGGATTCCCTCCGGGACCTCGGTCGAGACCGGGGCTGCCGGAGGTGCATAGGGACGCCGCGAGGCGCCGCCGGCCGGGTCCTGACGGGATCGGGTGGGCACGGGGGAAAACTCTCCCCATACCCTTTACAGGCGCAACTTGGGCAATGTGTCGCGATGCTGTCTGGATGATGTCGCGATGATGTTGCTACCTATGCAGCCGGGGAACAGGGACCGGGGAACAGGGACCGGGGAGGGCGGGTTGGGGGCTGGGTGGCCCGCTCCCCGCTCCCCGCTCCCCCTCAATCCGGCCGCTTGCTCCCCTGTTCCAACCCCTCGGCGATCTCGTCCAGCGCCTTCCAGAGGGTCTTCCAGAAGT
Source organism: Gemmatimonadales bacterium (assembly GCA_035457305.1). Classification (GTDB taxonomy): domain Bacteria; phylum Gemmatimonadota; class Gemmatimonadetes; order Gemmatimonadales; family GWC2-71-9; genus JAICEH01. Next base: position 16,775 of record DATIBS010000042.1, read on the forward strand.
CCTTGTCGGGCTGGGCCGGCTCGCCCAATTCGGCGGCCATCTGGAGCTTCCGGGCCAGGCGGCTGGCGTGGCGGATGTACTCGGTCTTGGGGGGCATGGGGGGCCTCGGCACGGGGAGCGGGGAACGGGGAACAGGGACCGGTCAGGAAATGGCGACCCACGGGCTTCCCGGTCAATCCTCTGGCGCACCCGCTCTTGTGCCCGCGGACCTCTCGGCCAACCTTCCACCGAGCACCCCGTTCCCCGTTCCCCGTTCCCCGTTCCCCGTTCCCGCTCCCCGTTTCCTGCCCGTGCCCATCGACCTCCGCATCTACCCCGACGACTGCGACGCCTTCGGCCACCTGAACCAGGCGGCGTTCGTGCGGCTGTTCGAGCGGGCGCGCTGGGACACGCTGGCGGACGGCCCGGGAATGGATGCCTTCGAGCAGGCGGGGGCCTGGCCGGCGGTGCGGCGGACCTCGGTGGAGTACCTCGCCGCCGCCTTTCCCGGTGACGTGGTCCGCTTCGAGCAACTGGTCACCCACGTCGGTCGCACCAGCTTCACGATGCGGCAGACCGCCCGCCGCCTGGGCGACGACCGGCTCCTCGCCGCGGCGGAGTTCGTCTTCGTCTCCGTGGACCGGGAAGGTCGCCCGATGGCGGTGCCCGAGGTCGTTCGTGAACTCTTCGGCGGCGGGCCCGGGAAGGACGGCGTGCGGCTCACGGTGCACGGGGTCGAGCTGGCCGTGTCGGTGGAGGGCGAGGGCCCAGCCGTGGTCTTCCTCCACGGCTACCCGCTCGACCGGACCATCTGGGCACACCAGGTCGCGAACCTCCCGGGCTTCCGCCGGATCGCCCCCGACCTGCGGGGCTTCGGCCGCTCCGATGCGCCGGACCTGGGCTACTCGATGGAGACCTGGGCCGATGACGTCGCGGCGCTGCTCGACGCGCTGGGCGAGGAGCGGGCGGTGCTCACCGGCCACTCGATGGGCGGCTACGTGGCCTTCGAATTCGCCCGGCGCCACCGGGACCGGCTGGCGGGCCTCATCCTGGTGGACACCCGCGCCGGTGCCGACTCCGAGGAGGCGCGTCGCGGTCGGGACGCCGCGATCCAGCTGGTGCGGGAGCGCGGCGCCGGGCCGATCGCGGAGCAGATGCTGCCCAAGCTCTTCGCGCCGGGAAGCCCGGCACGTCGCCCGGAGGCGGTGGCCCAGGTCGAGGCGGTGATGCGGCGGACCCCCGTGGCGGGGATCGCGGGCGCACTCGCCGCGATGCGCGACCGGGCCGACAGCCGCCCCCTCCTCCCGACGCTGGACGTGCCGGCGCTGGTGCTCGTGGGGGCGGAGGACGGGATCACCCCCCCGGCCGAGGCGGAGGCGATGGCCGCCGCCCTGCCCGGGGCGATGCTCCGGGAGATCCCGGAGGCCGGCCACATGGCGTCGCTGGAGCAGCCCGAGGTGGTGACGGCTGCGATCGCGGAATTCCTGGGGGGGATCGGGGGGGTGTGAAACCATCCCCCCCCCTCGAGCGTCTAATAGGGTGTGCGGATCCGCTCGGGAGTCAGTTCCCGACACCGCACATAGCTTCCTTCCTCCAAAGGGCCCCCGCCGCCGCGGCCAGATGTACAGGCGACGGGGGCTTCCTCTTTGCCCCGGGGCCGGGTCCCCGGCCCCGCTACTTCTGTGGCTTCCCCGGCGGCGTGTCGCCCTCGAAGACCTCGCGGTTCTTCGCGATGTAGGGCTGGAGCTCCGGCGGCACGTCCTCCTCGGGGTAGATCGCCGTCACCGGGCACTCCGGTTCACACGCCCCGCAGTCGATGCACTCGTCGGGATGGATGTAGAGCTGGTCCTCGCCCTCGTAGATGCAGTCCACCGGACAGACGTCCACACAGGCGCGGTCCTTCACGCCGATGCAGGCTTCGGTGATCACGTACGTCATCGCGTTCGGTCCTCGCGGCGGGCGCGGGTGAAGGGGGTCGTCTCGCTGTCGCCCCGCCGGTGCGGGAGAAATAGGAGGCCCCGGGCGCGGGGCGCAAGAGTCACGAGTCCCGAGTCTCGAGTCGCGAGTCCTGGGGGCCCCTCACGGCCCCACGCGCGCCCGGGTTACCCTTCTGACGACTCGCGACTCGAGACTCGTGACTCCCCGCCTCCTCCTCGCCACCGCCCTCCTCGCCGCCCCCGCCACGCTTCACGCCCAGGGCGCGTGCGCGCCGGGGCGGCTGGCCCTCGTCCTCTCCGGCGGCGGTGCGAAGGGGCTGGCGCACGCGGGGGCGATCGCCGCGCTGGAGGCACGCGGGATCCGACCCGACCTGGTCGTGGGAACCTCGATGGGGGCCGTGGTGGGGGCGCTCTACGCGAGCGGGCACGACGCCCGGGCCCTCGACTCCCTGGCCCGCGTGATCCCGCTCGCCGAGGCCTTCCGCGGCTACCAACCCGACCCGCCGGCGGTGTTCTCCGATCGGCCCGCGCTCCTCGTCTGGGCGGAGGAGGACGGCCGGCTCGAGCTCCAGGCATCGGCGGTCAAGGTGCCGCTGGTGAACCGGCTTCTCGCGACCGAGCTCCTCGCGGCGAACCTCGCCGCGGCCGGTGACTTCGACCGGCTGCCGATCCCGTTCCGTGCGGTCGCGGCCGACTTCCTCGCCGACACCGCGGTGGTCTTCCGCGGCGGGGACCTCGCCGCGGCGGTGCGCGCGAGCTCCGCCATCCCGATCGTCTTCCCGCCGGTGGAGCAACGCGGCCGCGTGCTGGTGGACGGCGGCCTCGTCGCGAACGTCCCCATCGCGATCGCGCGGGCCGAAGGCGCGGAGCGCGTGATCGTGGTGGACGTGACCGACCCGCCGAGGGATTCCCTCGATTCCGGCTCCCCGATCGCGGTGACCGCGCAGCTGGTGGACCTGGTCACCCGCCAGCCGCTCGCCCCGCTCGGGCCGGGTGACCTCTACGTGCGGCCCGACATCGGGGACTTCCCGCCGCTCGACTTCCGCCGGAGCCGGGTGGACTCGCTGCTCCTCCTTGGGCGCCGCGCCGCGGAGGCAGCGCTCGAGGCCCACTCCTGCGGCTTCCCGGCCGGGCGCCCGGCCCCACCGCCCGTCATTCCGGCGGCGCTGCGGGTGGGCGCGGTACGGGTCGAGGGACTGCCGGCCGAGGAGGGCGCGCGGCTCGCGCGGGGACTGCGGCTCGTCCCGGGCACGACCCTGCCGCTCGACACACTCCGGGCCCGGCTCGGGATCGTGATGGAGCGCGAGGCCCTTCGCGCGCTCTGGATCGTGAGCGACGGTGCCGACCCCATCGGGTTCTCGGTGCAGGTCCGCCCCCCGGCCCGCCGCCGCGCGGTGCTCGGTGCCGCCTTCGACGCGGACCTGGGCGGTCGCGTCTGGGCCGGCGTGATGGACCGCGCGCTGGTGAGCCCGGCGTGGGAAGGATCGCTCGCCCTCGCGATCGGTGGCGACCGGCTGAGCCTGGACGCAGGAATCCGCCGGCGCTTCCCCGTCTCCCGGCTCGTGCCCACGCTCTCCCTCGGCTTCGCGCGCGAGCGGGTGGAGTTCTTCGACGGCGACCTCGCCGCCGCAGACGCGATCGGGCGCCTCGGGAGTGCCTTCGTCGGCCTCCAGGTGCTGTTGCCAGGCGGGTGGTCGGCCTCGGCGGGAGCCGAGGCGATCGTGTGGGACGACACCGGCCGCGCCACCTATGGCACCGGGGGTGCCACCGCCCGATTGCTCCGCCTGGGCGCCCCGGGAGAGCGGCTCCTGGACGCCCGTTTCACCGCGACCCCCGAGTGGTCGCTCGCCCGGGGCGCGGTGGCGTTCCGGGGCACCTGGGGCGCGTTCCGATTCCGGCCCGTGGCCCGCGCGGGATGGGGGGACGGGATCCCGCTCGGCCTCACCGAGCCGCTCGGCGGCTGGCACGGGTTCCCCGGCCTGCCGATGGGTGACCGGCGCGCGGAGCGGGAGCTCTACGCCGCGGTGACGGCCAGCGTCCGGGTGCTGGGACCGGCGAGCGCGGTGGGGGAGATCGCGGCGGGCCGAGCCCGCCCGCTGGCCGGGAGCCACCACCCTGACGAGGTCATCGCCGGCGCCCGGATCGGACTGGGAATGACGACCCGATTCGGCCCCGTGGCCGTTGCCTGGGGCCGGAACGACGAGGGGGGCGAGCAGTGGGTGGTGCGGGTGGGGGAGTGGTTCTAGACGGGGATCGGGGAGCGGGGAACGGGGAGCGGGGGC
>DATIBS010000043.1:0-3665 GCA_035457305.1 Gemmatimonadales bacterium
ATAGCGCTAACGGGATTCGAACCCGTGTTCCAGCCTTGAGAGGGCTGTGTCCTGGGCCTCTAGACGATAGCGCCGCGCTGCGCAGGCCACCGGCCCACGAAGGGCCGCAAATATGGCCGGGGCCGGCGCGGCGGTCAACCCCTTGCGGGGCCAATCGTTGCGCGGCCAGCAGGCCCGGCAGGAATCGAACCTGCAACCCCCGGTTTTGGAGACCGGTGCTCTACCAATTGAGCTACGGACCTGTGTCTTTCGCTGTTCGATGTTCGCTGTTCGATATTCGCTGTCCGCTGCTCGAGCAGGTTCAGCGAAGCGCGAACAGCGAAAAGCGAACAGCCTCACAACAGGGTGGCTGACGGGACTTGAACCCGCAACCTCCGGAGCCACAGTCCGGCGCTCTAACCGATTGAGCTACAACCACCACGGCAGGGGCCAGCGACCCCCACAAGGGAGGGAAAACTAGGCCCCGAGGAGGGCAGAATCAAGGCCAGAATGCCGCAGCCAGGGCCACGGAACGCGGGTCTCCGGGGACCGCGACGCCGTCGAGCTCCGCCACGGCCACCACGCCGCGAGCGGCGTTCGCCACGAAGAGCGAGCGCCCATGGAGTCCGGCGGGGAGGATCTCCCGTTCGGCCAAACCACCGGCGAGCGCGCCGAGCCGGGTCCGCGCCACTCCCGGCAGCACCCCGAGCCCGAGTGCCGGGGTCGCGAGGCGGACGCCGTCCCACCAGAACAGGCTCCAGATCGTCCCCTCCGCCACCCGCCCCGTCGCCGTCAGCAGGAGCGCATCGTCCGCCCCGCTCGCACGGGCGGCGGAGCGCGCCGCCTCGAAGATCTCCCGCGCCGTGACCTTGTGCGGATAGCCGGGATGGACCTCACTCGCGATCACCAGCCGGATCGGGCGCGCGGCGCCGACGGCGCGGTCGGTCGTGAAGATCCCGCCCGGGCCGGCCTCGAGCCGCACCACCCGATCAGCACCGGACGGCGGGTTGAGCCTCCGGGGGAGCGGAACCCCGAGCACCGCGGCGGAGCGCCTGAGCCGGGCAAGGTGGAGCGGCCAGAGTGGCGCCGTGCCCTGCCGCACCCGGACCGTCTCGAGCAACGCGAGCGGCAGATGACCCGGCGGCTCGGCAGCGGGCGGGGTCACTCCTCGCCGCCGGCGGGGTGGACGCCCCCGGTGACGCGGACGGCGTCCGGCTCCCTTCCGCCGCGGGTGTCGATCCAGGTCTTGCCGAGCGTGGCGCCGAGGATCGCGGCACCGCCGAGCAGGGCCCAGGCCCCGGGCCGCTCGCCGTGAACGAACCACGACCAGACCGGGTTCAGCACCGGCTCGCAGAGGAGCAGGATGGACGCCTCGAAGGCCGGCACGTGGCTCATGCCGCGGGTGAGGAGCACATAGGCCAGCCCGATCTGGATCACCCCGAGGTAGGCGAGGGTGAACCAGTCGGGGGTCGTGGCGTGCAGCACCGGCAGGGCGAACGGGAGCGCGACCCCGAAGGCGATGACGTTTCCGGCGACCACGGCGGCGAGTCCCGCGGAGCCACTGTCGGAGCCGCCGCCCGCACTCCCCAGCCAGCGGAGTCCGATCAGCGTGAAGGCCCAGGTGACGCTGGAGGCCAGGGCGAGAATGTTGCCCCGCATCGGGTCGGGCGCGGTGCGGACCGGCGGCACCGTGCCGATGAAGAAGCACACCATGCCGGCGCCGATGGCGAGCATGAAGCCCAGGTCGCGCCGGCGGATCGGCTCCCGGAGCAGCAGGGGCCCCAGCAGGAGCAGGTAGAGCGGCGCGGTGGACTGGAGGAAGATCGCGTTGGCGGAAGTGGTGAGCTTGTTCGCCAGGACGAACAGCAGCAGCGTCGCGGCGTAGGCGATGCCCACCACGGGGGTGCGCCAGCTCCAGCCGCGCCGGCTCGCCGGCACGAGCAGCAGCACGGCCAGGGCGGCGATGCCCGAGCGGAAGCCGGCCACCTGCCAGCTCGTGAGGCTCGTGGCCTTGATGGCGGCGCCGCCGGTGGAGAAGAGTGCGGCGGCGGCGACGACGGCGAGGCGGGCGCGGGTGGTCGGCAGCATGCGGGCACAAATCTAGTGGTTCACCGCGTCGTCCTCACCGCGGAGGGCGCGGAGGGTCGCGGAGGGCCGCGGAGAACCACATTCACCGCAGAGGCGCAGAGGACGCAGGGAACTGCCGACCTCGCCGGCCGCGTCGCATCGGGATATTGGTCCCCCACCCCGCTCCACCGTGGCTGCCGGGGTGGGGTGGGGCCCACAGAATAGCCAACGACGTGGCCAGCTGATTCGTGCGGTTCTCTGCGTCCTCTGCGCCTCTGCGGTGAATGCAGTTCGCTGCGGTCCTCCGTGCGCCTTGCGGCGAATCAGGCGCGCCGGGGCCGGAAGAGGAAGTAGAACGGCACCCCCGCCAGGATGAGGCCCGTGCCGATCGCCGCGTCCCGGGGCGCGTCATGCACGGTCTGGAGCACCAGCCAGGCCGCAAAGGCCGCGAAGACGATCGGCGTCGCAGGGTAGCCCCACACCCGGTACGGTCGCGGGAGGTCGGGCCGGCGCCGGCGGAGGGCGATCACCGCCACCGCGCCCATTCCGAAGAAGATGAACGCCCCGTACACCATCCACTGGGTGAGCTGGACGTAGGTGCCGGAGAAGGAGAGTGCGATCGCCCAGGCCCCCTGCAGCAGCAGGGCCGCCACCGGCGTCCCGCGGCGCCCGAGGCGGCCGGCCACCGCCGGGAAGCGCCCCTCCCGCGCCAGGGCGAAGGGCACGCGGGCGCAGGAGAGGAGGTTGCCGTTGAGCGCCCCCAGGGTGGAGACGACGATCACGAAGGCGATCACCCGCGCCCCGGCCGGACCGGCGAGCCGGCCCAGCGTCTCGCTCGCCACGAGCGGCGTCGCGGCAACCCCGGCCGGCGAGAGGACCCACAGGAACGCGAGATTGACCGCCAGGTAGAGCAGCACCACCACGCCGGTGCCCCAGAGCACCGCACGCGGCAGGGTGCGGGCGGGGTCCCGGACCTCGCCGCCCACGAACGAGATGTTCACCCACCCGTCGTACGCGAAGAGCGCGCCGAGGAAGGCGACCGCGAGCCCGGGCGCGAAGCCCCCCTCGGGCCGCGCCAGGGCGAGCGGCTCGAGGTTGCCCGGCCCGCCACCCGGGAGGAGGAACGCCGCCGCCACGATCCCCGTCATCAGGAGGACCTTGAGCCCGGTGAGGATGTTCTGCGTGGTGGCGCCCTCCCGGACGCCGAGGCAGTTGAGCAGGGTGAAGCCCGCGATCGCCGCGATCCCGACCCCGCGCTGCCAGCCGGCGCCCATCGGAAGGAGGACCCCCAGGTACTCGGCGAACACCATCGCGATGGCGGCCAGCGCCACGGTGTTGGTGAGGGCGAAGCAGGTCCAGCCGTAGAGAAACCCCCAGAAGGGGCCGAAGGCCTCGCGCAGGTAGATCGTGAGGCCGCCCTGCTCCGGCATCATGGTGCCGAGCTCCGCCAGGCAGAGCGCGCCGAGGATGGAGACGATGCCCGCCGCGAGCCAGACGCCGAGGAGGGGGCCGGTGGCCGGGAGGGCGCCCGCCATGGTGGCCGGGAGGAAGAAGATGCCGGACCCGATGATGGATCCGGCGCAGAGGGCCGTGGTGTCGAGGAGGCCGAGCTCGCGCCG
>DATIBS010000044.1:0-3520 GCA_035457305.1 Gemmatimonadales bacterium
TGTCGGGGCTGCTGTAATAGGTCGAAGGTCGAAGGTCAAAGATCGAAGGTCCACCCAGGGGAAGGGGCAGGTCCTTCGACCTTCAGCCTTCGACCTTCGACGACCGCAGTACCCACCTCGCGATCTCCGCCAGGCGCTCCGAGGACTCCGGTGCGTCCGCCACCCGCTGGATCGCGGCGCGATGGCGCTCGAGGTCCGCCCGCGCCAGCGCCTGGACCGCGTGCGCCCGCAGCATCTCCTCCGGCGGCATCGCGTGAGGCAGCTCCGAGCCCTCGGCGACCGCCACCCGTCCGCGAAACTCGAGCACCGAGTGCAGGACCGCCACCGACTCCTCCGGGAGTTCGCCGGCGACCGCCGCGCCGCCGGCCACCTCCCGCATCGCCGCCATCAGCCGCTGCCAATGCACGCGCTCGGCCCCATCCCCACGGAGCGCGGTCCGGACCAGCTCGTGCGCGTGGCTCATCGTCCCCCTACGGGCCCCAGAGGAAAGTGATCCCCGGTCCCTCGTCCGGGATCGTCTCCGTGCGGACGCTCAGGCCGTTGGTCGGGGGGCAGGGCGTGGAGGCCGGCGCGTTGCCGGGGCAGGTACCGTGAATGGACTGGTAGAACCTGCCGTCCGCCTCGAGCGAGCCAAGCATCCAGCCCACCGCCCGGTCCAGGTAGGCCGACCGGAAGGTGCCCATCTGCCCGACCTCGATCCGGCGGTGATCCACGGGAGGCAGCTCGAACCGGTCGAGCGGAATGCCGCGGTCGAGGAAGCAGACGTCGTACAGGTGCCACCGGCCATCGGCCTCGAGGAAGTTGATGCAGTGCCCGTCGTGAATCCCGCCCGGCTCGCCCCAGAACCGGTAGCGGCGCCGGGTGACGTCCTCGATCGGCACGATGCCCCGGTAGCCGTGGTCGGCGTCGTGGAATGCGCTCGCCCCCTCAACCGGCTCGGCGCGGTTGATGCCCGGCGCCTCCACCACGATGGCGCACCACATCGCCTCGGTCGGCGTCAGGGACCGCCAGTCCACCGAGTAGGAGCGGCGCTGCACCGGGACCCCCTGTGCCGCGGCGAGCCCCTGGAACAACTTGTACCAGCCGCCGCACATTCCCCCACCCTGGAGCAGCATCGTCCGGACATCCCACGCGAAGACGTAGTAGGCGAGGCCCGACCGGGCCACGCACCTCGCGATCGACTCGCAGATCTCCAGCTCGGAGCCGGCGCCGGAGGCCCACTCGGACGTCCACGCCACCATCGGCGCATAGGTCCAGTTGTCCACCGCCACCTTGGGCGAGGGAGCGGGGTAGGTGCCGTAGACCGGCTGCGCCCAGGGGGCCGCCGCAAGCGGCGGGCGCCAGGTGAGGTGGACGAGATGCTCCGTGGCCCCGATGGGCGCCTCGCCCCACGGCCCGCGGAGGAACCAGGCCCAGGCGAGGCGCGTGCTTCCGACCCGCCCGGGCAGGGGAGCATCGAGTTCGAACAGCACCGGCGCGCTTTCCCCGGCCCCATCGAAGGTGAGCGCCACCGGCCTCGGCGTGATCCCCGGCCCGGAGGCGCCGCCGACCGCGCCGATCGTCGTCTCCAGGGTGGCGGTGCCCGGTGCGGCGGCGAAGACCACGGACACCGTCGGCCGGGATCCCTGCACGTAGGCGGCCGGCTCATCGCGGGCGCCGGCGATCCACTCGGGACGCTCGCCCAGCGGGGCGTCGGTGGCGGGCTCCCGCATGACGATCGCGAGGTCGCTCCCGGGGTGCGCGAAATGGACGCTCCGGACGGCGAGGGGGACGGGCGTGTGGGGTGGGTCGTCGCGCATCCCGGACAACATCCCGCGCGGGCCTGCCGGGCCGCAAGCCGCACCGTCGCTGACTTGACGCCCCCGGCACCGGACGCTACATCCACTGGCCCGACGCACCCCCCCAGCAGAGGAGGTACCGATGCAGCGCTTCACCAGCCGGGACCTGATGGTGTCCGTCCTGCCCGAGGCTGCCGCTGGAGAACAGGCCGATTGCGCCACCGCCTGCACCAACGAGCCCACGAGGGAAGAGGACTGTGCGACCGCGTGCACCAACGAGCCGACCAAGGCGGAGGCGCGGCTGGACCTCGCCGGGGACGCTGACCTCGCCATCCTGCAGGGCGACCTGGCGCGCGCATTGTCGTAACCCCGTCCCGGCGGCCGGCCGAGTGCGCTCTTCCTGGCGCACTCCGGCCGGGCCCAGCTCGCGATGGCGTTCCCGCTCCGGCACCTCCTCAACGCACGCTTCCGGGCCTCGACCCGCTACGGCTGGACGCCGTATGGCGCGCTCGACTCGGGAGCGCGCGAGCTGCTTTCCGGCCTCCGGTCGGAGTCGGCGCTCGCGGGGGTGCTCACGCCGGCGGGGGCCGGCGTCGCAATCCGGGGACTCGACGCCGAGTCCGCCGGGCTCTGGTCGGCCCTGTCGGAACCGGGCCCGCTCCCCGAGTCGGTCCTGGCGCTTGCCGAGGACGGCGTCGCGGTGGCCCGGCTGGTGCTCGACGGCGTGCTCGAAGTCGAGCACGAGGGTCGGTTCGTGTCCGGCGCGGACGCGTTCCCGGCGGTGTTCGACGGGGCCGCGGTGCCGAAGGGCACGGGCCCCCTGGCCCGGCTCTCCCTCGACGCGCTCGAGTACGGCGCGTCGCTCGAGCTCGACGATCCGATCGCACTCTCCTGGCGGCTCTACCGCTTCAACACCCTGCCCATCTCGCCGGAATGGCGCCGCCGGCTTCCCGACCAGCGCGCGGTGGCGGCATTCCTCGGGCTCGGCGGGTTCGACGCCCGGGCCGCATCGCTTCACGCGGCGATGGGGGAGCATCGCCGGAGCGCCCACGGGGGCTGGCTCACCTGGGACCTGCGGCGCGAGACCTCCGCGGGGAAAGGCGGCCCCCGCTGGAAACTGTACGTGAGCCCGGAGGTGGAGGCGCTGCCCGAAGTCCTTCATTGTGTCCTTGCGCTGCTGCCGGAGTGGCCCGCCGCCGTCTCGCTCAAGGTGGGCGCCGACCTCCCCGGCCTCCTCCGCCCGGACAAGTGCGTGGCGTACTTCTCGACCCGGGACCAGCTCGACGCCGCGGCCGCCCGGCTCGCGGCCGAACTGGAGGGGATGCCCGCGCACGGCGTGCCGTTCTCCGCTGACGCCGGCGGCGGCGGCCTCCTCTCCTGGGGGATGGACCCGCCGGGCGACCGCCCGGTGCTCCGGTGGCTGGGGGTCGAGAGTTGGCGGCTCCGGATCACTCACCAGCTCGCCGCGGCGCTCCGCATCGCGCGGACGGCCGGCCCGGGCGCGGCGGCCGCGTCCACGGTCGCGCTCGGACGCATCCTCCTCGAGGGCGTGGATCCCGTGACCTGGGCGCCGATCGACCACGCGGGACCCGCGGAGCAGTCCGTTGCCCGTCACTGACCCGCTCGTCCTCCCACCCGACGTGCTCATCACGCCCGTCGGGGAGCTGGCCGCCCACGTGCGGGACCGGCTCGCGCCCGCCCCGGGAGACTGCGCCATCTCGCGGCCGCGCGCCCGCATTCCG
>DATIBS010000045.1:0-7806 GCA_035457305.1 Gemmatimonadales bacterium
AAGCCCGGCCTGCGGCAGTACGTGAAGTGCCGCGAGATCCCGCGGGTCAAGAACGGCCTCGGCATGGCGATCGTGTCCACGCCGAAGGGCCTCATGTCCGACCGGCAGGCGCGCTCGGCCAACCTCGGCGGCGAGCTCGTCGCCGTCGTCTGGTAGGGAGGCGGCCATGTCGCGGATCGGCAAGCGGCCGGTGGCCATCCCGGCGGGGGTGGCGGTGACGATGGACGGGGCGACCATCGCGGTGAAGGGCCCGAAGGGCGAGCTCCGGCGGACCCTCCCCCGGGAGATCGCCGTGAGCCAGGCCGACGGCCAGGTCACCGTGGCGCGCCCCTCGGACGAGCCCCGGCACAAGGCGCTCCACGGGCTCACCCGCACCCTCGTGGCCAACATGGTCGAGGGCGTCACCAAGGGGTTCGTGCGGACCCTCGAGATCCAGGGCGTCGGCTACAAGGCCGAAGCCAAGCCCTACGGCGTGAACCTCGTCGTGGGGCTCTCCCACCAGGTGCAGTTCAAGGCGCCGGCGGGGGTGAAGATCAGCGTGGAGAACAACACGCTCGTCAAGGTGGAGGGGGCGGACAAGGAGCTCGTCGGCCAGGTGGCCGCCGAGATCCGCCAGGTCCGCCCGCCGGAGCCCTACAAGGGCAAGGGCATCCGCTACCAGGGCGAGCAGGTGCGGCGCAAGGCCGGCAAGACGGGAGCCAAGTGATGCGGACGATTCTCGCACCGAAGTCGCGGACCGAGCGCCGGAAGCGGCGCCACCTGCGCGTGCGGAAGAAGGTCATGGGCACGGCGGAGCGGCCGCGCCTCGTGGTCTTCCGCTCGCTCAAGCACATCTACGCCCAGCTGGTGGACGACGACCGGGGGCACGCGCTCCTCGGCGTCAGCGACCGGAGCGAGGGCCTGCAGGTCGAGGGCGAGGGAAAGGTGGCCAGGGCGAAGGCCGTCGGCCGCCTCCTGGCGGACAAGGCGAAGGCCGCCGGGCACGGCAAGGTCGTCTTCGACCGCGCCGGGTACCGGTATCACGGGCGGATCCAGGCGGTCGCCGAAGGCGCCCGCAGCGGCGGATTGGAGCTCTAAATGGCGGATCAGCAGCAGGGAGCCGGCCCGGGCGCCGGGGCGGGACCGCGGGGCCGGGGCGGGCGGGGGGGCCCGGGCGGCGGGCCGGGGCGAGGCCGGGGCGGCGAGCGCGGTCCCCGGCGCGACCGGCAGGAGCGGGAACAGAGCGACCTGATCGAGAACGTGGTCGCGATCAACCGCGTCGCCAAGGTCGTCAAGGGCGGCCGGCGGTTCTCCTTCAACGCGCTGGTGGCCGTCGGCGACGGCCGCGGGCGGGTGGGTGTGGCCACCGGCAAGGCCAACGAGGTCTCCGAGGCGGTGCGGAAGGCGATCGAGGCGGCCAAGCGGGGGATGATCGAGGTGCCCCGCACCGGGGCGACCATCCCGCACGAGGTCATCGGCCACCACGGCGCGGGACGGGTGCTGCTCAAGCCCGCCGCCACCGGCACCGGCATCATCGCCGGCGGCGCGGTGCGCGCGGTGCTCGAGTGCGCCGGCGTGTCCGACATCCTCACCAAGAGCCTCGGATCCACCAACCCGCACAACGCCGTGCGGGCCACGATGGCCGGCCTGAAGGGCCTGGTCTCGGTGCGCCAGGTGGCGCGCGAGCGCGGCATCGAGGCCGAGGCGCTGGCCTACACGCCGCGCCAGGAGGGCTGACGATGGCGCGGAATCCCGTCGTCGGGCGCCAGGGGCCCGCGTACCACGCGGCCGTCCTCCCGCCCGTCAACCCGGCCCAGACGCTCGAGGTGAAGCAGGTCCGCTCGGGCATCGGCCACGCCGACACGATGCGGCGGACGCTCCGGGCGCTCGGGCTCCGGCACCACCAGGCGGTGGTGCGGCTCAAGAACACCCCGGACATCCAGGGGATGCTGGTCAAGGTGCGCCACCTCGTCGAGGTGACGCCCGTCAAGGAGAAGTAGCCGATGCCGAAGTCCACCGAGGAGCGGGTCACGCTCTCGAACCTCGCCCCCGCCCCCGGCGCCACCCAGGCCCGCAAGCGGGTCGGCCGCGGTCCCGGCTCCGGCCTGGGCAAGACCGCCGGCAAGGGCCACAAGGGCAGCAAGGCGCGCGCCGGCGGGAGCACCAATCCCGGCTTCGAGGGCGGCCAGATGCCGATGTACCGGCGCCTCCCCAAGCGCGGGTTCACCAACCCGTTCCGCGAGCCGGCGCAGCCGGTGAACCTGGGTCAGCTCGGCCGCCTGACGGGCGACGAGGTGACCCCGGAGTCGCTCCACGCCGCCGGGCTGATCGGCCACGCCGGCCGCCCGGTCAAGCTCCTCGGCACCGGCGAGCCGGCGCGCGCCTTCCGGGTGCGCGGCGTGGCGCTCAGCGCCTCGGCGCGGACCAAGCTCGAGGCGGCGGGCGGCACGGTCGAGGCCTGAGGTGACCGCGCCCCGCGTCCAAGGGTTCTCGCTCGACCCGGAGCTCAAGCGCAAGCTGCTGTTCACCGCGCTCGCGCTCCTGATCTACCGGGTGGGCGCCCACATCGCCGCCCCCGGCGTCAACGTCCCGGCCCTGGCCGACTTCATCCGGAACTCCGCCGCGGCGGGGTTCTTCGGCCTCTACGACATGCTGGGCGGCGGGCTCTCCCGCGCGACGGTCTTCGCGCTCGGGATCATGCCCTACATCTCCGCCTCCATCATCTTCCAGATGGCGGGGGGCGTCGTGCCCCTCGTCAGCAAGATGCAGAAGGAGGAGGAGGGCCGGAAGAAGCTCACCCAGTGGACCCGCTACGCCGCGGTCGGCATCGCCGTCGCGCAGGCGTACACCTTCGCGCTCTTCACCGAGTCCATTCCCGGCGCGATCGCGAACCCCGGCTTCGGGAGCCGGCTCCTGATGATGGTCACCCTCACGGCGGGGGCGATCTTCGTGATGTGGCTGGGGGAGCAGATCACCGAGCGCGGCATCGGGAACGGGATGAGCCTGCTCATCACCTTCTCGATCCTCGAGCGGCTCTGGCCGGGCACGCTCCAGCTGGTCGCGTTCGTCAAGGACGGCGTGATCCAGCCGCTCGGCGCGGCGGTCTTCCTGGTCATCCTGGTGGGGGTGATCGCGGCGGTCACGCTGGTGACGCTGGCCAGCCGGCGGATCCCGATCCAGATCCCGCGCAAGGTGATGGGCCGCGGCCGCATTCGCGAGGGCCAGAAGACGTTCATCCCGATCCGCCTGCTGATGGCGAACGTGATGCCGATCATCTTCGCCCAGACGGTGATCATCGTGCCGAGCACGATGGCGAGCCTCACCCAGAGCCCGATGCTCCGGGAGCTGGCCAATGTCTTCACCCCGGGCGACTGGCCCTACCTGGTGGTGTTCACCCTGCTCATCGTGGTGTTCACCTACTTCTACACCTCCCTGATCTTCAACCCGGTGGACATCGCCGAGAACCTGAAGAAGCAGGGCGGGTTCATCCCGGGCGTGAAGCCGGGCGCGGCCACGGCCGACTACATCGACCAGGTGGTGGGCCGCGTGACGCTCCCCGGGTCGCTCTTCCTGGCGGTGATCGCGATCGTGCCGATCGTGCTCTCCCAGCGGATCGGGTTCCAGCTCCAGTTCGGCGGCACGTCGGTCCTGATCGTGGTGGGCGTGCTGCTCGATACCTGGGCCCAGGTGCAGCAGCACCAGACCCTGCGGAAGTACGACGGGTTCATGAAGATGGGCCGGATCAAGTTCCGGGGCCGGCAACAGCGGTACATGTAGGCGGGGAGCGGGGAACGGGGAGCGGGGAACGGGGGCCCGGGCGACGACCCGTTCCCCGTTCCCCGTTCCCCGTTCCCCCTTCAGGGAAAGGCTTCGAATCGTGGACATCCTCCTGCTGGGCCCGCCGGGGGCGGGCAAGGGCACCCAGGGCGCGCTGCTCGCCGCCCGGCTCGGGCTGCCCAAGTTCGCCACCGGCGACCTGCTCCGCGATGCGGTGAGCCGGGGCACCCCGCTCGGCCTCCGGGCGAAGGCGGTCATGGAGGCGGGCGAGCTGGTGAGCGACGAGATCATCCTCGGCATCGTGCGGGACGAGCTGGGCAAGCCCGAGGCCGCCCAGGGCGTGCTCTTCGACGGCGTGGTGCGCACCATCCCCCAGGCGGAGGGCGTCGAGCGCCTCCTCGCCGAGCGGGGCCGCCGCATGGACCGGGTGCTCTTCTTCGAGGTGGCCGACGCCGAGATCCTCGGCCGGCTGGCCCGGCGCCGCGGCATCGAGGGGCGCCCCGACGACGACCCCGCGGCGGTCGAGCGGCGGCTCGCCGCCTACCGCGAGTCCACCGCGCCGGTGCTGGCCTGGTACGAGGCGCGCGCCGGGGTGACCCGCATCCCGGCGGTCGGCACGGTCGAGGAGGTGGCCGGCCGGGTCCGCACCGCGCTGGGGCGCTGACGTGGTCACGCTCAAGTCCCCCCGCGAGATCGACACGATGGCCCGCGCCGGGCGCATCGTGGCCGGCGTGCTCCGGCTGATGCACGAGCGGGTCCGGCCGGGGCTCACCACCGAGGACCTCGACACCCTCGCGGAGGAGTTCATCCGGAGCCACGAGGGCGCCACCCCGAGCTTCAAGGGGCTCTACGACTTCCCCAAGAGCATCTGCGCCTCCCTCAACGAGGAGATCGTCCACGGCATTCCCAGCCCGAAGCGGGTGCTCCGCGAGGGCAATCTCGTGAGCGTGGACGTCGGCGTCTGCGTCGGCGGCCTCCATGCCGACTCCGCCACCACCATTCCCGTGGGCGAGGTCACCCCCGAGGCGGATCGCCTGCTCGCCGTCACCCGGGAGGCGCTCCGGGCCGGGATCGGCGCGGCGAAGGTGGGCGGCCACATCGGCGACATCGGGCACGCGGTGCAGCAGGTGGCGGAGTCGGCCGGGTTCGGCGTGGTGCGCGAGCTGGTCGGCCATGGCATCGGGACCCGGTTCCACGAGGATCCGCAGGTCCCCAACTACGGCGCGCCGCGGCGCGGCCCCCGGCTCCTCGAGGGGATGACCCTCGCGATCGAACCGATGATCACCGCCGGCGACCCCGCCATCCGCACCCTGCCCGACAAGTGGACGGTGGTCACCGCCGACGGCTCCCTCTCCGCCCATTTCGAGCACACCGTGGCCCTCACGAAGGAGGGGCCCCGGGTGCTGACGACCGAAGGGTAGGGGACACGCCGGCACCGCCCGCCACCGTTCCCCGTTCCCCGCTCCCTGCTCCCCGCTCCCCGCCATGCCCCCCACCGACCCCCGCATCGACGCCTACATCGCGAAGTCGGCCGAGTTCGCCCGGCCGATCCTCTCCCACCTCCGCGCGGCGGTGCACGAGGCCTGCCCCGAGGTCGAGGAGACCATCAAGTGGGGGATGCCCCACTTCACGCACCACGGCATCCTGGCCGGCATGGCCGCCTTCAAGGCCCACTGCGCGTTCAGCTTCGGCAAGGGGGCGCTGGTCGCGGAGGCAATGGGGGCGAAGGACGTCGCGGGGAGGGCCGGCGAGGCGATGGGCGACTTCGGGCGGATCACGTCGCTGCGGGACCTCCCGCCGAAGCGGGAGCTGGTGCGCTGGGTGAAGACCGCGGTGCGCCTCAACGAGCAGGGGGTGAAGCGGCCGCTCAAGCACCGCAGCCCGCGGAAGCCGATCCCCGTCCCGGAGGATCTCGCGAAGGCGCTCCGGGGGAATGCGAGGGCCCGCGCCACCTGGGAGAAGTTCAGCCCCAGTCACCGGCGAGAGTACCTCGAGTGGATCACCGAGGCGAAGACCACGCCGACCCGCGCGCGCCGGCTCGCGACCACGCTCGAGTGGCTGGCTGAGGGGAAGGAGAGGAACTGGAAGTACCGCTAGACGGCAGGACGGCGGGACGGCGGGTTGCGGGTCAGTCCCGCTCACCGCTCACCGCTCACCGTCTCCCCACCACCCCCAGCAACCACTCGTGGACGGCCGGGTTCCCCGCCACGATCCCCGCATGCCCGAACGCCGGGTCCGCACCCGCCGTGTCGGTCACCACGCCGCCCGCCTCCGCCACCAGCAACTGCCCCGCCGCATAGTCCCACGGCGCGAGCTGCAGCTCCCAGAAGCCGTCGAACCGTCCCGCCGCCACATCGGCCAGGTCGAGCGCCGCCGAGCCTGCCCGGCGGATGCCACTCGTGGCCCGTGCGATCACGTCGAACTGCCGGGTCCAGGTCTCGAGGTGCCGCGGGTGCTTGAACGGGAAGCCGGTGCCGATGAGGGCGTGTCCCGGGGATGCCACCGCCGAGACGGCCAGGCGGCGGTCGCCGAGCCAGGCGCCGTGCCCCCGGGCGGCGGCATAACACAGCCCCCGGGGCACGTCGAGCACCACTCCCGCCTCCAGTCGGCCGTCCACCGCCGCGGCGATGGAGACGGCGTACCAGGGATAGTCGTGGAGATAGTTGGTGGTGCCGTCGAGCGGGTCCACGATCCAGGCGAGGCCGGCCGGGACCGCGGCGCCGGGCGTGAGTTCCTCCCCCACGATCACCCCGGCCGGCGCCGCCGCGAGGAGGCGGCGTGCGATGAGTTCCTCCGCGCCCCGATCCACTGCGGTGACGAAGTCGTTCAGCCCCTTGGCCTCCCAGCGGTCCGCCGCCGGGCGGGGCGCGGCCCGCAGGTACTCGGCGGCCTCCCGGGCGGCCAGTTCCGCGAGTCGCAGTAAGTCGTTGCTGGATAGCATCTTGCGGCGTTGGCTGAGGCGGCGTTAGGTTGGGCAGATGGCGCGCATCTTTTCCGGCATCCAGCCCTCGGGCGAACTGCACATCGGCAACTGGCTCGGCGCGGTCCGGAACTGGGTGGATCTCCAGGCCCGCCACGAGTGCCTGATCTGCATCGTGGACCTGCACGCGCTCACCGGGGCCCAGTACACGCCCGCGGAGCACGCGCGCCTCACACGCGAGATGGCGGTGAGCCTGCTCGCCGCCGGCATCGACCCCGGCCGCGCCACGCTCTTCGTCCAGTCGCACGTGCCGGAGCATTCGGAGCTGATGTGGCTCCTGAACGCGGTCACCCCGGTGGGCGAGCTGGAGCGCATGACGCAGTACAAAGATAAGAGCGGGGGGCTGGAGAGCATCCCCGCCGCGCTGCTCAACTATCCCATCCTGATGGCGGCCGACATCCTGCTCTACCGGGCGGACCTGGTGCCGGTGGGAGAGGACCAGCTCCAGCACCTCGAGCTGGCGCGCGAGGTCGTGCGGCGCTTCACCACCGCCTTCGGCCGCGCCCCGTTCCCCGAGCCCCAGCCGCTCCTGGCGCCGGTGAAGCGGGTGATGGGGCTCGACGGCCAGGGGAAGATGTCGAAGAGCCGGGGGAACACCATCGGCATCCTCGACGAGCCGGAAGTGATCTGGCAGCGCATCCGGCCCGCCGTCACCGACCCGGCGCGGGTCACGCGGAAGGACCCCGGGACGCCGGAGATCTGCAACATCTACCACCTGCACCAGTCCTTCTCCCCGCCCGACACCGTCGAGATGGTGGCCCGGAAGTGCCGGGGCGCGGAGTGGGGCTGCCTCGACTGCAAGCGGGTGCTGGCCGACAACATCGCCGCCGAGTTCGCGCCGATGCGGGAGCGGGCGGCCGCGCTGGCCGCCGAGCCCGACCGGGTGGAGGCGATCCTGCGGGACGGCGCGGCGCGGGCGCGCGTGCTGGCGCGCGAGACGCTCCGCGAAGTGCGGGACCTGATGGGCTTCCTGCCCCCGGAGGGCATCCGATGAGCAGCAGCCGGCCCCAGCTCGGGGCGATGGAGAAGATCATCAAGGTCGCGGTGGACCGCGGCGCCTCCGACCTCCA
>DATIBS010000046.1:0-5137 GCA_035457305.1 Gemmatimonadales bacterium
GGTCTTCGACAAGACGGGCACGCTGACGGTCGGGCGCCCGGAGGTGGCGGAGGTCCGGCCGGCGCCGGGGTGGGCCGCGGACGCGGCGCTCCGGCTGGCGGCAGCCGTCGAGGAGGGTTCGGGGCATCCGCTCGCGCGGTCGGTGATCGGGGCCGCGCGGGCGCGCGGGCTCACCGCCCCGCTGCCGGACGAGGTGGTCGAGGCAGCGGGTCAGGGCGTGCGGGGGCGGGTGGAGGGCCGGCGGGTCGCCGTGGGGTCGCCGGGCTTCGTCCGGGCGGCGATGCCCGGCGCGGCGCGGGGCCTCGCGGCGCTGCACGACGGCACGCCCGGCCTCGCCGCGGACGTGGCGGTGGACGGGGAGGCGGCGGCGCTCCTGGTCTTCGCCGACCATCCGCGCCCCGAGCTTCGCCCGGTGCTTGATCGGCTGGGCCGCCTGGGCATCCGCGAGATCCACCTGCTCTCGGGCGACCACACCGCGAACGCGGCCGCCCTCGCCGCGGAGGCGGGGATCACCCGGGTGGAAGGCGACCTGCTCCCGCAGGACAAGGCGGCGCGGGTCCGGGACTTGACGGCTGCGGGCCGGCGTGTCCTCATGGTGGGGGACGGCACCAACGACGCCCCGGCCCTCTCGGCGGCGGCCGTCGGCCTGGCGCTCGGGGGGCACGGGTCCGGCGGCATCGCGGCGGAGGCCGCCGACGTGGTGCTGCTGGCCGACGACCTGACCCGGATCCCCGAGGCGATGGCCATCGGCCGCGACGCCGTGCGGATCGCGCGGCAGAGCATCGTGGCCGGCCTGGGGCTCTCGGCGGCCGGGATGGTCCTGGCCGCGCTGGGGTACCTCCCGCCCATCGCCGGCGCGCTGGCGCAGGAGGCGATCGACCTGGCCGTGATTCTCAACGCGCTCCGCGCGGCCCGCTGAGGCCGCCGGGCGCCGCATCGCCCGATCACCGCAGCACATCGTCCGACCACATCACCGGGGGAGGGATCCGCATGTCCGAGATGCCGCCTGGGCTGCCCAGGCACCCGATCGGCACGTTCGCCTTCGTGGGGGCGTACGCCATCGCCTTCGTCGTGCTCTGGTTCGCGGTCTACCTGCTCATCTACATGGCGCGCCAGCCGGTGACCCCATGAACGTGGACCTGTACGAGAAGATCTGGATGTACGGCACCGGCGGGATGCTCGCCCTCTTCTTCGGCAGCACGGCGGTGAGCGCGGTCGGGAAGCAGTTCCAGCCCCCGAGCCACGTGGAGACGATCAACCCGGCCCGGGCGTTGAGCGACCCGCGCTTCGCCCGCCGCGGCGTCTGGCAGGACGACCAGGGCGGGGTGCACGTGACGGTGGTGGGGATGATGTTCGTCTGGCTCCCCGACCACGTGACGGTGCCGGCGGAGACCCCGGTCACCTTCCACCTGACCTCGACCGACGTGACCCACGGCTACCAGATCGTCCGGACCAACGGGCAGACGATGGTGATCCCGGGATACGTCAGCCAGCTCACCACGCAATTCGCGCCGGGCGAGTACCTCATCGCCTGCAACGAGTACTGCGGCCTCGGGCACCACGCGATGGCGGGGCGCCTGACCGTGGTGCCGGCGGCGGAGTGGACCGGGCCGGGGATGGCGGCGCCGGCGCCGGCGGAGGGAGGCGACCATGCGGCCCACTGACCGGCTGGCGCTGGCGAACATCTGGGTGGCCGTGCTGGCCTTCGGGGTGGCCGCGGCGATGGCGGTGATGCAGGCCATCAGCCGGGCCAACCTGGAGCTGCCGTTCCGGTCGTCCCGCATGTACTACATGTCGGTGACGGCGCACGGCGTGCTGATGGCGCTCGTGTTCACGACGTTCTTCATCATGGCGCTGGGCTACGTGACGGCCGACAAGGAGAACGGGAAGCTCCAGCTCCCGAGGGTCGGCTGGGCGGCGTTCGGCCTCGCCACCACCGGGGTCGTGCTGGCGGCGTGGGCGATCCTCACGTTCAAGGCCAGCGTCCTGTACACCTTCTACCCCCCGCTGCAGGCCCACCCGGCGTTCTACATCGGCCTCACGCTGGTCGTGGTCGGGTCGTGGCTCTGGGTGCTGGAGATGGTGCTCTCGTGGCGGGCGGCGCGGAAGGCGCGGGCGGACCGGCCCGTCAGCCTGGCGATGCACGGCACGGCCGCGAACGCCATCCTCTGGGCCTTCTGCACGCTGGGCGTGGCCGCGGAGATGCTCTTCCTGCTCATTCCGTGGTCGCTCGGGCTGGTGAAGACGGTGGATCCCCTGCTGGCCCGCATGCTGTTCTGGTTCTTCGGGCACCCGCTGGTGTACTTCTGGGTGCTCCCGGCCTACGTGCTCTGGTACACCCTCCTGCCGAAGGAGGCGGGCGGGAAGCTCTTCTCCGAGCCACTCGGGCGGATGGTGTTCGTGCTGTTCCTGATCTTCTCCACCCCGGTGGGCTTCCACCACCAGTTCCAGGACCCCGGCATCTCGGCGAACTGGAAGCTGCTGCACACCTTCTTCACGATGATCATCTCGTTCCCCAGCCTCGTGACGGCCTTCACGGTGTGCGCCTCGATCGAGGTGGCGGGGCGGCTGCGCGGCGGCCAGGGGCTCTTCGGCTGGATCCGACGGCTGCCGTGGGGCAACCCGTTCGTGGCGGCCAGCCTGCTCGCCATGCTGCTCTTCCTGGTGGGCGGGTTCGGCGGCGCGATCAACGCCGCGTACATGCTCAATTCGGTGGTGCACAACACCGCCTGGATCCACGGGCACTTCCACCTCACCGTGGGGAGCGCGGTCGCGCTCACGTTCATGGGCGGGGCGTACTACTTCGTGCCGCGGCTGTCCGGCCGGCGCCTCGAGCTGGTGCCGCTGGCGAGGATCCAGCCCTACCTCTGGTTCCTGGGCATGCTGCTCTTCGCGCTGCCCAACCATTTCACCGGCCTCATGGGCATGCCGCGGCGGATCTTCAGCACCGACTACGCGGGGGCCGCGCAGGCGCAGGCCTGGGAGGCCATCACGAGCCTCACGGCCATCGGCGGCATCGTGCTGTTCGTGAGCGCGGCGCTGTTCGTCCAGGTCATGCTGGTGACGCTCCTGATGGGGCAGAAGGAGCCGCAGCCGCCGATCGCCTGGGCGGAGCCCCTCGGGGAACCGGCGGGCGGGTACAAGGCCGGACTGTGGGACCGGCTGGGCTTCTGGTTCGTGATCGCGGTGGTGCTGGTGCTGATCGCGTACGGCTACCCGCTCTGGGACCACTTCCAGATGGAGCGCTTCGGGTCGCCGGGGTTCAAGCCGTTCTAGCCTTCCGCGCGGAGGACGGCGGAGGATCCACCGCAGAGGCGCAGAGGACGCAGAGAGGGACCGTGGGGGTCACCCCGCGGTCCCTCTCGTTGTGCGTCGGCGTTGTGCCTGCGGGTTGCCCGGTCATTTCGACCCGGCGGCCCTCTGCGCCTCTGCGGTGATTCCCTCAGGAGCCCTGGGCACCGAGGTACGCCGCGCGCCCGCCCGCCACCGCGTCGAGCAGCGGCGCCGGGTCGAACCGGACCGGGTCGGTGCACGGGAGCCCGGTGGCGTCGGCCGCGCGGGCGCAGGCGTCCCGCGCCGCCGCGTCCGCGAGGTCGTAGGTGTTCATCGACACCCCGATCACCCGCGTCGGGTGGACCGCGCCGGCCAGCTCCTCGTACCACCGCACGTACTGCGCGAGCGGCGGGATCCGGAACTCGCTGGTCCGCCGGTAGTCCCCGAGGTACTCGCGGCTCGCCTGGTGACAGAGGATGAGCCCGTCGGGACAGCTCCCATGCAGCAGGCCGAGGGTCACGCCCGAGTACCCGGGGTGGTTGATGCTCCCCTGCCCTTCCACCAGCACCACGTCGGCGTCCTTGGCCCCCTCGAGCACGAGGCGTTCCGCGGCGCCGGCGATGAAGTCGGCGACGACCGCGTCCACGGCGATGCCCCATCCCTCGATCATCATCCCGGTCTGGCCGGTGGCGACGAACCGGGTGCGGAGCCCGCGTTCGCGCAGGCCCCGCACCAGCCGGAGCTGGGCCGTCATCTTCCCGACATTGCAGTCGGTGCCGACCGTGAGCACCACGTAGGGCTCGACCGCCCGGGCGAGGCCGCTGGCGATCGGGAGGTCGGCCGGGGGCCGCCGGAGGTCGAGGATGCGGACGCCGCGGGCCCGCGCCCGGGCCGCCAGCTCCGGATCGTCGGCCAGGAAGGTGTGCAGCCCGCTCCAGAGCTCGCACCCCGCGTCCACCGCCTCCAGCAGCCACGCGTGCCAGTCGGCCGGGAGCCGCCCGCCCTGCGGGGCGATGCCGATGAGCACCGCCGTGGGGCTCCGGCGCAGCCCCTCCGCCATCGAGCCCACCACCGGGATGTCCCCCCCGAAGCCGAGCACGTCGGCGGCGGTCCGCCCGGCCTGCTCGCGGTCGAGCACGCCCACCACCTGCCCGGGAAGGAAGCGGATGACGGAATTCGCGGTCTTCGAGGTCATCGGGCCGAAGTCGCCGTCGGCCAGGATGAGGTAGCGGGGAGGGGTCACGTGACGGGGAGCGGGGAGCGGGGAGCAGGGAGCAGTGACTGTCGGGCGGGGAATATACACAGAAGGGAGCGGGGGCCCGTCGGCGGCCCCCGCTCCCCGCTCCCTGCTCCCCGCTCCCCCTACTTCGTCGGGCCGTCGTCCTCGATCTCGGCCTCGTGCACGTCGCCTCCGGCGCCGAGCTGCTTCGCCTCCCCGCCACTGCCGGCGCCCAGCAACCCCATCTTCCGCTTGAGCTCGAGCAGCTGCTGGTCGGCGCTCCCGTGGTACTCCAGCACCTCGAACTGCTGCACCAGGCGGTCGCCGGCGAACTCCTCCTGCAGCTCGGCCGCCGCGAGCGCCTTCCGCTCCGTGGCCTCGATCTTCTCGCTCATCCGCTCGAACGACTCGAAGGCGCTCTTGTCGTTGAGCCCCGACATCGTCTCCTGGATCCGCTGCTGCGCCTCGGCGCGCTTGGCCCGCGCGATCAGGATGTTCTTCTTCCGCTTCGCCTCCTCGATCTTGTCGTTGAGGTGGCGGAGCTGGCCCTTGAGCTGCTCGGTCTCGGCCCGGTGCTTGAGCCAGGTCTCGTGCAGCGTCTGGGCGCCCTGCAGGTGCTCGTTGTAGCGCGCCAGCGCCTGCTTG
>DATIBS010000047.1:0-38578 GCA_035457305.1 Gemmatimonadales bacterium
AAGCGCAGGTGCGCGCGACCATCGTGGGCGGGAAGGTGGTCTACCGGTCGAACTAGGCAGGTAGCAGTACCTGCTACAACCATACGATCCACGGGGCCCCCCACGCTGGAGGTGCGGGGCCCCGCCGCTTATCTTGCACCGAGTACCCGCTCCGTCGCTCCGTCGCCCCGTCGCCCCGTCGCCCCCGCCACCCTGCCCCCACCCCCCGTCCCGGGCTAGATTTCAGGTCTATGTCCGACATCGCCATCCAGACCACCGCGACCGACGCGGGGAGCCGGTCCCTGCAGGTGACCGTGCCCCTCGACCGGGTCGAGGCCGCCGAGTCCAAGGCGGTCAAGTACTACCAGTCCCGGGTCCGCCTCCCCGGCTTCCGCGCCGGCAAGGCCCCCGTGGCCGTGGTCCGCAAGCGCTACCACGACGCCATCCGCCAGGCCGTGCTGGAGGAGCTGATCCGGGAGAGCTGGGACGCGGCGCGCGAGCGGGAGGCGATCCAGCCGATCGCCGACCCGAGCATCCGGAACCTCAAGTTCGAGCCCGGCGCGCCGCTCGAGTTCGAGATGCTGGTGGAGGTGAAGCCGGCCATCACGCTCGGGCGCACCGGCGGCTTCACCCTCACCCGTCCCTCCCCCGCCGTCACCGACCAGATGGTGCAGGAGCAGATCGACCGGGTGCGGGAGCAGAAGGCCGCCTGGCTCCCGGTCGAGGGCGAGCAGCCGGCGCCGGGGCAGATGGTCCGGATCGACGTGACCGCGCTCGACGAGGCGGAGGCGAAGCCCCAGCCGCACGTCTTCGTGCTGGGCGAGGGCCGCGCCATCCCGGCGCTCGAGGAGGCGGTGATGCAGCTCCGCCCCGGCGAGACCGGCGAGCCCGAGGTGCGCTTCCCCGACGACCACCCCGACGAGGCCCGCCGGGGCAAGGCCCGGCGGCTCCGCATCGTGCTCCACGAGGTGAAGCGGCAGGAGCTCCCGGCACTGGACGACGCCTTCGCGGCCGAGGTGGGCGACTTCGACGGGCTGGAGGCGCTCCGCACCGCGGTGCGCGCCGACCTCGAGCGCGAGGCGGGCCGCGAGGCCGACGCCCGGGTGCGCGACCAGCTGGTCCAGCAGCTGGTCGAGGCCAACCAGGTGCCGGCCCCGCACGGGCTGGTGCACCGCGTGCTCCACGCCTACGCCCACGCCTGGGAGATTCCGCAGGAGCGGCTGGAGGAGTTCGAGCGCGAGTTCCACCCGATGGCGGAGGCGCAGGTGCGCCGCGACCTCCTGCTCGACGCGGTCACCGAGGCCCAGGGCCTCGCCGCCACCGAGGCGGAGATCGACGAGCGGATCCAGCGGATCGCCGAGTCGTCGAAGCGCCCGGCGGGCGAGGTCTACGCCAGCCTGCAGAAGAGCGGCCGGCTCCGCGAGCTGGAGCGCGCCGTCACCGAGGACAAGGTCTTCACCTGGCTCCTGGGCCAGTCCACCGTGCAAGAGGCTTCCGCGTGACGCTTCCCGACGCCATGTCCACGATCTACCCGCCGTACATCATCGAGCGCTCGAGCCGCGGCGAGCGCACGTACGACATCTTCTCCCGCCTCCTGATGGACCGGATCGTGTTCCTCGGGGCGGGGATCAACGACGACGTCGCGAACATCATCATCGCGCAGCTCCTTTTCCTGGACGCCGACAACCCGGAGAAGGACGTCTACATGTACATCAACTCGCCGGGCGGGATCGTGTCGAGCGGGATGGCGATCTACGACACGATGCAGCACCTCCGCGCTCCGGTGAACACGATCTGCATGGGGATGGCCGCCTCGATGGGCTCGTTCCTGCTCGCCGCCGGCGCGAAGGGCAAGCGCGCCGCACTGCCCCATTCGCGGATCATGATCCACCAGCCCTCGGGCGGAGCGCAGGGCACCGCGGCCGACATCGAGATCCAGGCCCGGGAGATCCTCTACCTCCGGGGCAAGATGAACGAGCTGTACGCGAAGCACACCGGCCAGCCGCTCGAGCGGATCGAGCGGGACATGGACCGGGACCGGTTCATGAGCGCCGAGGAGGCCCGGGACTACGGGCTGATCGACCAGATCTACGAGCCCCGGAAGAAGGACGAGTAGCGGTCCGGCAGCTCGGCGACGGGCTGTGTCGACAGTGCCCCGAGCCGCCGAGCTCCCGAGCCGTCCTCCTTGACGCCGCCGGTCCCCGGACGGCACTATTGACCTGACCGCGGTACCCCCGACCAGGCGGCGCGATGTCCACCGACAAGCACCTCCGCTGCAGCTTCTGCGGCAAGAGCAAGGATTCGGTCCGGAAGTTCATCTCCGGCCCGTCGGTGTACATCTGCAACGAGTGCATCACGCTCTGCAACGAGATCCTGGCGGAGGACGAGGAGCGCGAGGTCTCGGAGAGCATCACCCGGGTCCCCTCCCCCAGCGAGATCAAGGCGGTCCTCGACCAGTACGTGATCGGGCAGGAGCGCGCCAAGCGCACCCTGGCCGTGGCGGTGTACAACCACTTCAAGCGGGTCAACTCGGGCCCGCGCGACGCCGACGTCGAGCTGGAGAAGTCGAACATCCTCCTTCTCGGTCCCACCGGTGTCGGCAAGACGCTGCTGGCCCAGACGCTCGCCCGGATCCTCGACGTCCCGTTCACCATCGCCGACGCCACCACGCTCACCGAGGCGGGGTACGTGGGCGAGGACGTGGAGAACATCCTGGTCCGCCTGCTCCAGGCCGGCGACTTCAACGTCGGCGAGTGCGAGCGCGGCATCGTCTACATCGACGAGATCGACAAGATCGCCCGCAAGTCGGAGAACCCGAGTATCACGCGCGACGTGTCCGGCGAGGGGGTCCAGCAGGCGCTGCTCAAGATCCTGGAGGGGACCATCGCCTCCGTGCCGCCGCAGGGCGGCCGGAAGCACCCCCAGCAGGAGTACATCCAGATCAACACCCGGGACATCCTGTTCATCTGCGGCGGCGCCTTCGACGGCCTCGAGAAGATCATCGAGGCGCGGCAGGGCCGGCAGCGGATCGGCTTCGGGCAGGAGGAGAAGAAGCCGCGCACCGGCCCGCCCCGCGGCGACGGCGCCTACGCCGACGTGGAGCCGGAGGACCTGCTCCGCTTCGGCCTCATCCCGGAGCTGGTCGGGCGCCTCCCGGTGATGGTCTCCCTCGGGGCGCTGGACGAGGAGGCGCTGGTCCGGATCCTCACCGAGCCCAAGAACGCGCTCACCAAGCAGTACGAGCGGCTGTTCGAGCTGGAGGACGTGGGGCTCACGTTCGACCCGGAGGCGCTGCGCGCCGTGGCGCACCACGCCATCTCCCGCGGCACCGGCGCCCGCGGGCTCCGCGCGATCCTCGAGACCATCATGACCGACCTGATGTTCGAGCTGCCCGACCGCGAGGACGTGCGCGAGGTCGTGATCACCAAGGAGAGCGTGACCGAGGGGCGGCCGCCCCTCGTGGTCACCGAGCGGGCCCGCACCAAGCGCGAAGCCTGACCGCACCCTCCCCGCTCGCCGCCCTCCCGGCGGAGTTCGCCGGGAGCTTCCCCGACCCGCTCGTCCGCCTCGACCCCGCCCTGCCCGAGGTCGCCTTCGTCGGCCGCTCCAACGTCGGCAAGTCGAGCCTGATCAACCGCGTGCTCGGCCGGAAGGCGCTGGCCCGGGTGAGCCAGACGCCGGGCAAGACCACGCTGCTCAACGTCTACCGGCTCCCGGCGTTCTACCTGGTGGACCTGCCGGGGTACGGCTTCGCCAAGGCGAGCAAGCCGGAGCGCGCGGCCTACCGGCGCCTGCTGGAGCGCTACCTGCGCGAGCGCGAGTCGCTCGCCGGCGTGGTGTGGCTGCTCGACATCCGGCACGAGCCGAGCGCCGACGACGCCGAGTTCGGCGCGCTCCTGGCCGCCACCGGGGTGCCCACGCTGCCGGTGCTCACCAAGGGCGACAAGCTCGCCCACGGGGCCCGGACGAAGCGCGCCCGGGAACTCGGCCGGGCCCTCGGTGCGGGAGCCGAGCCCCCGCTCGTCACCAGCAGCACCACCGGCCTCGGGATCGCCGATCTCGGGGCGTCCATTCTCGCCGCCGTCGCCGGCGGAGGACCGACGCCATGAAGCGCACCCTCCCCCTGCTCGTCTTCGTGGCCCTGGCCGCCTGCGCGCCCTCGACCCGGGCCCAGACGCCGACCGACCCCGCCGCCGGCGACCAGGACGCCGCGTTGCCGCCGATCGGGTTCGGGACCCTCTCCCAGAACGACGTCTCCGTGCTCCTCCGGGACGAGGAGGTCGAGCTCCGCTTCCTCCCGCTCGACGAGCGGGTGATCCGGCTCCTCGCGCCCGACGCCTACCAGGCGCTGTCCGCCCTGGTGCGCCAGAACCAGGCCGCCATCGACTCGATCGGGAGCAGCCGCGGCCTGAGCGCGCCCGGCCTCGCGCTGGTGACCTTCTACGGGCGGGTGGCGCGCGCGCGGTTCGACCCCCAGCTGGTGTCGCTGCAGGTCCGCGGACATGCCGTCTTCCCGCTGGGGATGGTGCCGATCGGCCCCGGGTTCTCCAACCGGGAACTCGGCGTCCGCGGCCAGGCCCGCGCGATCTACGTGTTCGACGAGGTCGTGCCGGTGATCGAGCCGTTCACCCTGACCTACGGCACCCAGCAGTCCGCGGCGTGGGAGAGCCGCATCCAGCTCCTCTCCCGCGAGCGGGGACGGGCGGTGCGCCGGGCGCAGGCGGCGGACACGACGGCGGGCGGGGAGCGGTAGTCGGGGAACGGGGAACGGGGAACGGGGAGCGGGGAGCGGGCCCCACCCTCCCCCACCGGGCGAAACCCCGCTAGGTCTTCCCGTTCCCCGTTCCCCGCTCCCCGTTCCCCTTCCGCACCACCACCTGGTGCAGCCCCAACCCCACGCTGAACACCACCCCCGTCACGATGTGGGTCCAGGCCGCCGCCGCAAGCAGCGGCGCCGCCGTGAGCACCTGGATCAGGTAGCCCGAGAGCACCATCGGCGCGGTGGCGAGCACCGTGGTCACCCCGCTCCGCCGGCCCCACGCCGCCCCCGAGCGCCAGTGCCGCCAGATGTGGCGCGTGGTGATCAGCCCGAGCGCGAAGAGGAGGAGCGGGGCCACCACGATGTGGGCCTTGAGCACCACCGGCTGGAGCGGATGGTTGATGACCGCCCACGGCTCGACCGGCTCGAGGCCGTACTTGAACCCGAGATAGGCCAGGCCGGTCACCGCGGTGAGCAGCGAGGTCGTCCAGACCGCCCAGCGCTCGAACCGGCTCACCGGCCCCCCTCGGCGCCGAGCACGGCGTGGAGCGCGAGGGCCCGCCGGCCGGCCCGGGTCACCGCCTCCGCGGTGAGCGTGGCCCCGGTGAGCGGCGGCACGCCGCTCCGGAGCGAGAGCCGATCGAGCGGCTGCCCGGTGAGGAGCGCGAGCCAGCCGGCGGGCGGCCGGTAGTCCGGCGGCTCGTCGAACCGGAGCACCTCCACCCGCCGGATCGTCCCGTCGGTCGCCACCACGATCATCAGCACCTCGGAGAGGGTGCGCACCCGATGCGCATCGAAGTACGCCGTGCCCACCGGCGCGCCGTCCTTCCGGGCCACGTAGTAGGTCACCACCGCCGGTGGCGGCTCCGCGCCGGGGCCGGCCCGGTCCCGCACCGCCTCGACCTCGGCCGCGCTGAGGAATGCCGTCCGCCGCTCCACCTCGGCCCCGGGGAAGGCGAGCCGGAGCGCCTCGTCCTGCGTGAGGCGCCCCTGGGCGGCCGCCGGCGTGGCCACGAGGGCCAGGAGCAGGACGGCGGTCAGGATGACGGGCCGGCGGGACGGCGGGTTGCGCCCCGCTCCCCGCTCCCCGTTCCCCGTTCCCCTAGAAGAGGTATCCAAGGTTCACGCTGAGCTGGTTGACCCCCGTCTCCGCCTCGTTGGCCTGCCACTGGTAGTCGGCCTTGAGCGCCACCTGCGGGATCGGCTTCCACATCGCGCCGAGGGTGAGGATCGACCGGTCGGTGGCCGGGTTCCGGGTGAAGCCGTCGGGCACCTCGCGCTGGGTATCGAGCCGCTCGTAGCGGAGGTAGGGGATCAGCTGGTGCTCCGTGCGGGCGAAGCGCAGCACGTCGAAGCCCCCCTGCAGATACCAGCCGAGCGCCTCCTCGCCCACCGATTGCGCGCCCACGAGCCCGTTGAGCTCGTTCACCTCCGCCGCGTCGTCGAGCGTGCTCCGCGCCACGAGCCCCCGGAGCTCGAGCCCGCCCCGGCGGTATTCCGCGTGGCCCTCGAGAATCGTCGTCCGCGCATCCACCACCACGGTCGGGTCGGACGGGAGCGTCGCCCCCTGGCCCGAATTGCCGGAATAGGCCGAGCCACCGAGCAGGAGGCCGGGCACGCCGGTCCAGTCGACCCGGCCGACCACGCCCCAATCCTCCGCCAGCGATTTTGACCCGCTCTGCCGTCCGCCGCGGAGCCCCGCGGCGGAGAAGCCGGTGGCGTCGAAGCCGGCGATCAGGTAGGCGCGATAGGTGAAGTCGCCCGCGCCGCCGAAGGCGCCGAGGCCGTTCTCCCGCCAGGTGGACGGGATGATCTGCCGCTCGGTCTCGGGCCGGGTGGTGCCGAGGAAGATGGGCGGCTCGTGGAGCTCGTTCACGAAGCCCATCGGGGCGAGGAGCAGGCCGCCGCGGAACCCGAGCGCGGGCGAGAGCCGATAGTCGAGATAGGCGAACTCGACCGACACCTCGCCGTCCTCGCCGGTCGAGGCATGCTCGAACTCGATCTCGGAGTTGAAGAGCAGACGGTCATTGAACTTGTAGCCGAAGTAGACGATCGCGCGGAGGTAGTCGAGCTCGTCCTTCTGGCCCGAGGGGGCGCCATCCTCCTGCTCGGCAGCGAAGTTCTGGTACAGCGCCTCGCCGTACCCGCCGATCGAGACCCCCTGGCGGACGCGGTAGACCTTGGAGGCGGCGGGACCGAAGCCCTCGGAGCTCGTGTCGGCCTCGACCACCACGTCGCGGCCGAGCTGCATTTCCTCGATGGTGCGGGTGATCGCCTCGATCTGCTCCCGGAGCTTCCGGATCTCGGCGCTGTCGGCCTGCTGGGCCGCCGCGGGCGTGGCGATGGCGAGGACGGCGAACGCGGCGAGCGCCGCGGAGAACTTTCGAGCCACGGTCAGTGAACTCCCGGTTGGGTGAAGGGGTCGTGCAGCACGACGCGACCGTCGAGGGATGCGCTCCATCGGGCCCGCGGGCGGGCACCGCCCTCGAGGACGAGGACGCCGACCTCGGGGTGCCGGGCGGCCCACACCAGCGCGGCGTCCGCGCCCAGCACGAAGAGCGCGGTGGAGAGGACGTCGGCCGCGAACGGGTCGTCCGCCACGGCAGTCACGCTGCCCCACGCCGGCACGGGATGTCCGGTGCGGGGGTCGAGCAGGTGGCCGATCGCGGTGCCGTCCACCACGACCCGACGCTCGGACTGGGACGACGTGGCGGCGGACCCACGGACGCCCGAGATCGTGGCGGCCGGGCGCTGGCGGTCGGCGGGGTGCGCCACGACGATGGCCCGAGGCGTACCGGCCACCGCGACCTGCCCGCCGAAGTCCACGAGCGCGTCGAGGCCGCGCACCCGGAGCGCCGCGAGGGCGGCGCGGAGCGCGAGTCCCTTGCCGAAGCCGCCCGAGTCGAGCCAGGCGCCGGGGGCGAGCCGCCGGAGGCAGGGGCCGGGGCCGAGTTCGAAGCGGCGCCACCCGGTGGCGGCGCGCGCGGCCTCGAGCGCAGTCGCGTCCGGCCGCCGGCCGGCGCCGCGCAGGTCCCACGCATCCACCAGGGCACCGACTCCGGGGTCGAACGCTCCGCCGGTACGCCCGACCCATTCACCCGCCTCGCCGAGCGCCTCCGCGAGGCGGGGAGAGATCGGCGCACACACGCCGACGGGCGCGCGATTGGCGCTCGCCAGCTCCGCTTCGGGCCGCCAGGTCGAGAGCACCGGCTCCCACGCCTCGATCGCCGCGAGCGCCTCCTCGGACGCCCGGACGGCCTCGGCATGGGGCGCCTCGATCTCCAGCCGGAGCGTCGTCCCCATGGCGGCCACCTCCCGGACGAACGGGCCGGGGGCGGACTGGAGCGCGAGGATGGCGAGGAGGTGAGAGAGGAGCAGAGTCGGCGGAGCGGTGGGTGGTGAGGTGTGGTGCTCGGGCACGAGATTTATTCTCAAATGAAAACGACTATCAGCTCATTGCCAACTACTTTATTCGTGATTCCATCCCCGGTCAACTCCGGTGTTTGCCTCCCCGCTCCCGGCGGTCTAGACTCCGGCTTCAGGAGGCCTTCACATGCCCTTGATGCCGCTACGCACCCTCACGCTGCCCGAGCCGGCGGCCGGCGCCTACGAGGCGTGGCTGGCCGAGCTGGACGCCCGGCTCGGCGAGCCGGGAGCGGACTGGAACGCCCTCTGCCGCGACACGCTCTTCCGACTCTGGTATCCCGCCGAGTCGGACTGGGCGGCCCTGGTGGAGGATCCGGCGCTGCCGCTCGCCTCGCGCGCGGCGCTCCTCGCCCTCGACCCGCGCCACGTCACCCTCGAGCCGGAGTACTACGCCGACGTGGACCCGGTGAAGTTCGCCCGGGTGAAGCCGCTCCTCTGGCTCTGGTATTCCTTCGACCGCACGCCGCTCGGCGGCCAGCACGTCGACCTGGGGGTGCGCTTCCGGCGGCTCCTGGCGCCGCGGATCTTCCGGCGCTGCGGCGAGCGCTTCAAGTGCTTCCAGCACGTCGAGTTCTCCTATGGCTACAACCTCGAGGTGGGCGACGGGGTGGTGGTGCACCGCCACGTGCTGCTCGACGACCGGGGGGGCATCCGGCTGGGCAACCGGGTGAGCGTGGCCGATTACGCCAATATCTACAGCCACACCCACAGCATCGTGGAGCAGGCGGACGTCACGCTCGCGAAGACAGTGCTGGAGGACGACGTGCGGATCACCTACCACGCCACGGTGCTGGCGGGGGTGCACGTGGGGGTGAACGGGATGGTGGGCGCCGGCGCGCTCGCCACCAAGGACGTGCGCCCCTACCACCTCAACGTGGGCGTGCCGGCCAAGTCCATTCGCGTCAAGCCGAACGCCCCCGCGGAGCTGCAGCGCACCGTGCGGATCGGTGGCGACGGGGAGGACGACGACCGCTGAGCGGCCCCGTCGCGTGGGTGCTGGTGGCCGGCGCCGTGCTGCTTGGCGCCGCCGCCCTCGGCCTCGCGGGGGCGTGGCGTCGCGAGCGCACCGCACGCGCGGCCGCCGAGGCGGAACGGGATCGCGCAGCGCGCGAGCTGGACCGCCGGCTCAACGAGCTCTTCTCCCTCCGCGAGCTGGGGTATGCGCTCGCCGCGTCGCTCCAGCTCGACCGGCTCTCCCGCGAGGTGGTCCGCTACGCCACCCGCTTCCTCCGCGCCCGCGGCGCGATGCTCCTGCTCACCGAGCCGGACGCCCACGCCCTCCGCATCGCGGCGGCGGAGGGGACCCTCCTGGCCCACGCCGGCCGCCTCCTGCCCGATGCCGACGACACCGTCGTGCTCCGCGCGATCGGCGAGGAGCACCTCCAGGTCGCCGCCGCGACCGCCGGGGAGCCGGTGCGGCTGGGGGGCGGGATCACGGTGCAGTCGGCCGCGGTCGTCCCGCTCCGGGCGCACGGGGTGATGATGGGCGCGCTCGTGGTGGTGGACCGGGAAGACGGCCCGTTCACCCCCGAGGACCTGTGGCTGCTCTCCACCGTGGCGACGCAGGTGGCGGTGGTGGTGGCGAACAGCCGCTTCTTCGAGCTGATCCGGCAGGGGAAGGAGGCGTGGGAGTCCACCTTCGACGCGCTCACCGCGGGCGTCGCCCTCCTCGACCCGGCGGGCCGGGTGCGCCGCGCGAATCGCGCGCTGGGCCAGCTCGTGGGGCTGGGTGAGCCGGCGATCGTCGGGCGACCCCTCGCCGGGTTCCTCTTCGACACCCCCGGCGCGGCCGGCGCCTTCCTGGAGGACGCGGTGGCCGGGCGCCGCGCCGACCCGCTGGTCACCCGCTCCGACCGGCTCGGACGCCTCCTCCGGCTCAACGCCGCGCCGGTGCCCGAGGCCGCCGGCTCCGGCGCCGCGGTGGTGCTGGTCGAGGACGTGACCGCCCAGCGCCGGCTCGAAGAACAGCTGATCCAGGCCGACAAGATGGGCGCGGTGGGGCAGCTGGTCTCCGGCGTGGCGCACGAGCTCAACAACCCGCTCGCGAGCATCGCCGGTCTGGCCGAGCTCCTGCTGGAGCAGGCTCCCCCGACGGATCGCAACCGCGAGCACCTCCGCGTGATCCACGAGCAGGCGGAGCGCGCCGGACGGATCGTCCGGAACCTCCTCACCTTCGCCCGGAAGGGCACGCCGGAGAAGGGCCCGGTGGACCTCAACGACATCGCCCGCCGCACCGCCCAGCTGGTCGCCTACGAGTTCCGGATCCACGACGTGGTGTTCGAGGAGCGGCTCCCGGCATCCGCCGTGGAGGTCCGCGGCGACCCGCACGAGCTGCAGCAGGTGGTGCTCAATCTCCTCACCAACGCGACCTGGGCGGTGAGCCGCGAGGGAGGGCACGCGGGCCCGCGGCGCGTGATGCTCGAGACCGGTGCCGACGCCGGCGAGGCGTGGCTCCGGGTGAGCGACAGCGGGCCGGGCGTGCCCGCCGAGCACCGCACGGCGCTCTTCACGCCGTTCTTCACCACGAAGCCGCCGGGCAAGGGCACGGGCCTCGGGCTGCCGATCAGCTACGGGATCGTCGAGTCCCATGGGGGGCGGCTGGACTACGACGCCGCGCCCGGCGGCGGGGCGCAGTTCACCATCCGCCTCCCCGCGGCCGGCGGGGCCGGGCTGCCGCGGACCCGGGTGGTGCTGGTGGCCGACGGCGATCCCTCGACGCTCCGCACCGCGAGCGCGGTGCTCTCCGCGGAGGGCGCGCGGGTGGTGACGGCCGCCTCGGCCGAGGAGGCGCTGGCCGCGGTGCGGCGCGAGCGGTTCGACCTGGTGGTGGCGGACGTCCGGCTGGCGCTCCCGTCCGGGGTGCGCTTCCTCGCGGTGCTCGGGGATCCGGCCCTCGCTCCCCGTGCCACGCTCGGCCTGGCCGGACCCGGGGAGAGTGCCCCGTCCGCCTCCGCGGCCCTCGTCGCCCCCGCGCCCTTCGCGGTGCTCGCCCGCCCCTTCAGCCCGCGCGAGTTGCGCGAGGCGGCGAGGGGATTGCTCGGGGGGTAGGGAGCGAAGGGAAGTCGGAAAGACGGAAGACGGAACGACGGAACGACGGGAAGTCAGGACACACAGGCGTCAACGCCTCGTCCGACCTCCCGTCGTTCCTTCGTTCCGTCGTCCCGTCCCGCTCCCCGCTCCCCGTTCCCCGTTCCCCGTTCCCCGTTCCCTCCCTCGTGATCCGACCGTGACCGGATCCCCGCGCTTCGCCACTCCGTGACCAGACCGTTGCCCCTGCGTGTCCATCCCGTGTCGGTCCCCGGGGAGGTTGTCGTGCGGTAGCGCACGACCACCGCGGCGGCCCGGATGGCCGTCACCCGACCCGTTGCGACGATGACGATCTCCGGCTTCCGCCACCTCTCCGTCCGCGGACTGCTCGCGGCTGCGGCCGTGCTGCTCCTCGCGCTGCCGGCCGCGGCGCAGGAACCGGTGCCGCCACGGGCGGCGACCACGCGCACCGGCCGCATCGTCGGCCGGGTGCTGGACGGCGCCACCGGCAGCCCCATCGTCGGCGCGGTGATCGAGGTGGTCGGGCTCGCGGCCCCGCCGCGCGCGGTCTCGGGCGTCAACGGCCGCTTCTCCATCGATGTGGTGCCGACCGGCCCGATGAGCATCCGGGTGCGGATGATCGGCTTCACGCCGAAGGTGGTGACCGGGGTCGCGGTGGCCGAGGGGCGCGTGGTGGAGCAGGACGTGGCCCTCACCGCGCAGGTCGTGGAGCTCGAGGAGCTGACCGTGACCGCCGCCGCGGAGCGGGGGACGGTGGCCCGGGCGCTCGACGAGCAGCGCACCGCGCTGGGCGTGACCAATGCCATCACCACGGAGCAGATCGCCCGGAGTCCGGACAGTGATGCCGCCCAGGCGGTCCAGCGCGTGAGCGGGGTGTCGGTGCAGGACGGCCGTTACGTGATGGTCCGCGGCCTGGGCGAGCGGTACACCCAGACCTCGCTCAACGGCGCCCGGATCCCGAGCCCCGAGCCCGACCGGAAGCTCGTCCCCCTCGACATCTTCCCGGCGGGCCTGATCTCGGGGGTCACGACCTCGAAGACCTTCACCCCCGACCTCCCCGGCGACTTCTCCGGCGCCCAGGTGGACATCCAGACCCGCGAGTACCCCACGTCCACCCGGTTCAACCTCTCCCTGGGCGGGGGCTTCAACTCGGTGAGCACCGGCGAGGCCACCCTCGTGGCCCCGCGCGAGGCCGGTGACCTCCTGGCCCTCGGGGCGGGCGAGCGTCCGATCCCGTCGGGTCTCGTCCCCTTCGGGAACTTCCAGTCGAGTGCGCCGACCCAGGAGGAGACCAACGCGATCGTCAACGACTTCCGGAACGCCTGGCAGCCGGCCCGGAACACCGGAGCGCCGGGCTCCTCCTTCGCGGCGTCCCTCGGCGGGAGCGCGACCCCGTTCGGGCAGGGGATCGGGTACCTCGCCTCGCTCACCTACGGGCTCGGGTGGGACGCCAAGGTGGGGCAGCGGCGGGCCCAGGCGATCGCCGGCTCCACCCCGGGGACCACCGAGGAGTCGGACCACTTCAGCGGGAGCTCCGGCACGGCCAGCGTCCTGTGGGGCGGGATCCTCAACCTGAGCACCCACCTCGGCGCCGGTACCCGGCTGGCGTTCAACAACACGCTCAACCGGGGCGCCGACAACGAGGCCCGGTTCGAGACCGGGTTCAGCGAGGAGTTCGCGGGCGACTTCCAGCTCCAGCGGCTCGCCTACGTGGAGCGCTCGATCCGGTCGAATCAGCTCATCGGCGAGCACCAGCTGGGCGACCGCCACCGCCTCGACTGGACGCTCACCTCCTCGGGCGTCACCCGGGACGAGCCGGACCGGTCCGAGATCGTGTACGCGCTGAACGTGGACGGCGAGGGCAACCCGCTCCCGCCCGCCTGGTTCAGTGCCTCGAGTCAGGGTGCCGTCCGCACCTTCTCGGCGCTCGACGAGTCCAGCCTCGAGGCCGCGGCCAACTACCGCATCGTCCTCGGCGGCTCCACCAGCCCGCACCAGCTCCGGGTCGGCGCGCACTACCGGGCCACCGACCGGGACGCGGACAACACCGCCTACAGCATCACCGCCACCACCCTGCCCCAGGCCGACCGCGAGCTCGCGCCGGAGCAGATCTTCGATGGCCGCTATGCCCAGCCGGGCGATGCCTTCTTCCGCATCGTGCCCCTGGGCCAGGGCGGCTCGTACACGGCGGAGGACCGGCTCCTGGCGGGCTACGCGATGGTGGACTACGCCCTCACGGACCGGCTGCGCCTCGTGGGCGGCGCCCGGATCGAGCAGTCGGACGTGACCGTCACGGCCGAGCCGACGATCGGCGACCCGGTGGTGGCCGACCCGTCCTACACCGACATCCTGCCCTCGGCGGCGCTCAACTACCAGCTCACCGGCAACCAGGTGCTGCGATTGGCCGTCTCCCAGACCCTGGCCCGGCCGGAGTACCGGGAGCTGGCCAACGTGACCTACCGGGACGTGCTGGGCGGGGACGCGATCCTGGGCAACGCCAACCTCGAGCGCACCCTCATCCAGAATGTCGACGTCCGCTGGGAGTGGTACCTCCAGCCCGGCGAGGTGATCAGCGTCGGCGTCTTCGCCAAGCACTTCGACCAGCCGATCGAGCGGGTCTACCTGGCCACGTCCGGCACGCGGCTCATCTCGTTCCTCAATGCCGAGAGTGCCCGCAACCTGGGCGTGGAGCTGGAGGTGCGCCGGAGCCTCGGCTGGCTGGCCGCCCCGCTGGCCGGGTTCACCGCCTTCGGCAACGTCACCCTGATGGACAGCAAGGTGAACTTCGGCACCGGCTCCGGGGTCAACATCGAGGACGACCGCGCGATGGTGGGCCAGTCCCCCTACGTGGTGAACCTCGGCCTCTCCTATTCCGCCCCCGGCAGCGAGCTGAGCGCCACCGCCCTCTTCAACGTCCAGGGCCGGCGCATCGCCTCCGCGGGCGAGGCTCCGCTGCCCAGCGTGTACGAGGAGGCCCGCAGCGTCCTCGACCTCTCGCTCCGGGTGCCGATCGGCCACGGCGTGGCCCTCAAGGCCGACGTCCGGAACCTGCTCGACGAGCCCTACGAGTACACCCAGGGATCGGTGGTCCGCGACTACTGGCGGGCGGGTCGCAGCCTGGGCGTGGGCATCGCCTGGGGCGCCGGCCTCTGACCCGGGCGACGTGACTCGATCGTGACGGCGCCGAGGGCGGATCGCCACGCGGGCCCGGTAACCATTCCGCGCTCGGACGGCGCCCCCGGCGGCCGGCCGGAACCAACCCAGACCCGAAAGGATCGACCCGCGATGAAGCTCGCTTCCCGTCCGTGGCTGGCCACGGCCCTGCTGGCGACGGCCGCACTGGTCGGCGCCTGCAGCGACGACGACGGCGGCAACGGCCCCGACACGCCGCCGGCCCCGACCAACGTGCAGGCCCCCACGGTGACCGAGACCAGCGTCTCGCTCACCTGGAACGCCGTGACCGGCGCCGACAGCTACGTGGTGCAGCGCGAAGTCGCGGCCGCGCCGGCGGTCCGGGGTGTCGCGCTCTCCGTGAGCCGGGTGTTCGAGACCGTCGGCACGCCGGCGGCCAACGCGTTCACCGACGAGACCGTGAGCGCCGGCACCACGTACAATTACCGGGTCGCCGCCGTGGTGGACGGCACCCAGGGCACCTTCAGCACCCCGATCCAGGTCAGCACCGGCGAGGGGCCGAAGGTCGCGATCGTGGACGAGGACATCACCGCCGACCGGACCTTCTTCGGCGACTCGACCTACATCCTCACCGGCTTCATCCACGTGACCAACGGGGCCACGCTCACGATCCAGCCAGGCACCACCATCCTGGGCGACTACGAGGTGGTGGGCTCGTCGCTCTTCGTGCTCCGCGGCTCGAAGATCGAGGCCAACGGCACCGCCGAGGCCCCGATCGTCTTCACGTCCGAGCGCCCCGCCGGCCAGCGCCTCTCCGGCGACTGGGGCGGGTTGATCCTCGTGGGTGACGGGATCATCAACCGGACCGGCCCGATCATCCTCGAGGGGTCCGGCACCAACACCAACAACAACTACCCGGTGGACTACGCCGGCGGCGACAACAACGCCGACGACAGCGGCACGCTCCGCTACGTCCGGATCGAGTTCGCCGGGTACGGCCCCCTCGAGGCCGCCGAGCTGAACGGACTCACCCTCGCCGCCGTCGGGTCCGGCACCACCATCGAGTACGTCCAGGTGCTGCGCGGCCTCGACGACTCCTTCGAGTGGTTCGGCGGCGCGGTGGATGCGAAGTACCTGGTGTCCTACGAGTCGGGCGACGACCACTTCGACATGTCCGAGGGCTACGTCGGGCGGGTGCAGTACGCCATCGCCTTCCAGTCCGAAGTGCCGACCCAGCGGCCCGGCGCGGGCAACGCCTCGGGCGACCCGCAATCGGTCGAGAACGACGGCTGCGCCGGCGCGAGCTGTCCGCTCGGCTTCGCCTCCACCCCCTTCACCCAGCCGCTGCTGGCCAACTTCACCCTGGTCGGCCCGGCGGACGGGGTCTTCACCGCCGGCAGCGGCGGCTACGGCATGGTGCTCCGCCGCGGCACCGCCGGCTTCTACGTGAACGGCCTGGTGGCGCGCTTCGAGAAGGCGGCCTACTCGCTCCGGGACGGCGAGACGGCGAACCGCGTGGCCGACGGCAGCCTGATCCTGAGCCACATCGTGGACGCCGAGGTCGGGGCGCAGTTCCACGCCGGCCAGAGCGGCGGCAGCTTCGACCCGGGCACCTTCAGCCTGACCGCGTCGGCACTCACCGCCGCCGCCAGCTTCCTGGCGCTGCCGGCCAATCCGGCGGCCGCCGGCGACTTCGACTGGACCCCGGCGGCCGCCTCCGAGGCGAATGCCGGCGGGATGAACCCCTTCACGGGGGCCATCCTCACCAAGGCGGGCGCCGCCGTCACCGCCACATCGTATCGCGGTGCCGTGGATCCCGCGGGCCCGAAGTGGTGGCAGAACTGGACCAACTACGTCGACAACTGAGTCGGCGTGATCCCCCTGAACGCGGACGGCCGGCGCCTCGCGCGCCGGCCGTCTCGCTGGACCATATCGCACCGCATGCGCATCCCGACCCTGATCGTCCTCCTGGTCCTCACGGCCTGCGCCGCCGAGCCGCCGGGCCGCCCAGCTGCCCAGGCGCCGGACGGGGCGCGGGCGGGGGTGGTCGACAGCATCTTCCCCATCGAGGAGGAGATCCGGCGCTTCCAGGCCACCCTGCCCGACACCGCGCGGCGGCTCATCGGCGGTGAAGCCAGCCGGGAGGCGCTCATCGCCCGGTTCGTCCGGGCCCTGGAGCAGGCCGACTCTGCCGCCTTCGCCCCCATGGCGGTGAGCCGGGCCGAGTTCGGCTTCCTCTACTTCCCCGAATCGCGCTTCACGCGCAAGCCCTACCGCACCAAGCCGGGGCTGCTCTGGGCCCAGCTCGTGAATGCCTCGAGCCGGGGGGTGAACCGCGCGTTCGAGCGCTACGGAGGGAAGCCGCTGGGCTTCACCGGCTTCGACTGCCCCGCGGAGCCGGCGGCGGAGGGGGCGAACCGGGTGTGGGAGGGCTGCACCGTCACCATCCGCCCCGCGGGCACCGACTCCGCCCGCACCCTCCACCTCTTCGGCTCCCTCCTCGAGCGGGACGGGGTGTGGAAATTCCTGAGTTTTTCGAATGATCTCTGACGGACAGTCGGACCGCCCGACTAGTACCCCGCCTCGCTCGCCGCCTGCCACGGGTCCACCGTCACCTTGCCCCGGACCCGCGCGAGCGTCTCCTCCTTCGTGGGCGTGCCCCAGAAGTTGCCGCCGGCGGCGAGGCCCGGGGCGTCCACGTACCATTCCCGGGCGCGGAGAAAGATGTTGCCGGTCACCACCGCGCCGGCCGAGATGTCGTCCGCGGCGAGCCCCGTCCCCACCCCGTCGAAGAGGTTCCCCCGCACCCGCGCCTGCGTGGTGCGCTCCAGCACCAGGCCGCGCTCGAGGTTCGCCAGCACGTTGTCGTCCACCGCGTATCCCCGGCTCTGCTCCGCGCCCGCCGTCGGCGCGAAGAGCCGGATGCCGACCCCACCGCCGATGATCACGTTCGCGGCCAGCGCGTTGTCGCTCCCGTGCTCGACCGCGATGCCCGCGGTGCGCGAGCCCACCGCGATGTTCCCCCGCACCACGGTGCCGGTCGAGTAGCCGAGCCAGAAGCCGTAGTCGCTCGAGTCGGCCCGGTTCTCGAGGAACGCGTTCCCCCAGCTGAACGTCGCCTCGAACGCGTTGTGCCGGGCGTGGGAGCCGTCGTTCCGGATGACGATGTTGCCCTGCGAGGGCTTCACCCGCGGCCGGTGCCCGCTCAGGAAGAAGCCGTCGCCCGAGTGCGAAAGGTCGTTCTCCGCGATGTAGTTGGAGTCGCTCTGTTCCCGGAGCAGCAACCCGGCGGAGTCGCACCCCCGGCTCCAGCTGCCGAAGGCGCAGCGGAGGTTGTGCGAAGCCCGGTTCCGCACGATCACGTTCCGGCCGCTGGCCCAGAGGTGGATGCCCCAGCCGGAGTTCCGGGAGACGTCGTTGTCCGCGAGGTAGCTCCCCCGGGTGCCGATGAGCCCGATGCCGTTCTGGGCCCCGTTCGCCCGGATCCCGGTGATCGTGACGCCGTCGGCCCACTTCACCAGCAGCCCGCCGCCGTAGGTCTCGAAGCTGTCGGGCCGGAAGATGTCGAGCCAGTCGCGCTCGTCGAACCGGTCGGCGGTGGAGTGGAGCCGCTGCCGGCGCGACCCGCCCAGGTCCGCGCCGCTCACCCGGTGGCCGCGCCCCCCTTCCACCCGGATGCCGTAGCGGTAGCCGGAGATCCGGCCCCCGGTGATGGTGACGCTGTCCACCCCGCGGCTCACGACGCCCGCCCCCACGAACGCCTCCGGCAGGGTGTCGCCGCTCTCCAGCACCACGCCGGAGAGATCGAGGGTGGTCCCCGACCCGACCACGACCAGCACCCCCTTCTCCTCGGGGTCGCGGATCCGGTAGCGGCCGGGGCAGACCCGGACGTCACCCTGCACGTGGGTCTCGGCGCGCGCGGGCCGGATGCAGGTGGGCATCACCTGCGCGGCGGCGCCGGCCGGCAGCACCGCGGCGACGACGAGGACGACCGGGAGGAGGGAGCGGAGTGCACGCGTCATTCGGAAGCCCGTTCGAACAGCGGGAAGCGAACAGCGAAGATCGAACAGCGAACAGCGACCTACCACACCCGCAACACGTCCTCCACCGGCCCCGCGTGCCCCGCCCCGAGCAGCCGCCCGGCGTCCTCCAGCGCACGCGCGCTCCGCGGCCAGGTGCACCGGGCCCGCGCTACCTCGAGCGGGAGCCATTCGGCGGCGTCGTGCTCGGCGGAGAGCCGCACCGGGATGTCGGGCGCCACGAAGGCCGCGAAGGCGGGCACCAGCTGCACCGCGCCGCTGGCCTGCACCCAGAAGGCCTCGACCCGGCTGAGGTTGTAGAGCCGCTCGGCGGGGAGGCCGGTCTCCTCGGCCAGTTCCCGGAGCGCGGCGTGCGCCGGCGAGGGGTCGTCGGGCTCGACGTGGCCGTGCACCGCCTCCCACGAGCCGGGACAGCGGCCGTGCGGGCCGCGCCGGAGCACCAGGGCCTCGAGCCCCGCCGGGCCGTGGCGGAGGGGGTAGAGGTCCACCAGCCCGGCGCGGACCTCGGTCACGGGCGCCGGCGCCCGAGCACCGCTTCGAGCCGGGCCGAGAGCGCGCGCGCCCGGAAGGGCTTGGTGAGGAAGTCGTCGGCGCCGAGCTCGAACACCCGGACCTCGTTGTCCTCGTCCCCCTTGGCGGTGAGCACCACCACCGGGGTCCGTGCCGTGGCGGGGTGGGCCCGGAGCCGCTGGAGGACGTCGTAGCCGGAGAGCCCCGGCAGGTTCAGGTCGAGCACGATGATGTCGGGCGCGCCGCGGTCGGCCTGGTCGAGCGCCTCGACGCCGTCCCGCGCCTCGGTCACGTCGAAGCCGTCCCGCTCGAGCAGGTCGCGCATCACCTTCCGGAGCGAGTCCTCGTCGTCCACCAGCAGCACGTGCACCCCGCGCCGTCCCTCCGCGGCCGGGGCCGGTGGCGCTGCCAGCTCCTCCTCCAGGAGATCGAAGGCGGAGGAGAGGTCCACCTCGGCGGCCCGGCGGACCGGCGGCTCGGCGGTGCGCGCGGCGGCGACGTCCCGGGGCTCCGGCGCGGCGACCGGCGCGGCCGGTGTGAGGGGGCCGGCGGTCGGCCCGCCCCCGTGACCGGGCACGTCGGTCACCCGGAGCAGCTCGTCGATGGAGGTCTCGCCGGCGAGCACGTGCCGGAGCCCGCTCTCCCAGAGCGACTTCATCCCCTGCTGCCGCGCGAGCCGCCCGATCCGGTCGGCGGTGCCGCCCTCGCCGATCAGCTGCTCCAGCTCCTGCGTCATCGTCAGGATCTCGGTGATCCCGAAGCGGCCGCGGTAGCCGGTCAGGGCGCACTCGGCGCAGCCGACCGCCTTGTAGAGCTGCGCGTCGGCGGGCACGCGGTCCCGGGCCTGCTCCGGCACGAGGTC
Organism: Gemmatimonadales bacterium; assembly: GCA_035457305.1. Taxonomy (GTDB): domain Bacteria; phylum Gemmatimonadota; class Gemmatimonadetes; order Gemmatimonadales; family GWC2-71-9; genus JAICEH01. The sequence goes on from DATIBS010000047.1 coordinate 19,757, forward strand.
GCCGGCCGGCACCGGCAGCGCCTCCCGGCAGACTGCGCAGAGCCGGCGCATCAGCCGCTGGGCCACGACCCCCCGGAGGGCCGAGCCGAGCTTGTACGCCTCGATGCCCATGTCCACGAGGCGGGTCACCGCGTTCGGCGCGTCGTTGGTGTGGAGGGTCGAGAGCACCAGGTGGCCGGTGAGCGAGGCCTGCACCGCGATCTGCGCGGTGTCCCGGTCGCGGATCTCGCCCACCAGCACCACGTCGGGGTCCTGGCGGAGGATGGACCGGAGCGCCGAGGCGAACGTGAGTCCCGCCTTCTCGTTCACCTGCACCTGGACGATGTTCTGGCCCAGCTTGTACTCGACCGGGTCCTCCACCGTCACGATGTTGACGCCCTCGCCCTGGATGAGCCGGATGGCGGAGTAGAGCGTCGTCGTCTTGCCCGAGCCGGTGGGCCCGGTCACCAGCACGATGCCCTCCTTGTGGTCGAGCAGCCGGGTGAGCTGCCGCCGCTCGTCGTCGTGCAGGCCGAGCGCCTCGAGGGCCAGCACCGTGGCCTTCGAGTTGAGGATCCGGATCACGACCTTCTCGCCCAGCGACGCCGGCAGGGTCGAGACCCGGAGGTCGATCTTCTCCTGGTTCACCTGCACCCGCGCGCGGCCGTCCTGGGGCCGCAGCCGGTCGGCGATGTCGAGGCCGCTCATGATCTTCACCCGCGAGATCACCGGCAGGCCGGCGTTCCGCGGGATCCGCATCACCTGCCGCAGCACGCCGTCGATCCGGTAGCGCACCACGACGCCGCCCTCGCTCGGCTCGATGTGGATGTCGCTGGCACGGCTGGTGACGCCGTCGGCCAGCAGCATGTCCACCAGCCGGATGATCGGCCGCGCGCTGGCCTCGGCGGCCGAGACGTTGACGTCGTCCGGCTCCTCGGTGAGCTGGCGGACCATCGGCTCGTCCATCCCGCCGAGCAGCTTCGAGAGCACCTCCTCGGGGCGGTAGTGCTCGTCGATCTTCTCCCGGAGCCGCACCGGGGGCGCGAGCGCCATCCGCACCTCGCGGCCGGTGGCAAACGCCAGCTCCTTCTCGGCGTTGATGTCGAAGGGATTCGAGGTGGCCACCTCGAGCACGGCGTCGGAGATCCGGAGCGGGAGCACGTGGTGCTTCCGGGCGAGCGCCTCGGGCACCGCCACGCGGGCCTCGAGCTCGGTGCTCGAGAGGTCGGCCACCGGGAGCCGGAAGCGCTGGGCCACCGCCTGCAGGATCTGCTGGTCGGTGAGCGCGCGGCGCTGCACCAGCGCCTCCCAGAGGGACAGGCTGGTCGTGGCCTGCTCCCGGCGGAGTCCGGCCATCATCTCCGGGGCCACCAGGGGCTCGACGGACGGGATCAGCCATTCGTCGGTGAAGGGCATCGCACTTCCGGGACGCTGGGGGAGGCGGTCCTGCAACGTGCGTCGGACCCGTAAGTTAGGCCGGCCGGTCGGCGGCGGGTAGGCCGCGCCGGGGTGCCGCGCCCCCTAGGCGGCCTCGCCGGCGCCGGCGTCGGCCGAGTCGGACCCCACGCACCGCGCCCGCCCGCTCCGCTTGGCGGCGAGCAGCCGCTCGTCGGCCTTCGCCACCAGCGCCTTGGCCGAGGTCACCCCGGCGTCGTCCGGGAGCCCCGCGATGCCGGCGCTGAAGTTGATGTGGAGCACCTGGCCCTCGCCCAGGTCGATCGGCGTGTCCGCCACCTCGCGGCGGATCGCCTCGACCCGCGCCCGCGCGGCGTCGCGCCCGGTGCCGCCGAGCAGGATGGCGAACTCCTCGCCGCCGTAGCGGGCGACGACGTCGGTCCGCCGCATCGTGCGGTCGAGGAGCTGGGCCACCTGCAGCAGTGCGCGGTCGCCCAGCGCGTGCCCCCAGGTGTCATTGATGGACTTGAAGTGGTCCACGTCCACCAGCGCCACCGAGAGCGGCTGGCCCTCGCGCCTCGAGCGCTCCATCGCGGCGCGGAGCGCGCGGTCGAAGTGCCCCCGGTTGAAGAGGCCGGTGAGCCGGTCGCGCGAGGCGAGGTAGAGGAGCCGCTGCGCGCGGCGCACGATGGTGACCGCGAGGATGGTGGCCACGCCGAGCAGGATGAGGCGGGTGGAGAGGTCCACCCGGGAGTAGGGCCCCGCGGCCGCCACGTACGCCGGGTCGGACAGGTCGTACCTCGCCGCCGCGAACGCCCAGAGGCCCCCGTACTCCGCCAGCGCCAGCAGGCCCACCGCGATGCAGATCCGCGCATCGTAGCGGAGGCTGGTGGCGACGATGGCCAGGAAGTACATCTCGAAGGTGACCTTCGAGTTGAGCGCGATCATCGGGGAGCCCACGATGAGGAAGCTCACCAGCGCCAGGCTCACCATGGAGACGTCGAAGGCGCTCGATGCGAAGCCGATCCAGGGCCGCCACCGCCCCCGCCGGAGGAACCGGAGGATCCCCACCGAGACGAGTGCGGCGGCCAGCGTCACGGAGAATCCCGTGACGTGCACCGGGTCCTGCGGATGGTGGGTGATGTTCCAGGTGGGGGCGATGAGGAGGAGCCCCATCGCGAGCACGCGGACCCGCGCCACGACGAGCTCGCCCTCGATGCCGGCGGTGGCCAGCGCGGGATCGGGCCGTGCCCAGACGGGCGGCGCCGCGGCGCCGGCGGTGTAGACCTCGAACTGGCCGGTCGACGTCATCCTGGACCCCCGCTCGGAGCGGTCCGGGTGCCGTGGCGCGCCGGACCCGTCACAGAATCCCCCACCACGTCCGGTGCACGTCCACCGTGACGCCCGCCTTCCCGGTGCGGAGCGCCACGCCCCCCTCCACGCGCAGCAGCCCCATCGGCCATTCCAGCGCGAGGCCCGCCACCGGCCGCAGGGCGTCGGTCGGCGCCCAGGGTACGCCGGGCAGCGCCCCGTCCGCCCATCCCGCCGCCGCGAAGGGAGCCACCGTCACGCCGCCGGTCCCGACCATGCCGCCGAGCCGGATCTCCGGGGCCGGGAGCGCGAGCCGCCATTCGAGGTGCGCCACCCCGCCCTGCCGCCCGCCGAACGCGCGGTACGCCTCCCCAATAAGCGTCCCCCGGCCGCCGAAGGCGACTCCGCGCCACGCGGGAAGCTCGTCGCTCCCGGCGATCGCGTGCGCCCGGAGGAGCAGCGCCCCCGGCCCCGCGGGCCACCGCGCCTCCAGGTCGAGGGCGGCGCGGAGCCACTCGAGGTCGCCGGTCGAGGCTTCGAGCGAGAGACGTCCCGCCAGGTCCCGCCGCGCAAGCCCGCCCGCCGCGCGGCGCTCGAGGCCGATCGTGGCGGTGAGCGCCTCGCCCGCGCCCAGCGGCGGGTTGGCCCGGTAGGTGCCGCTCGACGGTTCCGCCCGCACCGCGAGCGAGCGCGTCCGGCCGGCCGCGATCGCGAACGCCACCGCCTCGCGCCCCCCAAGGCCCCGGGTCACCCCCGCCTCCACCGCCTCGTCCAGCACCCAGTCGCCGAAGTCCTGTCCCCCCTCCTGCGCCAGGATGCTGTTGAGGATGGGTGAGATCACCCGGAGGTCCCCCGCGTCCCGGACTCGGCGCCGCGCTTCCGCGTGGAGCGCGGTGGCCCCGAGGCCGAGGCCGAGCCGGAGCGCCCCGGTGAGCCGTCCGTCGGCGAACCCGTACGCCGCCTGGGGCCGGAGGGCGAGCCGCCGGTCGGGCGACCCGAAGGTCCAGCCGGCGCCGACGGCGAGCCCCTGCACCCGGGTCACCCGCGCCACCTCGCTCACCGACCCGAGCGACGGCCGCGTGGCGGGGAGCCCGCTCAGCGCCTGTGCCCCCGCGAGCCGCTCGAGGTCGCGCCGCACGCCGGCCAGGTCCTCCCGCGTCGCCGGCGCCGCGACGTCCGCGATCGCCTCGTCGAGCGGGCGCTCCCACGCACCCGCGGAGTCCGGGGCCACGAGCCCGCCGATCGCGGCGCCGCGGAAGAGCGAGTCGGGCAGCGGCTGGTTGAACGCATAGCCGCCGATCTCCCAGCGGCCGCGGATGATGCCGCGCGCCGGGAAGTCGAGCCACTCGCTCCGCCGGCGGATCTCGATCTCCTGGCGGAACGGCAGCCACCAGCGGCCCTCCCAGCGGCCGTTCTCGAGCACCACCGCGATGTCCTCGACGTCGGGGTCGAGGTAGGCCGCCGGCGTGAAGCCGAAGCGGAAGCGCACCACCTCGGCCGTGGCAGCGTCGAGGAAGAGCTCCCCGATCACGGCGGGACGGGCGTAGTCCCGGGGGCGCACCGACAGCACCCGCACGGCCACCAGGCCATCGGGACCACGGATGGCGAGGGAGTCGGCCAGGGCGAAGTCGTACAGCGGGAGCCCGGCGGGACTCAGCGGATGGGGGACGCCGCGGACCTCCTCGCCCTCCCCGAGGCGGATCACGGGCCCGAAGTCGCCGGTGACGATGCCCAGGTGGTCGCGATGGTAGTGGACCCCGGTGGGCAGCCAGCGGCCGTCACGCCACGCGCGGATGACCTGCTTGTGGGGCCCCGGCGCGCGCCAGTACACTTCGACCGAGAGCTCGTCCGCCTTCACCAGGCGGGGCGGGTCGGCGAGTCCCTCGCCCACCTGCGCCAGGAAGAACACGAAGCCGCGCGCCCGCGCCGACCAGTTTCGCAGCGCGGAATCCCGCTCGACGGCGGTGCGGCGGGCGGTGGCGCGCTCGGCGAGGGCGCGGGCCGCGGGCTCGTCCCGCCCCTGTGCCGCGGCCGGCGCGGCGGCGGCCAGGGCCAGCACGGAGAGGACGGCCAGGTGGCGCGACATTCCCGGGCAATATCCGGCGGGCTGGCGGCCGCGGCAACCGCGCTCCTCGCGTGCGGCGGCGGCGCGTCCGGGGGGGCGGCGGCCGGCAGCGAAGCCACGCCCGCGCCGGTCCCCACGGCGGTGGTGGCCGAGGACCGCCTCTTCGTCGTCGAGGCGTTCGGCGCCCCACCGGCCGACACCGTCGTGCGCTTCGACCGCACCCTGCCCCGCGTGATCATTCTCCGGCACGCGCCACCGGACAACAGTCCCTTCGCCGAGCTCCACTTCCCCGCCGGCGCCTTCGATGGCGCGGGCGAGGTCGAGGTGCGCGTCACCGTCGTCCCCGGCGTGTACGGCCTCGAATTCACCACCTCCGCCGACCTCCGCCCGGTGGCACGGGTGACCTTCAAGTACCCGCTCCACTTCGCTGCGCCCGCCGGCGCGCGGGAGCGCTACGGGAGCGACGTGCTCTTCGAGCAGGCCCTCGTCGTCGGGCAGGTGCTTCCCGAGGGACGGGTCGCCCTGCTCCCCTCCACCCGCCCCGCCGCCGACAACCTCACCGCCGCCATCCCGGGCACCGGCCGTTATCTGGCGGTGGCGCCGCGATGACCCCGTCCGCCGGCACGGACCGCCGTCGGGTGCCGGTGGTCCGCGAGGTGGTCCTCGACGGCGACACCGCCGTGGGCGCGTTCGCCAAGCTGCACCGCGGCCCGTGGGGCTTCCTCCTCGAGTCGCTCGAGGGGGGCGAGCGGTGGGCGCGCTACAGCTTCCTCGGCACCGAGCCGCGCGAGGTGCTCCGCTACCGCGGCCGCGCCGTCGAGTCGTGGACCGCCGCCGGCGGCTGGCGGACCGAGGCGGACGACGTGGCCCCGCTCGAGCACCTCGGCGCGCGACTCGCGGGCGCCACGGTGCGCGTCCCCGGCCTTCCGCGCTTCACCGGCGGGGCGGTCGGCTGGATCGGGTACGACGTGGCGCGCACCCTCGAACGGCTGCCCGAGGGGCCGGCCGACGACCGCGGGCTCCCCGACGCCGTGCTGATGCTCTGCGACACCGTGTTGGTGCTCGACAACCTCCGGCAGCGGGCCTACCTCGTGGCCACTGCCGAGCCCGGCGAGGCGGGCGGCGCGGCGGCCCGGATCGAGGAGTGGCTCGGGCGCCTGGCCGCGCCATCCGCGCTGGCGCCGCTCCCGATCGACGGCATCCTGCCGGCGGGCAAGGCCGAGTCGGGGTATCCCGGCCCGCGATTCGAGCGCGACGTGGACCGGATCCGCGAGCACATCGCGGCCGGCGATGCCTTCCAGGTGGTGCTCTCCCGGCGAATGGACCGGCCGGCCCCGGACGCCTTCCGCACCTATCGCTATCTCCGGGCGCTCAATCCCGCGCCCTACCTCTATTACCTGCGCTGCGACGACGTGGAGCTGGCCGGCTCCTCGCCCGAGGTGCTGGTACGGGTGGAGGATCGCGAGGTCACGGTGCGCCCGATCGCCGGCACCCGTCCGCGCGGTGCCACGCCCGAGGCGGATGCGGCGCTCGAGGCCGAGCTCCGGGCCGACCCCAAGGAGCGGGCCGAGCACCTCATGCTGGTGGACCTGGGGCGGAACGACGTCGGCCGCGTGGCGGAATACGGGTCGGTGCGCGTGACCGACCTGATGACGGTGGAGCGCTACTCCCACGTGATGCACCTGGTGAGCGAGGTGCGGGGCCGGCTCCGGCCGGGGCTCGGTGCGCTCGACGCCCTGGCGGCCGCCTTCCCCGCCGGCACCGTGAGCGGGGCCCCCAAGGTGCGGGCGATGGAGCTCATCGACGGCCTCGAGCCGGTGCGCCGCGGCCCCTATGCCGGGGCGGTGGGCTACGTCGGCTGGGGTGCGGAGGCGCTCGACACTGCCATCGCGATCCGCACCGCGGTGTTCCGCGGCGGGCGGGCGTGGGTGCAGGCCGGCGCCGGCATCGTGGCCGACTCCGTGCCCGCCGCGGAGCTCCGCGAGACCGAGGCCAAGGCGGGTGCGGTGCTGGTGGCGCTGGAGCTCGCCGCCCGATGACGTGGCGGATCGAGGCGGTTGGCGGCGGCCAGGCGTGGGTCCTGCCCCGCGGGCGTCCCACGATCCTCGGCCGCGCTCCCGAGTGCGACCTCGTGGTGCTCGACGAGACGATCTCGCGCCGGCACGCCCAGCTCACCTCGTACGAGGCGGGCGTGGAAGTGCGCGACCTCGGAAGCTCCAACGGCACGCTGCTCAACGGCGCCGCGATCGAGGTGGCACTGGCCGGGGACGGTGACACGCTCACCTTCGGCGGCGCCGCCTTCGCCCTTCGCGCGCCCGTCAGCCCGGCGGGTCCCACGCCGGCGGGCGAGATGGTGCGCCACGTTCCGCTCGGCGAGGCGGAGGTGGCGATGGCCAGCGCCGGTGAGGGGGAGCGGCTGGCCGCGCTCCTCGACGTGGCGCGGCGCCTCGCGGGCGAGCCCGACCTCGGCGCGTTGCTCGACACCATCGTGCGCGCCGCCCTCGACCTGCTCGGCGCCGACCGGGTGGCCCTCCTCCTCGCCGAGGAGAAGCGGGGCGAGCTCATTCCCGCCGCGGCGCGGAGCCGCACCGGGCCGCCGGGCGAGGTGCGGGTCCCGCGGTCCATCACCCGCGCCGCGATCGAGGGCCGCGAGGCGCTCCAGACCGACAACGCGCCGGCCGATCCGCGCTTCCGGGGCGCGTCGGTGAAGCTGCTCAACGTGCGGAGCGCGCTCGCGGCCCCGCTCCTCGGCGACACCGCGCCCCTCGGCGTGCTCTACGCCGACCTGCTGGGCGACCGGAGCTTCACCGAGGAGGACCTCCGGCTGCTGGCGGCCTTCGCCGGCCTCGCCGCGGCGGCGCTCCGGAACGCCCAGGCGCAGCAGGCGCTCCGGCGCGAGGCGCTGCTTCGCTCCAACCTCGAGCGCTTCGTGGCGCCGGACGTGGCCGCGGCCATCGCGCGGGCGCCCGGCGGTCTCGTCCCCGGCGGCGTCCGGCGTCATGTGGTCGTCCTCTTCTGCGACATCCGCGGCTTCACCCAGCTGGCGGAGACGATGCCCCCCGACTCGCTCGCGGCACTCCTCTCGGAGTACTGCTCGGAGCTGGCCGAGGTGGTCTTCGAGCATGGCGGCACGCTGGACAAGTTCATCGGGGATGCGGTGCTCGCGCTGTGGGGCGCGCCGGAGCCGCAGGCCGATGCGGCCGACCGGGCGCTCGCTGCCGCGCGCGCGATGCGCGCCGCCGTGGCGGCGCTCGACCAGCGCTGGCGGGCGACGGGCCGGCCCGCGATCGAGGTGGGGATCGGGATCAATGCCGGGGAGGCGTTCACCGGCGTCATCGGGAGCCCGCGCCGGCTCGAGTACACCGCGGTGGGCGACGTGGTGAACGTCGCCGCGCGGCTCTGTGACGTGGCGGGCCCCGGCGAGATCCTGGTGAGCGGGAGCTTCCTGATGGCGCTCGCGGTGCAGCGGCCCTCGGTGGAGCCGCGCCCCGGGGTGGCGGAGGGGCGGGAGGTGTACGCGCTGGTCGGGTAGTCGGGTGGACGGATAGACGGATAGACGGGTGGTCTGGCGCTACCCGTCCACCCGTCCATCCGTCTATCCGTCTAGCTCCCGAACCGATACCCCTCCCCCGCCGCCGCGAGGAGATCGAGCACCAGCCGCACCGGCAGCCCCATCACGCCGAAGAAGTCGCCCTCGACCCGCTCCACCAGCGCCGCGCCGTAGCCCTGGATGCCATAAGCGCCCGCCTTGTCCATCGGCTCGCCGGTGGCGACGTACGCCCGCAGGAACGCCTCGCCCGCCGGGCGGAAGGTCACCCCGGTCACGTCGGTCGCCACCCGCATCTCGCCCCCGGCCAGGAGCGCCACCGAGGTCACCACCTCGTGGGTCCGACCCTGCAGGTGGAGCAGCATGCGCACCGCATCCTCGGCGTCGACGGGCTTCTCCAGGATCTCCCCCTCCTGCACCACGATGGTGTCGGCCGCGAGGACCAGGCGGCCGGGCACCCCCTGCGCCTTCTCCCGGGCGAGCCGGCGGGAGTACTCCAGCGGCGTCTCCCGCGGCAGCGGGACTTCGGGCACCGCGTGCGGGTGCACCAGCACCGGGTAGCCGAGCATCTCGAGGAGCTGCTTGCGGCGGGGCGAGGCGGAAGCGAGGACGATGGTGGGAAGCATCGGGAGAGGGGAGAGGGGAGAGGGGAGAGGTGGACCAGCCATCCTGCGGTCAGCCGCCAGGTCACCGCTCCAGCAGGAGCGTCACCGGCCCGTCGTTCACCAGGGCCACCTCCATCATCGCGCCGAAACGGCCGGTGGCGACCTCGAGCCCCTGCGCGCGGAGCTGCGCGATGAAGCGCTCGTAGAGCGGGATGGCCGTCTCGGGGCGCGCCGCGTCGATGAACGACGGCCGCCGGCCCTTCTCCGCGTTGCCGTAGAGGGTGAACTGGGAGACGACCAGCACCGCGCCGCCGACGTCGGCAAGGCCGAGGTTCATCTTCCCCTCGGCATCGGTGAAGAGGCGGAGCCCCGCCACCTTCTCGGCCATCCAGTCGGCCGCGGCCGCGGTGTCGGCGTGGGTGAACCCGGCGAGGAGGAGGAAGCCGCGGCCGATCCGGCCGGCGACTTCCCCCTCGATGGTGACGCTGGCGCTCGAGACCCGCTGCAGGACCACGCGCATGGGGGTCGAAGGTCGAGGGTCGAGGGTCGAACGTCAACCCGTTCGGGAGTAGATTCCCGGCCGATGCGCCATCTCCTGTCCTACCTGGCCCTCGTCGGCATCCCGCTGCTCGGCCTGCTCGGCGTGCTGCGGCTCGGCGAGCACCTCCGCGCCCCCGCGGCGGTGCATGGCGCGTACACCCTGACCCTGGCGGCACCCGGGGACCCCTGCCTGGCCGGCGACTTCGCCCGCGACGGGGCCCGCATCGTCATCGCCCAATCGGGGCCGATCGTCCAGGTGCGCCTCGGCGGCCCGGCCGGGCTCGAGCTGCGCGGCCGCACCGACGCCGGCACCCTCCGCGCAAGCGGGCCGCTCCCCCACCGTCGCCCCACCGGCTGCGTCGCGGACTCCGTCGCATTCGCCGCCACCGTCACCCGCACGCCCGAGGCCTGGCTCCTCGCCGGCTCGCTCCGGCCGGTGCCGTGCGATTCCTGCGCCCCGGTGCCGATTGCTGGCGTCCTGCCCCGCCACGCCGCGGGGGCGGAGGCTCGCTGATGCCCGACGTCCTGCTCCTCCTGGCGCAGATCGCCGGCATCCTCGTCGTGGCCCGCCTGGTGGGCCGGATCATCGGGCTCTTCGGCCAGCCGCAGGTGGTGGGCGAGATGCTCGCCGGCATCCTGCTCGGCCCCTCCCTGCTCGGCTGGATCGCGCCCGACGTCTGGCTCGCGCTCTTCCCCCCCGCGAGCCTCGGCTTCCTCAGCGCGCTGAGCCAGATCGGCCTCGTCTTCTTCATGTTCCTGGTGGGCCTCGAGCTCGACCCCCGGCATTTGCGGGGGCGGGGGCACACCGCCCTGCTCACCAGTCACGCCAGCATCATCGCCCCGTTCCTGCTCGGGGCCCTGCTCGCGCTGCTGCTCTACCCCCGGCTCTCCGACGACTCGGTGGAGTTCACCGCGTTCGCGCTCTTCATGGGCGCGGCGATGAGCGTCACTGCCTTCCCGGTGCTGGCACGGATGCTCGCCGAGCGCGGCCTGCTGAAGACCCGGCTCGGCGCCGTCGCCATCGCCTGCGCGGCGGTGGATGACGTGAGCGCCTGGTGCCTCCTCGCCGTGGTGGCCGTGGTGGCGCGCGCGGGCGATGCGGCCGTGCCGCTTCCGATGATGTTCGGTGGGGTCCTGCTCTACGCCGCCGTGATGCTGACGGTGGTGCGGTGGGGCCTGGCGCGACTCCAGCGGGTGGTGGACCGGCGGGGCGAGCTCTCCCAGGACGCGGTGGCGTTTGTCGTGTTCTTCATCCTGGCCTCGGCGCTGGTGACCGAGCGGCTCGGGATCCACGCCGTCTTCGGCGCCTTCCTGGCCGGGGCCGTGATGCCCCGGGACGAGAAGATCACCGGCGCCCTGCTCGACCGGTTCCACGACCTGATGGTGATCCTCTTCCTGCCGCTCTTCTTCGCCTTCACCGGCCTCCGGACCAGCGTCCAGCTCATCAGCGGCGACCTCTGGGCCTGGTGCGCGGTGGTGATCCTCGTGGCGGTGGCGGGAAAGGTGGGCGGATCGGCGATCGCGGCCCGGGCCAGCGGGCTCACCTGGCGCGAGGGCTGGGCCCTCGGGACGCTGATGAACACGCGCGGGCTGATGGAGCTCGTGATCCTCAACGTCGGGCTCGACCTCGGCGTGATCTCCCCGGCGCTCTTCGCGATGATGGTGCTGATGGCGCTCGCGACGACCCTGATGACCACCCCGGTGCTGGAGCGGATCTACCCGGAGGCGGCCACCAGGGCCTGAGCGCCCGGCACATCAGACCATCCCGTACAGCTCCGCCGCCCGGCGCTTCTGCTCCTCGATCGGCACGTCCTCCTTGCGCGTGGCGATCCACCAGCGATGCCCGAAGGGGTCGGTGATCTTCCCGCCGCGGTCGCCGTAGAACTGGTCCTCCACCGGGGCGTCGAGCCGGGCGCCCGCCTCCACCGCGCGCGCCACCACCTGGTCGGCGTCCTCGACGTAGAGGTGGAGCATCACCGGCGATCCCCCGATCGTGTCGGGGCTCCGGGCGCCGTAGTCGGGGTACTCGTCGGAGAGCATCAGCACCGCGTCGCCGATCCGGAGGTCGGCGTGGCCGACCTTCCCGCTCGGCTCGGCAAAGCGGTCCTCCTCCACCGCGCCGAAGACGTGCCGGTAGTACGCGATGGCGGCGGCACCGTCCCGGACGGTGAGGTAGACGGAGAGCCGGGGACGGTCGGTGGGGATGGGGGTGACGGGGGACGGCATCGGGACCTCCTGGCAGGGCTGTCGCTGACCGCGTTTTCGGAGACCGAACATATACCGAAAGCCGCCACCTCGCAACCCGCCAGCCCACGGCCCAGCCCTATCCGTCCATCCGGCCGAACATGCCGTTCACCTCGGCGAACGTCGGCGCCCCCTCGAGTGCGCCGTAGCTCCCCCGCTCGAGCAGCTCCGCTGCCGCGCGCCGCACCTGCCCCATCACCGCCAGTGCCAGCTTCGGTCCCACACTCACCCGGGCCACCCCCAGAGCGCGAAGGGCGGCCACGTCGGGCGAGCCCGGTCCCGCCATCACGTTGAGCGGTGCGCCCACGGCGCCGGCCAGGCGCCCGATGAGCGCAGCGTCCGTCACCCCCGGGACGAAGATCCCGTCCGCGCCGGCGGCGACGTAGGCCCGGGCCCGCCGCACGGTCTCGTCGAAGCGCGCCTCCTCGGCCCCCGCCTGCCGCAGGTACACGTCCACCCGCGCATTGATGAAGAGCCCGGCGCCCCCGCCCCGCCGGGCCCCGGCGATCCGCTCGGCCTGCTCCTCCGGGGTGAGCAGGACGGCACCGCCCCGCCCCGGCGAATCCTCCACGTTGAGGCCCGAGCCGCCGGCCTCGACCACGCGCAGCGCCGTCTCGGCGGCGTCCGCCGGGGTGCCCAGTCCGTAGCCGCCCTCCACGTCCGCGGTCACCGGGATGCGCACCGCCTGCACGATCCGGCCCACGGCGCCGAGCATCTCGTCGCGCGTGAGCCCCTCTCCATCGGGCCGGCCGAGCGACCAGGACACCCCGCTGCTGGTGGTGGCGATGGCCCGCGCGCCGGCCGCCTCGATCGCCCGGGCGCTCATCGCGTCCCACGCGTTGGGCAGCACGAGGATCCCCGACGCCGGGGAGTGCAGGCGGCGAAACTCGGCGAATCGGTCCGTTGCGTTCATCGGTTGATCTCCGCGGCCATGGCCTGCGCGATGTCACGGTGCCGCCGCTCGATCCGGAGTACCGCCCGGCCGGCAAGGGCGCCGGGGAGCCCGTCGAAGACGTCGAGCCGCCGGCCCCGCACGATGAAGCGGGGAAGCCACCAGCCCCCGGTGAGCCACGCCTCCGCCACCAGCTCGATCGGCACCTCGACCACCTCGGCCGGCACCTGGTCCACGCGGTCGACCGCGCCGCCCAGCGTCAGGCCCTGGGTTCTCCGCGTCCCTTCCCACTCGAACGCCAGTTGGGTGACCTCGTGGTGAAGGAGCCCCGTGATGCTCCAGCTGATCGAGCGGGCCCCGGCCAGCTCGAGCTTGTCGCGCCCCGGGACGGCGATGCGGAACGGGAGGGGCTCGATGGGAGGCATGGGCTCGGTGTTCGCTGTTCGCTGTTCGCTTTTCGCTGGTCGCTGGTCGAGGGTCCAGTCACCGCTCCCTGCTCCCCGCTCCCCGCTCGCCAACTCCGGCAGCCGGAAAGAGCTCCAGGGCCTCGTGCTCCAGCAGCCACCGCTTGCGCTCGAGGCCGCCGCCAAACCCGGTCAGCGACCCATCGGCCCCGATGACGCGGTGGCAGGGCACGATGATCGGGAGCGGATTCCGGCCATTGGCGGCGCCCACGGCGCGCACCGCGTCCGGCGCACCGATCCGCCGCGCGAGCTCGGAATAGCTGGTCGTCTCGCCGAAGCGGAGCCCGCGGAGCGCGTCCCACACCCGGAGCTGGAAGGGCGTCCCGCGCGGGAGGAGCGGCAGGTCGAACTCGGTGAGCCGGCCTTCGAAATAGGCCGCCAGCTGCTCCCGCGCCACTGCCAGCACGCGCGAGGCCTCACGTGAGCGCCCCCCGTCCCGCTCCCACCCGGGCTCGACCCGCTCGCCGTGCGGCTCGAACCAGACCGAGGTGAGCCCCTCGTCCTCCGCACTGAGCAGCAGCGAGCCGACCGGGCTGGACATCATGTCGTAGAGAATCATCGCACCGTCCCGGTCGCCGCGTCGGCCAGACTCGCCCACAGGTGTTGCGCCGCGTATGCCCGCCAGGGGCGCCAGCGCTCCGCCCGCTCCCGGAGCCGGGTCGCCGTGACCCCTCCCATCGCCTTCCGGAGGCCGAGGTCCCCCGCGGGGAAGGCGTCCCGCCACCCCAGGGCCCGCATCGCAACATACCCCGCGGTCCAGGGTCCGATACCGGGCAGCGCGGTGAAGCGGCCGATGAACCCCTCGGGGTCGGGCACCGGCTCGTCGCCCGCGAGTTCCGGCAGGCCGCCGTCCGCCACCGCCCGGGCGAGCGCCACCAGGCATTCGGCGCGCGCCCGCGGGATCCCGATGCCCGCGACCGCTCGCGGCCGCGCCGCCGCGAGCCGCTCCGCCGCGATCGGCAGGTGCGTGAGCGACCGCGGCGGCCGCCCGGCCCGGCGCGGGAGTCGCGTGGCGACGAGCTCCACCAGCCGGCCCGCCAGCGTGTTGGCTCCCGCCACGCTCACCTGCTGGCCGAGCACGGCCCGCACCGCCAGCTCGAAGCGGTCCATCGTTCCGGGGAGCCGGAGCCCTGGCCGCCGCGCGACCAGCGGCGCGAGCGCCGCGTCCCCCCCGAGCAGCGCCCCCACCGCGCCGGGATCGGCGTCCAGGTCGAGGAGGCGGCGGACCCGCGCGAGCACCAGGTCCAGCGCGGGCTCGAGCGACGGCGAGAGCTCGACGCCGATCGCCCGTCCCCGCCGTGCCATCGTCACCCAGCCCCGGTGGGCCCCGGCCTGGAGGGTGCGTCCGTAGCGGCCGTCGTCCGCCCCGGTCACCGCCTCCACGCCGGGAATGGCGCGGACACCGAGGTAGGCCAGCAGCCCCTCGAGGTCGAACGCCGGGTGGACGGCGACGGCATGCACCGCGCTCCTACCGGGCATCGTGGAAGATCACCCCCAGCGTGTGGCGGGTGCCCCGGTGCACCCGGCTCACCCCGTGGCGCACGTTCACCCGGTGGAATCCCCTGCTCCCGCGCGCCGGCCGCGTCCGCGTGGTGAAGCAGATGAGCGCGCCCTGGGTGCCCCGCACGACCTCGGCAGCCGACTGCGCCCGGGGTCGCTGCTCGACCACGACGAACTCGCCGCCGTCGTAATCCACGCCCGGCCGGTCGAGCAGGCACACCACCTGGATCGGGAACGCCACCGCGCCGTACAGGTCCTGGTGCAGGCAGTTGTACCCGCCCGGCCCGTACCGGAGGAGCAGCGGTGTCGGCTTCCCCTGCCCCGCCGCTCTGCAACGCTCCAGGAACTCGCCGAGCGTGGCGGGGAACCGCTCGGAGGCGCCGAGGGACTCCTGCCACCGGTTCGCGATCGCCGCGAGCGGTGGGTAGGCCGCCTCGCGCAGCGCCTCCACCAGGGCCGGGAGCGGCCGGGCGAAGTACTGGTATTCGCCCTCCCCGAAGCGGTGCCGCGCCATCTCCACCCGGTGACGAAACCGGGCCGCCTCGTCGTGCATCGCGGCCAGCGACCGGCACTCCTCCGGGGTGAGGATCGGCCCCGCGTCCACCACGCCGGAGACGGAGAGCCGCTCCTCCACCGCGCCCCAGTCCACCGCCCGGACGCGCTCGCCGAGGGTCCCCGGCCGCTCGGCCGTTGCCTGCATCGTCCTGGTCATCGGTCCCTGCCTCCAGTCGGAGCTGGTCGGCGGAAAGCATCGACCGGATCCGCCGGAACCGGCCACCCGGTTCTTGCGATCGAAGCGGCCGGGATTCGGGCGCAAGAACCGGGGCGCGGCGGCGGCGGCCCGGAGGTAGCGTGGGTTCATGCCGCGACCGATACCCGCACTCACGGACGAGACCATGCAGGCACCCATGCACGCCAGCGCCCCCGCCATCGAGCACGCGGGCGGCCGGCACGTCGACATCGGCACCACCCGCCTCTGGATCGAGGAGGAGGGCGGGGGCGAACCGCTCCTGCTGCTCGCCGGCGGGCCGGCCAATTCGCACCTGACCTTCCACCCGCACTTCTCGGCGCTCGCCGACTCGTATCGGGTGATCTACGTGGACTACCGCGGCCGGGGACGGAGCGCGCCGGTGGAGGACCCGCGCCACATCACCTTCGCCGGCGACGTGGCCGACATCGCGGCACTGATCGACGCGCTCGACCTCGGCCCGGTGAACCTCTACGGCTTCTCCTACGGCGGCATGGTGGCACAGGCCATCGCGCTCGACCACCCGGCGCTGGTGCGCCGCCTGGTGCTTGCCAACACCGTGCACAGCCCCGAGATGTGGCAGAAGAACCACGAGAACATCAACCGCGAGCTGGAGCTCCAGTATCCCGAGGTCTGGGAACAGATCGTGGGGCTCCGGGCGCAGGGCGTCCGCTCCACCGACCCGAGGATGCAGAAGCTCTACGCCGTGCATGCGAAGCTGGTGCGCTTCTACAACCCGGACAACGCCGCGAAGCTCCTCTCCGAGCCGGGCGCGCGGAACGCGGAGCTGTATCCCCACTTCGCGGGGGAGGACGTGGAATTCTTCATCGGGGGCGAGGTGGCGCGGCTGCCGGACTTCCGGCCGCGGCTCCGGGAGCTCGCGATGCCGACCCTCATCCTGGCCGGCCGGTACGACCGGGCGCTCTATCCGAAGTACCAGCGCGAGTTCGCCCGCGCCGCGCCCCAGGCGGAGTTCACCTGGATGGAGCGGAGCGGGACGTTCGCCCACATCGAGGAGCCCGACGCCGTGATGACGCTGCTCAGGCGATTCCTTCGGTGAAGTACCTGGCCGCCATCCGCGTCATTGTGTTCACGTTGCGGAAGGTGACCGGCGCGCCCAGCCGGCGCTCGAGGAGGACGTTGGTGATCTTCGACTGGCCCACGCCGGCGCGGGGCAGCCACCAGATCTCGCGGCCGTCCACCTCGAACGCGTCGGCGGGTGACTCCAGCGCGGCCAGCGCCTTCCGCCCGGCCGGCGGGAGCGGTGCGTGCAGGAGCCCGACGTGGATCGAGTGGGCCGAGGCGCGGCGCTTCGCGTCGAAGGGCTCGCGGGCGGCGATGGCCGCCACCTCGGCGCCGGTGCGGAGGAAGGTGGGCACCGCGTAGCCGAGGGCGTCGGCGAGCGCCCGCTCGATCCTCGGCTCCAGCGTGGCCGCCTTCGCGCGGGACGTGAAGACGACGTTGCCGCTCGCGATGAAGGTCTCCACGCCCTCGAGGCCGAGCCCGGCGAAGAGGCGCCGGAGCTCCGCCATCGGCACCGTGCGGCCGCCGACGTTCACGGCGCGGAGGAAGGCGGCGTAGCGGGGCATCAGAACCGCGCGCAGGTGCGAACCCGCTCCCGCAGCACCGCCTCCTGCCGGAAGCGGCGCTTGTACTCCGCCACGACCTCCGCCACCGCGGCGCGGGATGCTCCATCGCCGGCGTGGAGCACCGTGAGCACCTCGGCCCGCTCCCGTTCCACCGCCCCGCTCGCGCCGCGCCACTGCCCGGCCGCCGCCACCACGGTGAGGCCGGCCGGGAACCGCGGCGTCACCACCTCGTCGAGGAAGTCCCGCCACTCCGCGTCGCTCACCACCCCGCCATCGGGCCGGTTCCGCCCGAAGTAGACCACGTCCCGCACCAGGACGGTGTCACCCACCTCGCACGCGACGGCCACCGGTGCCGCCGGCGCCGGCGCACCCCGGCCGGCACAGGCGGCGGTGAAGAGCCCTGCTGCGAGCACCATCGCGCGCATCACGCCCCTCCCCGTTCAGGCACTTCCCGCTCCCCGCTCCCCGTTCCCTGTTCCCCGTTCCCCATCCCTCACCCCTCCCGCCGCCTCCGGCTCTTCTCCCGCGTCCCGCACGTCGCCATCTCGCACCAGCGGCGGAGCCCGTTCCGGCTCCGGTCCACGTACATCCAGCCGCAGTCGGGGCCGGCGCACATCCGGATCCGGTCCGCCTCGTCCGACGCGAGGAGCTTCGCGGCGGACCAGACCGCGCCCCACACCGGGGACTCGAGGTGCGACTCGGCGTCCTGCCAGGCGAGCTCGAGCCCGTCGCCCCCGCGGGCGAGCCGGAGGTGGGGGAGTGCCTCGCCGAGGAGCCGGTTGAGCTCCGCCAGGTCCGCCGAGGATGCGGCACCGCGCGCCCGGGCCGCCACCGCACGCCGGATCGCCTGCCGCGCCTCGCGGGCGAGCAGGAGTGCGGCGGACGCCTCCCCGGGCCGCGCGGCCGCTCGCGCGGCCAGGGCGGCGGCCTCCCGCCGGGACGCCAGGCCGGCGCCGTGGGCCCACTCGGCCAGGCGGCCATAGTCGTCGAGCCGCTCGTCCACCTGGCCCCGGGGGGTCCAGTCGACCGTGTTCACCAGGTCGAGCGCGGGATCCCCGCCGACGAACCGGAGGGGGAGGCGGGCGGGCGGGGCGGCAGCGGGGGCGCTCATGCCGGCAATGTAGCACCAGTATTCGGGCCTTGACAGGTGCAGGCCCGGACCTTAACGTGCACCAGTATTCACACTTTTACTGGTGCACCGAGGAGACCTGACGATGATCGCCCGCATCTGGCAGGGAGCCACCGCCGCCAAGGACGGCGAGGAGTACGTGGAGTTCCTGCGGAGGACCGGATTCAGCGAGTATGCCGCCACCCCCGGGAACCGGGCCGTGATCGGCCTCCGGCGCGTGCGGGACGGGCGCGCCGAGTTCCTGCTGCTCACGCTCTGGGAATCGGAGGAGGCCATCCGGCGCTTCGCCGGGTCCACGCCGGAGCGCGCCGTGTTCTATCCCGAGGACGAGCGCTACCTGGTCGAGCGGGGCGAGATGGTGGACCACTGGGAGGTGGTCCATCGCTTCGAAGCGGCCGAGCCGCCAGGCCGCCGAGCTGCCGAGCCGTCTGTCGAGTGACCCGGCCTCTCACCCTGCTCGGCGCCCCGTCGAACATCGGCATCCGGCCCTACGACGACGGCACCCCCCGGTCGCTCGACCGGGCGCCGGCCGTCCTGCGCGACCTCGGGCTGGAGCGGCGGCTGGGTGCCGAGCCGGGAGGGGACGTCGTTCCCCGGCCCTATCGCGACTTCGCGCCCCCGCCGGGACGGCCCCGGAACGAGGCGGCGATCGCGGGCTGGAGCGGCGAGCTGGCCGATCGGGTAGCCGGCATCACCGCCCGGGGCCGGATGTCCCTCGTCCTCGGCGGCGACTGCAGCATCGTCCTCGGGTGCCTGCTCGGTCTCCGGCAGGGTGGCGCGAGGCGTGTCGGGCTGGCCTATCTCGACGGCCACG
>DATIBS010000048.1:0-13915 GCA_035457305.1 Gemmatimonadales bacterium
GCGATTGGTGAAGTCCGCCAGCACCATCGGGTCGCGCGCGTCGAGGGCCCCGGTGGCCATCAGCGTGCCGACGCCGCCGAGCCCCAGGTTCCGCGCCGCCATGTAGCCGCCGGTCACCACCGCGAGCGCCCCGAAGGCGAGCCCACCGCCGAGCAGCGCGCGCCGCCAGGTGAAGAGCGCCGGGAGGCCGGCCGGGGTGGCGACGTGCATCCCCGTGGTCCGTGCCACGTGCCGCTGCCGCTCCTGCAGCCCGGTCACGACCATGATCGGCAGGCCGACGGCCAGGAGCGCGATTGCCGCCGGCATCACCCAGTGCGGGAGGCCGACGCCCTTCGCCAGGGCGGCCACGACGGCCAGGACGGCCACGGCGGCCAGGACGAAATACGCCGCCACCCGGAGTGGATGTGCTGACGTACCGACGTACCGTCGTCCCGTCGTCCCACCCGCGGCAGGGTAGGGTGCGGTGGCCGCCGGCGTCACGCCCGCCGGCGTCATCACCCCCGCCAGTGCCCGCAGCAGCTCGTCGGCGTTCTGGTACCGGTCGGCCGGCTTCTTCTCCAGGCAGCGGTGCACCACCGCCGAGAGGGCCGGCGGGATGCTCGCCCGGTACCGGGCCACCGGATCGGGCTCCCGAGTCACGTGCGCCGCGATCATCGCCTGCGGCGTCACGGCATCGAACGGCGGCCGGCCGCAGAGCATCTCGTACCCCACGCAGCCGAGGGCGTAGATGTCGGCCCGGTGGTCGGTATGCGGGTCCGCCACCGCCTGCTCCGGGCTCATGTAGGTGGGCGTGCCGAGCGCCACCCCGATGCTGGTGAGCGTGCCGCCCCGGCCGCTCTCCGCCACCGCCTTCGCCACACCGAAGTCGGTCACCATCCCGTGGCCGCGGGAGAGCAGGATGTTGTCGGGCTTGATGTCGCGGTGGACGATGCCCTGGCGGTGAGCCTCGGCGAGGGCCTCGGTGGCATCCCGCAGGATCTCGATCGCCTCGGAGACCGGCAGCTCCCCCTCGCGGGCGAGCTTCGCGCGGAGCGACTCGCCCTCGATGTACGGCATGACGTAGAAGAGGAGGTCCCCGCCGCCGCCGGCGGTGAGGAAGGGCACCACGTGGGGATGCTGCAACCGTGCCGCGAGCCGGATCTCCCGCTCGAAGCGCTCCACGCTCACCGCCGCCGACATCTCCGGCGGCAGCACCTTGATGACCACGCGCCGGCCGAGCTTCACCTCCTCGGCCAGGTACACGCGGCTCATCCCCCCGCCACCCAGTTCCCGCTCGATGCGGTACTGGTCGCCGAGTACGCCCGCCAAACGGCCGTCGAAGTCGGTCAGCGCGGATTCCGGTGTCAGGGGGGGAGACTGCCCCAGTAAGATGCAGTCCTGTGTGCGGTTCGGCCAGAGCCCGGCGGTTCCGTCCCGGCCGCGGCCGGCGGTATGTTCCCCGTCGCACCCTCCGGCCAGGCTGAAGATGCCGAACCTCTCCGTCGTCCCGCCGTTCCGCCTTCCCGTCCTCTTCCTCGCCCTCACCGCCGTCCCGGCCGCCGCGCAGGACGACCCGTTGCTCGCTCTCGCGGCCCGCCACCGGGTGGAAGCCATCGCCTCGAAACGGTTCCTTCCGGAACACTTCTGGGGGGCGGTCGCCCCGGCGCTCGGCACCCCGGCGTTCCGGGTGGAGGAAGTCGGCCGCTCGG
Source organism: Gemmatimonadales bacterium (assembly GCA_035457305.1). GTDB lineage: Bacteria > Gemmatimonadota > Gemmatimonadetes > Gemmatimonadales > GWC2-71-9 > JAICEH01. Next base: position 1,689 of record DATIBS010000048.1, read on the forward strand.
GCGAGGGCCGCCCGATCCGGACCGTGACGTTCGGCCGGGGCCCGACCCGGCTCCTCCTCTGGAGCCAGATGCACGGCGACGAGTCGAGCGCCACGATGGCGCTCGCCGACATCCTAGGCTGGATGGCCGATTCCGCGCCGGACCCGCGGCGCGACCGGATCGCCGCGCGGCTTACCGTGGTGATGCTGCCGATGCTCAACCCCGATGGGGCCGCCCGCTTCCGCCGGGAGAACGCCTGGGGGATCGACGTGAACCGGGACGCCCGGCGCCTGGTCACGCCCGAGGCACAGACCCTCGAGCGCGTGCGGGACGCGGTCGAGCCCCACTTCGCGTTCAACCTCCACGACCAGAGCGGCCGGAGCCGGGTGGGCCGGAACGGGATGCAGGCCGCATTCGCGCTGCTCGCCCCGGCGGCCGACTCCTCCCGGGCGTGGACCCCGACCCGGCAGCGGGCCCGCCGCCTCGCGGCCGTCATGGCCGGGGCGATCGGGGGGCATCTGCCGGGGCGGGTGGCGCGCTACGACGACACCTGGTCGGCTCGTGCGTTCGGCGACGCGATGCAGGCCTCGGGAGCGAGCACCGTGCTGCTCGAGACCGGCCAGCTGGCCGGCGACCCGGAGAAGCAGCGACTCCGAGCGCTCAACGTCGTGGCGCTGGTCACGGCGCTCGAGGCGATCGCCGCGAATGTCGAGGTGCCCGGGCCGACCGCGCCCTACGACGCCCTCCCCCAGAACGCCTCGACGCCCTACGACCTCCTGGTGGTGGGCGGGACCCTCCAGGTGCCGGGCCTGGCGCCGGTCCAGGCCGACCTCGGCTTCGTCCACGGCGGGGGTGTCGGCGCCTCGGGACTGCTCCTCGAGGACGTGGGCGACCTCCGTGACTTCGCCGCGATCGATACGGTGGACGCCACCGGCCTGGTCCTGGTCCCCTCGCCCCTGATGCTCGAGGCCGGCGGCGCGCGCCGCGGCATCCGCCTCGGTGCGCCCGCCCAGCTCGACGCCCGGCGGGGCGAGGGCCCCGGCGCCGAAACCGCCTTCACCATCTCGCCGTCGGGAAAGGAACTGCCGTGAGCGCCTGCGCCTTCCACTTCGGGGCGCTGGTGCCGTGGGACGAGTTTCCCCGGATCGCGGACCGGCTCCGTGCCGGGGGGGTGGACTTCGTGATCGCACCCCGGATCCGGTGTGAGGGGAAGCCGGGAGCGCAGATGAGGATGTTCTTCCTCGCCCCGAGCAGGAACCCGATCGAGCTCAAGGCCTTCCGGAATCCGGCCGAGGTGTTCGCGCAGTGAGCCTGCCCCGGAGCGCCGAAGTCGTCATCGTGGGGGCGGGGGTGATGGGGGCGAGCGTCGCGTGGCACCTCGCGCGGCGCGGGGTCCGCGACGTCCTGCTGCTCGACCGGGCGCCCGGGCCCGGTGCGGGGAGCACCGGGCGCGCCACCGGCGGGTTCCGCGTGCAGTACGATACCGCGGCCAACGTCCGGCTTTCGGTCCGGTCCCGGGAGCGACTGCTCGCGTTCCCGGACGAGGTCGGCGGCGACCCGGAGTACCAGCCTTTCGGGTACCTGTTCGTCGCGCGGCGGGAGGAGGACCTGGTGCTGCTCCGGCAGGCGCAGGCGGTGCAGCACGGGGCCGGGGCGCCCTGGCCGCGCGAGGTGAGCGCCGCCGAAGTGTGCGAGCTCAATCCCGCGCTCGTGCCCGACCGGATCATCGGCGGCGTGTTCTCCCCGGTGGACGGGTTCATCCGGCCGATGGGCATCGCGCGGGGCTACCTCGAGGCAGCGGTCCGGCTCGGCGCCCGGGTCGAGTGGGGGGTCGCGGTCACGGGGCTCGCGCGGGAGGGTGAACGCGTGGCCGGCGTCGTGGCGGCCGGCGGCGCCATCGCCGGCGGGGCCGTCGTGAACGCCGCGGGGCCCTGGGCCGGGCGGTTCGCGGCGCAGGCGGGCGTCGACCTCCCGGTACGACCGGTGCGCCGCCAGGTGGCGGCCACGGTGCCCACGGACGCGCTCCCCGCCTCGATGCCGATGACGGCGTACGTCGAGGACGGGTTCCACACCCGCGTGCGGGACGGGCGCATCCTCTGGCTCTGGCCGCACGACGTCGGCGAGGAGGAGTCCGACGAGCCGACCTGGCGCGAGGACTGGGTCCCGAAGGTGATGGAGCGCGCCCGCGCGCGGCTGCCGGCGGCGGCCCGGGTGCCGATCGACCCCGTCGCCTGCCATTGCGGACTGTACGAGATGTCACCGGACCGGCACGCGATCCTGGGGGAGGCCCCGGACGCGCCGGGACTCTTCCTCATCAACGGCTCCTCGGGCCACGGTGTGATGCATTCCCCGGCCCTGGGGGAGGCGCTCGCGGCGATGATCGTCGGGGAGCCGCCGCCGCTCGATGTCAGCGCATTCCGGCCGTCGCGGTTTGCCGAAGGGAAGCCCAACGTGGGGACCGGCCTCTTGTAGGTTCACCGCAGAGGCGCAGAGGGCGCGGAGAACCGCCGCGGCGGCGCTCTGCGCCCTCTGCGCCTCTGCGGTGAACGAATCGGAAACCAGCTACCGAACGGAGTCGAACCGATGAAGCCGATGATCGCCGCCGCGGCCCTCATCCTCGCCGCACGACCGCTCGCCGCCCAGACCGCCGATCGCGACACCGCCGGGGTCCGTGCCGCGCTGGAGCACTACCTCCAGGCGCACGCCACGGGGGATGGGGCGCACAACGCGCTCGTCTTCCACCCGGTGGCCATGCTCTTCTTTACCGACAACGGCCAGTTCCGGAGCCGGACGGGTGTCGAGTACATCGCCGGCTTCAACGGGCAGCCCGCGGCCGACGAGGCGCAACGCCGGCGCCGCATCCTCTTCGTCGACGCCGAGGGGGACGCCGGGTCGGGGAAGGTGGAGCTGGATTACCCCACCGTGCGCTTCGTGGACTACTTCACCCTCCTCCGGATCGAAGGGCAGTGGAAGATCGTCAACAAGATCTTTGCGCGATTCCCCAAGCAGTAGCCCCGCCAACCCTTCCGCTGCCGCCGCCATCCAACCCCTTGAAACCGCCATTCTACACTTGTCGTAGTGATTGCAGTCACGTTTCACTACGTAACAGGAGGGGCGATGGGGTGCCACGGGTTGGGCCGCGCCAAGGGCGCGGCCGCGATGCTCGGTCTGCTCCTCGCCCTGCCCTCCGCGGCGGCCGGGCAGCGGATGACCTACCCGGCCAGCGCCGGCGTGCCCGCCATCGTGGCCTCCGCGGACAGCGCGGCCCACGCCTTCGCACCGAACGTCCGGCCGACCCTGGCCGTCCGTCGCGCGCCCGGCCCGATCGTGGTGGACGGCGCGTTGGACGACCCCGGCTGGGCCGGCGCCGATGTGGCGGCGAACTTCGCCGAGCGCTTCCCCCGCGACAACGTGCTCCCCCCCGTGCGGACCGAGGCGCGGGTCACCTATGACAGCACCCACCTCTACGTCGCGATCGTCTCCTGGGACGATCCGCGTGCCCTCCGCTCGACGCTCACCGACCGGGACCAGCCCTACGCCGACGATTTCGTCGGCCTGATGCTCGACACCTACGGCGACGCGGCGTGGGCCTACGAGCTCTTCGTCAACCCGCGCGGGGTCCAGATCGACCTCCAGATGCTCGGCAGCGGCGGGGAGGACGAGGGCTTCGACCTGATCTGGGACGCCGAGTCGAAGGTGCTGGAGGACCGCTGGCAGGTGGAGATCGCGATTCCGTTCGAGTCGCTCCGCTTCCCCAAGCGGCCGGTGCATGCCTGGCGGATCAACTTCTGGCGGAATCAGCCGCGCGACGTGCGGCGCCAGATCACCTGGGCCCGGATCAGCCGCGACGATCCCTGCTTCATGTGCCAGTGGGGGACGATCGAGGGCATCGAGGGAGCCGTCCCGGGTGGTGCGCTGGAGGTCCTGCCGCAGCTCGTCGCCGGCCAATCCGGGGGGGTGGCCGACCCGGGCGACCCCGCTTCGCCCTTCGAGAACGGGAGCTTCAAGGCCGAGGCCGGCCTCGGCGTGAAGTACTCCTTCGCCGGGGGTCTCACCGCGGAGGGGGCGCTCAACCCCGACTTCAGCCAGATCGAGTCGGACGTCCCCCAGATCGACGTGAACACCACCTTCGCGCTGTTCTATCCCGAGCGGCGGCCGTTCTTCCAGGAGGGAAGCGAGCTCTTCGAGACCTACATCACGGCGGTCAACACCCGGCAGATCAACGACCCCTACGGCGTGGCCAAGCTCGTGGGCCGCTCGGGCCGCAGCGCCCTCGCCTACCTGGGCGGCGTGGACGAGACAACCCCGATCCTCATCCCCTTCGAGGAGCGATCGTACGTCGGGGTGACCGGACGGAGCGTGTCGAACATCGGCCGGGTGCGGCAGACCTTCGGACGGCAGTCGTACGCCGGCGCGCTCTTCACCGACCGCCGCTACGACCAGGGCGGCTACAACACCGTCGCCGGCGCCGACGGCGCCCTCCAGTTCCTCGGCAACTTCCGCCTGGAGGGCCAGCTGCTCGGCAGCTGGACCACGGAGCCGGACGACCCCGAGGCCACCGCCGGTCTCGACGGGGTCACCTTCGCGGACGGGGCGCACACCGGCACCTGGGACGGCGAGTCGTTCAACGGCCACGCCGGCTACCTCAGCCTCGAGCGCGATGCGCGGACCTGGAGCTTCAACCTCGACTACTACGAGGCCAGCCCGACGTTCCGGGCCGACAACGGGTTCGAGTTCGCCAACGCCTACCGCCGGTTCGAGGGGTGGACCGGGTTGGCCTTCCGGCCCGCGAAGAAGTTCATCAGCGAGTTCCGGCCGGACATCTACACCCAGGTGGAGTACAACTGGGATGGCGACCTCAAGGGCGTCTTCGTCGAGCCCTCGGTCGAGTTCAACCTGATCGGGCAGACCTACGTGGACCTGGAACTCAGCGTCGAGCGGGAGACGTTCAAGGGCGTCACCTTCCGCGACATGGTGCAGCCGCAGGTCTTCGTCCAGACCCGGCCGAGCCAGATGTTCCAGATGAGCCTCTTCGTCGGCCACGGCGACGACATCTACCGCTCGCCCGCGGTGCCGCTCCCCGGCACGTCCACCAACGTGGAGCTGGGCGCCACGCTCCGGCCCACGGGGCAGGTCACCCTGGAGCCGAGCCTGGCCTACGCCCGCATGGAGGGCGAGGGCGGCGAGACCTTCTTCTCGGGCTACATCGCGCGTACCCGCCTGGGGCTCCAGTTCACCCGGTCGTTCTTCCTCCGCCTGGTGGGCCAGTACAACGACTTCGAGGACGCCTGGAGCGTCGAGCCGCTGTTGACGTACCGGGTGAACCCGTTCACCCTGATGTATGTCGGCGCCTCGCAGGGGTGGCAGGGGGTGCCCGGCGACGAGCGCTACGCCAAGGTGTCGCGGCAGTACTTCTTCAAGGTCCAGTACCTGTTCCGGCGGTGACCCGACGATGTCCCTGACCAATCCCGCCGGCGCCGGGCCGGCGCAGGCCGATGCCTACATCCACGCGCTCCTCGAACTGCTCGGGGAGCGCGACCCGTTCGAGGTCCAGGAGGAACTGCCGGGCGCGCTCGAGCGGCTCCTCGACGGCGTCCCCGAGGACGCGCTCCGCCGGCCGGAGCGTCCGGGCAAGTGGAGCATGCTCCAGGTGCTCGGCCACCTGGCGGACACCGAGGTGGTCAACGCCTGGCGCATCCGGCGGATCGTCGCGGAGGACCGGCCCCGGATCGAGGCCTACGACCAGGACCGGTGGGCGGGTGGCCTGGGCTACGGGACGGAGCCGTGGCGCGAGGTGCTGGGAGAGGTGGCCGCGCTCCGCCGGCGGAACCTCCGGCTCTACCGGGCGCTCCGCCCGGACCAGTTCGAGCGCGTGGGCCTGCACGCCGAGCGGGGGGAGGAGTCGGTCGGTCGCCTGCTCCGGATGACCGCCGGCCACGACCTGGCGCACCGGCGGCAGCTGGAGCGGATCCGCCGGGTGGTGCACGGGGGCTGAGGCTTGCGCGGAGCGGGGGGGGCCGTAGGTTGGGCCCAGTCCCCCTCCAACCTCAGCAGGAGGTTCCCGTGAGCGGTCTACTGAGCTGGCTTCTGATGGGGCTCATCGCCGGCATCCTGGGCAAGTGGATCATGCCCGGGAAGGATCCCGGCGGCTTCATCGTCACGATCCTGCTCGGCATCGGCGGCGCGCTGCTTGGCGGCTGGATCGGCTCGATGCTCGGCGTCGGGACAGTGGATTCGTTCAGCCTCGGGAGCATCGCCCTCGCGGTGGGCGGCGCGCTGATCATCCTCTTCCTCTACCGCAAGTTCAGCAGCAAGCCGGCCTGAGCCGGCCCCGGGGGAGGGAAGCACGCGAGGGTCGGGCGCCTGCCGCCCGACCCTCGTCGCTTGTCCCTCGACCCTCGACCTAGCTCTTGAGCACGAAGGTCACCTTCAGGATGACGCGGTATTCCTTGATCTTCCCGTTCTCGATCACGACCTTCTGGCCTTCTACCCACGCGCCGGTCACCTGCTCGAGCGTGGCAGTGGCGCGCTGGATGCCCTTGTTGATCGCGTCCTCGAAGCTCGTCGAGGAGGAGGCAATCAGCTCGGTCACTTTGGCGACGGACATGGGGTCCTCCAGTCAGTGAGCATCCGGGAACCTGCCCCGGTGGCGGCGGCCCGTCAACCCGGCGGACAGTCGGGCAGTCGGACCGTCGGGCAGTCGGTCGGTACCGCCTTCCCGTCAGTCCGTCTATCCGTCTATCCGTCCATCCGTCTGTCCGTCTGTCCGTCTGTCCGACTGTCCCTCACCTCCGACTGAGTGCCACGTCGTCGCTCACCGGCGCCCGCCCCAGCGACATCGGGAGCAGGCGGCTGCGGTAGCCCACCGCGGACACCCGCACGTACTGCACCCGGCAGTTCTCCACCAGCTTCCGCGGGATCGTCAGCCGGTACTGGCCGCCGGAGCCGCTGAAGGTGGAGTAGGGCTGCCCGATCACCTGGAGGTGGGCGCCCGGCAGCGGCGTGCGGTTGTCGTCCGCCAGGATTCGCCCCGAGGCGGTGCTGGTCGGCTCCGGTTCCCCGGGGCCGGGCTGCGGGAGCGGGGGCATGTCGCACTTCTCGAAGGCGTTCGCCGGGCCCGGCAGCGGCCCGGTCCACTCCTCCCGCTCGGCGGCGCCGGCACCGCGCCGGCCCGGCCGCCCGAAGATCCGGCGGGCCTCCTCCTCCATCGTCGGTGCGGCGGCCAGCTCGGTGGCCGGCGCCGGGTCCCGGGCCGCGTCGGGGGTCTCGCTGGCCCCCTCATCGCCATCCTCGCCCCGCGACGCCACGTCGTCCACCACGTCGGGGAAGTCCTCGACGGCGATCGGCGGGACGGGCGGCGCGACCACCGGCGGGCGGATCAGCTGCGGCCGCTCCTCCCGGGGAGGCTCGGGCTCCGGCTCGGGCTCGGGCTCGGGTTCCGGCTGTTGCGCCGGCGGCGTGAGCGGGATGAGCTGCACCTCCGGCCGGACCGGCTCGGCACGGACGAGCTCGTCCGGGGGGGGCTGCAGGGCGGGGTGTCGCAGCAGGCCGATGCCGACGCCGATGAGGAGCAGGTGGAAGACCGTGCTGCCGGCGAGCCCCGCCCAGCGACGCCGCGGCGCCGTCTCGAGCTCGAGCCGGAACGGCCTGGGCTCGGGCGTGCGATGCGCCGAGATTCGCTTGATGAGGATGGGTGTGAGCGGCATCGCGTGTTCCCCGGGGCCGCGGGGAGGCCGCGCGCCGACGCTCAATTATATGCCCCTCGGCCCTCGATCGTTGCAGCGCCGCAGCGGCCCCCGGCGGGCGGGCCGGTCGGCCGCTCAATCCTCCATGCCGACCAGGCCGCTGACTCCGCCCACCGGGACCGGGGTTCCGAGGAGGGCCCGCGCGGCGTCCACCCGGTTCCAGACATTCCAGAGGAGCACGCCGCGAATGGTGCGGCCGGACAGGTAGTAGACGACGCCCCGCCGGAGCGGATCGGCCCACTCGGCCACCGTCTCGAGGCGCGCATCGGCCTGGCCCACCGCCTCGTACCCGGCGTCGAAGAGGTCGCCGTAGAACATCGGGCGGTGGAGGTACGGCTCGCCCGCGCCGGCGAGGTTCCGTCCCGCCAGGCGGCCTGAATGCCGGGCGTGGTCCTCGTGCTCCACCCGCTGCAGCGAGCCGAGGGCGTCGTCGGGATAGCGGGCCACGTCACCGGCGGCGTACACGTCGGTCGCCGACGTGCGCAACTCGCGGTCGACGACGATGCCGTCCTCCACCTGGAGCCCCGCGCGGGCGGCGAGGTCGGTGGCCGGGCGGATGCCGATCGCCACGATCGCGAAGTCCCCGGCGATCACTTCGCCGCCGTGGGTCTCCACCACCACCGCATCCTCCACCTGGCGCACGCCGGTGACGCTCGTCCCGGCGCGGACGTCCACGCCGCGCTCCGCGACATCGACGGCGAGCCGCCGGGAAAGGTCGCCAGGGAAGACGCGCGCCCCGAGACCCGCCTCCGGCATCAGCAGGACGACCCGTCGCCCGGTGAGGGTGAGCGCGGCGGCCAGCTCGGCCCCCAGGAACCCCCCGCCGACCACGACCACCCGCGAGCCTTCGCGCGTGCCCTCGCGCAGGCGATGGTAGTCGGCCAGGGTGCGGAAGTGGATGATCCGCTCCGCGGGCTCGCCCAGCCGGCGCGGCTCGCCGCCGGTGGCGATGAGCAGGCGGCGGTAGTGCCACGATTCGCCCGCGTCGTCCGTCACGAGGCGGGCGGCGGCGTCGAGCGCGAGGGCCATGCGTCCGCGGACGACCGTGGCCCCGGCGGGCAGCGCCGGCCGGGTCGGTTCGGGCACTGCCCCGGTCCAGAGCCCCTTCGAGAGCGGGGGGCGGTCGTAGGGCGTGTCGCGCTCCGCGGAGAGGAGCACGACGGAGGCATCGGGCGCCACCTCCGCGATCCCGGTGGCCGCCTCGGCGCCGGCGAGCCCGGCGCCGATGATGAGGTGCTCCACCTCATGGCGGGTCATGGGAGGCCTCCTTCCCGGCGCGCGTCGCGCGTGATCATCTCGAGCACCTCCTCCCGCGCGCGACCCTCCGCCAGCGCGCCCCGCGCGGCCACCGTGGTCGTCCGGGAGGCGGGGCTCCGGACGCCCCGCATCTCCACGCAGAGGTGCCGCGCCTCGACCAGCACGAGCAGCCCCCGGCACGCGAGCGCCGCCTCGAGCGCGTCCGCCACCTGCGCGGTGAGCCGCTCCTGGACCTGGGGCCGGCGCGCGAGGTGCTCGACCAGCCGGGTGAACTTGGAGAGGCCCAGGAGCCGGGAGCCCGGCAGGTAGGCGATGTGCACCCGGCCGAAGAATGGAAGCAGGTGGTGCGCACAGATGGAATGGAGCGGGATGTCGAGGACGGTGAGGGCGTCCCGGTAGCCCGCCTCGTTGGGGAAGGTGCGGAGCGAGGGCGTCGGGCCGGCGAAATGCCCCGCGAGGAGTTCACGCCACGCCCGCGCCACCCGGCGGTCGGTGTCGGCCAGGTGGGGATCGCCGCGGTCGAGCCCGAGCGCGTCCATCAGGCCGCGGACGGCGGACGCGATGGGGTCGGTCGCGTCGTCCGCGGCGGTGGACGGAGTCGGGGGGGCGGACGGGCGGTGGTGGGGATCGGACCCACGCGCGAATGGCTCGATGGAGATCATTGCGGTGCTCAGAGGGACTTGAGGTATTCGACGAGGTCGGCCTTCTGCCCGGCGTCGAGCCCGAGGAGGAGGTAGGCGTCGTAATGCTCGACCACGTCCGCGAGGGTGGCGGCGCTGCCGTCGTGGAAGTAGGGCGGATGCTGCCAGGCGCCCCGGAGCGGAGTGGTCCGGTAGCGGCCGGTCGTCGCGCGCTGGGCCAGGACCGGGCTCATCCCGGTCTCCTCAGGGAGGTGCAGGCGATCGTTCGCGTCGGTCAGGGCGGGCCCCGTGTGGCAGTCGGCGCAGCGCCCCTGGCCCTCGAACAGCGCCTGGCCCCGTTCGGCCGCGGCGGCGTCGAAGCTGCCCGCGCGCGCCCGGGGGGCGTTCAGGCTGAGCTGGTAGGCCTTGAGGTCGGGGAGCTTCGAGGTGACGAGGTCGGGATTCGCTTCGATCGAGATACCGAGCCTCGGGTCGTCGAAGCTGCCCTGGCCGTGCATCTGGGTGATGGCCACGTAGGCATTCCAGTACGAGACCTCGCCCTCGCCGGTGAACGTCTCCAGCGCCACGTCACGGAGGCCGTACGCCGGCGGGATGACGGTGGGGTTGTTGATGCCGTCGTGGTTCCAGTAAGCGTCGTACTTGCCGGGCCCCCACGAAGTGAGGACCGCCTGGACCGCGGGGTCCTGCAGGGCGGGGGAGAGCGAGAGGATGAGCCCGGGATCGAGGTCCCGGTTGGCCCACCCGTCGAGGCGCCGTCCGATGCCGGGCGCGACCGAATTGTCCACCGTGGAATGGCAGAGGGCGCAGGTAACGCCCAGGCTCACGAGGGTGTCGCGGCCCTCCACCGTCCGCACCTCGCCGTGCACCCCGACCACCGCGTTCAGCTTGAGCAACGCCACCGTGGTGGCGGGGTCGTTCAGGTCCGCCCCTGCCAGGACCTCCGCCGGAACTGCCTCCGCATCCACCTTGAGCCCCACGGCAAGCGCCGTGGCCGGCGAGACGGCGGCCTGGATGACCTCGTGCATCCGCAGCGTATCGGTCCAGAAGACCTCGTCGCCGAAGGTGTCGTACCGGAAGATGTCCTGGCCTCGTGGGGGTGGGGGCGTCCACGAGCCGAGTGAGTCCGCGCCGTCGGCGCACCCGGCAGCCACCAGGGCGGATGCGACGGCGATGACTCGGAAGTGGCGGTAGCGCATGGGGTTGCCTCGCTCTCGCTGGAGGTGGGCCCGGCGGTGGTCGCCCGGCTCACCAGGGAGCATACCGCTTGTAGACAAATATGTCAAGGAGATTTTGTGTTTAATTGACAAATAGGACCGTTCCCGCCGAAATTGAGGCACCGCAGCAGGACAGGCTCGAAGGAGGTACCGTAATGGAGGGAGCGAACCGGCCGTACCAGGGCACCCGCGGGGCGGTCCTCGCCCGGCTCCGCTGCTCCGACCAGACGGTCGAGGAGCTGGCGACGGCGCTCGACCTGACGCCCAACGCGATCCGGCTCCAGCTCCAGCGGCTCGAGCGGGACGGCATGGTGACGGTGGCCGGTACGCGCCGTCAGGAAGGGGTGGGGAAGCCGGCCCAGCTCTTCGGCATCGCGGCCGGCGCCGACCAGCGGTTTTCCCGCGCCTACGCCCCGGTGCTGGGTGCACTGCTCGAGGTGCTCGCGGATCGACTCGAGCCCGCCGCGGTGGAGGCCCTCGCGCGCGAGGCGGGACGGCGGCTGGCCGCCGGCCTCGCGGTCAGCGTCACCGCACGCCCCGACGAGGCTGTCCGGCAGATCCTCGAGGACCTCGGGGGCCAGGCGGAGGTCACGCGTCGGCCGGACGGGCTCCTGGTGGAGGGGTGCGGCTGTCCACTTTCCGAGGTGACCCGGGGACGCCCGGTGGCGTGTGGGGCGATGGAAACGCTCCTCGCCACCGCCCTGGGCCACCGGGTCGCCGAATCGTGCGATCGTGGCCCGCGGCCGCGCTGCCGGTTCCTCGTGGACCTCGCCCGCGGCGGCACGACCTGATCCGGGGCATCCGGTTCCCCGTTCCCCGCTTCCCGGCAACCCATGCTTACCTACGATACCTACAAGCTCATCCACCTGGTCGGGCTCTTTACCCTCTTCCTCGCGCTCGGTGGCCTGTCCGTGCACGCGGCGGCCGGGGGCGAGAGGCGGCATTCTGCCCGCGGACTGGTGATGGCCGCGCACGGACTCGGCGCCCTCCTGGTGGTGCTGGGGGGCTTCGGGATGCTGGCCCGGCTCGATGTGGACGGCATCCCCGGGTGGGTGCACCCGAAGCTCGTGATCTGGGTCCTCCTCGCCGCGGCCGCTGCCCTGCCGTACCGGTACCCGGCGCTCGCGCGCCCGATGCTCGTGCTCCTGCCGGCGCTCGGGGCGGTCGCGGCCTGGATCGGGATCTACCATCCGTGACCGATGCGCCACTCGTCGCGGACGCGCTCCGGATCATCCGGGGCGACAACCTCGCCGCCCTCGGGAGCATCCCCGACGCAGCCGTGCGCCTGATCTACGTGGACCCGCCCTTCAACACCGGGGTGCGGCGGGGTCGGCGCCGGCTCCGCACCGTCCGCGACGACGCCGGCGGCCGGGTCGGCTTCGGCGGCGAGC
>DATIBS010000049.1:0-29209 GCA_035457305.1 Gemmatimonadales bacterium
CTCGCGCTTGATGAACCCGCCCGGGATCTTGCCCGCGGCGTAGGTCTTCTCGCGATACTCGACGGTGAGGGGGAAGAACGGGAGGTGGGACTGGGTGGGCGACACGGTCACGGCCGCGAGGACCACGGTGTCGCCGAACTGCGCGTAGCAGGCGCCCGCGGCCTGCTTGGCCATCCGGCCGGACTCGAGGACGAGGCGGCGACCGGCAAACTGGGTGTCAATGCGATGCACGTCTTTGCTTCCTTGTGGCGGGACCCCAATGCGGACGGGGCGTCCCGACGGCTCTCGTCAGGACGCCCCGCGCTGGCGGGTCCGGTTAGTGGCGCAGGCCGAGCTGGTCGATCAGCTCGCGATAGGTCGCGAGCTCCGTCCGCTTGAGGTAGCTCAGCAGACGACGCCGCTGGCCGACCATCTTGAGCAGCCCCCGACGGCCGTGGTGGTCCTTCGGGTGCCCCCGGAAGTGATCGGTCAGGGAGTTGATCCGCTCGGTCAGCAGGGCCACCTGCACCCGGGCCGATCCCGTGTCGCTCTCGTGCCGGCCGTGCTTGGCGATGACCGGCTGCTTCTCGTAGCTCATTGCCCCTGAATCCAGAAAGTTATGTAGCATTGAAACTTACCCCGGTGCGGGGGTCGGGGCAAGTGGTGGGGGAGCGGGGAGCAGGGACCGGGGAGCGGGCCGCCCCGCCCCGCCAACACTCGTCCCGCCGTCCCGCCTCCCCCTCACCCCCCGACCATCCGCCCCACCACCCGGCTGATGTCGTTCCAGAACACCAGGATGAAGAGCATCGCCAGGAGTGCGACCCCCACCGCCGTGAGCCGCTCCCGGAGCTGCAGGGAAAGCGGGCGCCGGCGGATCCCCTCGGCCAGCAGGAAGAGGAACTGCCCGCCGTCCAGCACCGGAATGGGCAGCAGGTTGAGCACCGCCAGGTTCACCGAGATCAGGGCCATGAAGGCGACGAAGGTCTCCCACCCGCCACGCGCCGCCTGGCCCGCCAGCTCCGCGATCAGGATCGGCCCCCCCACCTCCCGGGTGCTCACCCGGCCGGTGACCATCCCCCGGACGGTACGGACGATCTGGGTCGACGCGGCCCCGGTGAGCTCGAGGCCGTGGTCCAACGCCCCGCCGAGCCCCTGCGCCTGCCGGTCCAGGTTCCGTTCGACCTGCACGCCGAGCCGTCCGATGGTCCGCCGCTCCCGGCCCACGGTCACGATCTCCCCCCGCGGCGTCGCGGTGAGCGCGGTCCGCCCCCCCGCCCGGCCGACCTCGAGCGCGAGGGGCTGGTCGGCCGCATCCTCGATCCGGAGCACCAGGTCGTACCACTGCACCACGGGCGTGCCGTCCACCGCCACGATCGTGTCGCCGGCCTGGATGCCGGCGTCGGCCGCGGGCGAGCCCTCGACCACGGCCTCCACTACCGGCGTGAGCCACGGCCCCATCGCCAGCGTCAGCCGGAGCCGGGCGTCGAGGTCGTCGTGGTGGATCGGGAGGACGACCGGCGGGTGGCCCGCGAACTCGAAGGTGAGGCTGTCGCCCGCTGCCGCGGAGACGAGGTCCTGCACCGCGTTCCACGAGTCCACCGGGCGGCCGTTCACCGCCGTGATCCGGGTGCCCGCGGGTACCGCCAGGAGGGGCCGCGCGGCCTCCGGCAGGGAGTCCGCCACGACCATCCCCAACCGGGTCTCCCGATCGACCGTGATGCCGTTCTTCCAGGCGATCGCGGAGAACGCGAGCCAGGCGAAGAGCGCGTTCATCGTGACGCCGGCGAGGATCACGATCATCCGCTTCCAGACCGGCTTGGCCTCGTAGTAGGCCTCGGGCCGCACCGGCTCCGTGGGCGTGGCGCCCTCGAGCGCGCTCGAGGTCGCGGCCTCCTCCTGCGTGGCCATCTTCACGTAGCCGCCCAGCGGGATCCACGAGACGCAGTACTCGGTCTCGCCCCGCTTCGTGGTCAGCGCCGGGATCGGGCTCCCGAGGCCGAGTGAGAAGCGGTGCACGTGGATGCCGGCCCACTTGGCGGCGAGGAAGTGGCCCAGCTCGTGGACGAAGATGAGCACGCCGATGGCGACGATAGCGGCGAGGATGGTGCCGAGAATGAAGAGGATGCTGGTCATCGGGCAATGACGGCGGTGGCGGTGGCGCGGGCGCGGGCGTCCGCGTCCCGGACCGCCTCGAGGGAGTCGGCGGGCACCGGGGGGTGGGCGGCAAGGGCCGCCTCGATCACGTCGGCGATGCCGCCGAAGGCGAGCCGCCCCCCGAGGAACGCGGCCACGGCCACCTCGTTGGCGGCGTTGAAGACCGCGGGCGCCGTTCCGCCGCTGCGGCCGGCGGCGACGCCCAGGTGGAAGGCGCGGAATATGCCCCGCACCGGCTCGAAGGTGAGGGGGCCCGCCGCCACCGGGTCGAACCGGGGCGTTCCGGCATCGGGCAGCCGGGCGGGATGGGTGAGCGCGTACAGGATGGGCAGCTCCATCGTGGGAAAGCCGAGTTGGGCCACCACGCTGCCGTCGGCGAACTCGACGAAGGCATGCACGATACTCTGCGGGTGGACCACCACCTCGAGCGCCGGGTAGGGCAGCCCGAAGAGGTGATGGGCCTCGATCAGCTCCAGCGCCTTGTTGGCCAGCGTGGCGCTGTCCACCGTGATCTTCCGGCCCATCCGCCAGGTGGGATGCCGGAGCGCCTCGTCCACGGTCGCCGCGGCCACGCGCTCCGCCGGCCATTCGCGGAAGGGCCCCCCGGAGGCGGTCAGGATCAGCCGGCGCGCGGCCCCGCCGGCGGCGGTGAGGCACTGGAGCACGGCACTGTGCTCCGAGTCCACGGGGACGAGCTCGCCCCCGCCCTCGCGCGCGGCGCGAAGCACGAGTTCGCCGGCGGTGACGAGCGTCTCCTTGTTCGCGAGCGCCACGCGCTTGCCGGCGCGGAGGGCGGCGAGCGTGGCGTCGAGGCCGGCGGCCCCGACCACGGCGTTCACCACGATGTCGGCGTCGGGATGGGTCGCCGCCTCGACCAGCACCTCCGCCCCCCCGGCAAACCCGTTCCGCGCTCCCGCCACCACCCCGGCGAACGCCGGCCGCCACTCGGCCACCTGGGCCGCGAGCAGGTCGCAGTTGCTGCCCGCGGTGAGGGCCACGACCCGGAAGTGCTCGCGCTGCCGGCCGAGGACCGCCAGCGTGCTCCGGCCGATCGAGCCGGTCGAGCCGAGGATGGCGATGCCGCGCATCAGATGACGCCGAAGCACCGGTAGAGCGCCGCGGTCACCGGGAGCACCACGTACAGCGAGTCGAAGCGGTCGAGCACGCCGCCGTGGCCCGGGATCAGGTGGGACGAGTCCTTGAGCCCCGCCTCGCGCTTGAAGAGCGACTCGGCCAGGTCGCCGAGCTGGCCCAGGGTGCCGACGGCCAGGGCGACGAGCAGGCCCTGCCAGACCGGGAACGCGACCCCGGCCGGCTCGAGCACGAGGCCGCGGTAGAGCGGCACGGCCAGGAGCGCCCCGCCGAGCCCGCCCAGCGATCCTGACCAGGTCTTCCCCGGGCTCACCGCGGGCCAGAGCTTCGGGCCGCCGACCCGGCGCCCGACCTCCATCGCGAGGCTGTCGCAGGCCCAGGTGACGGCGAGCGGGAAGAAGACCAGCGCCGTCCCGGCCCATGACTGGGTCCCGTGGCCGGCATGGCGGATGGTCACCAGGAAGGCGGGGAGGGCGCCGGCGTAGAGCGGCGCGAGCAGGGTCAGCGCGGCGGAGCCGAGCGGCCGCGCATCCGGGCCCAGGCGGGCGAGCGTCCCGAGGAGCAGGGCGACCACGAGGAGGCCGGCCGCATAGGGCCAGGCGGCGTCGACCCGGGCCGCCACCTCCGCCGACCGCGCCACCGCCCACGCCAGCGGGGCCGCGGCCGCCGCCACCAGGTAGGCGAACGGTTTCCAGGGGCGGAGGCCCTGGCGCTCGCCGAAGTGGAGGAATTCGCGGGTGCCCAGGACGCCCGTGACCGCCACCAGGACGGCGAGCGGGGCGCCGCCGAGCCAGACGACGCCGATCGCGACGGGGATGGCGGCGGCCGCGAAGGCGACCCGCCGCACCATGTTCGACGCCATCAGGCCGGGACGCGCCCGAAGCGGCGGTCGCGCCGCTGGAACTCGAGGATCGCCTCGAAGAGGTGGGCCCGGGTGAAGTCGGGCCACAGGACCGGCGTCACCCAGAGCTCGGCGTAGGCGAGCTGCCAGAGGAGGAAGTTGGAGAGCCGCATCTCGCCCGAGGTGCGGATGAGCAGGTCGGGATCGGGCAGCGGCGCGGTCCAGAGCCGGGCGGCGATCGCGTCGGCGTCCACCGCCGCGGGGTCGAGGCGGCCCGCCGCCACCTCCTCGGCGATGCGCCGCGCCGCGTGCGCGATCTCGTCCCGCGAGCCGTAGGAGATGCAGAGGTTGAGCACCAGGCCGCTGCCGCCGGCGGTGTCGGCCACGATCCGGTCCACCGCGGCCCGCGCGCCGGGCCCGAGCCGCTCCAGGTCGCCCAGCACCCGGACGCTCACGCCGTTCCGGCGGAGCTCCTCCCGCTCGCGGGCGACGTACTCCTCGAGGAGCGCCATGAGGGCGTCGATCTCCTCGGCGGGCCGCCGCCAGTTCTCCTGGCTGAAGGCGAAGAGCGTCAGGATCCCGACCCCCGCCGCGAGCGCGCCCTCCACCACCTCGCGTACCGCCCCCATCCCGGCCTGGTGGCCGAGCGGGCGCGGCAGCCCGCGCCGGGCGGCCCAGCGGCCGTTGCCGTCCATGATGACGGCCACGTGCCGGGGCACGCCGCCCTGGCGGCGGAGGCGCTCGAGGAGGGCATCGCGGTCCGGCACCCTCAGACCTCCATCAGCTCCGCTTCCTTGCCCTGCAGGAGCTTGTCGATGGCGGTGGTGTGCTCGTCGGTGAACTTCTGGATGTCCTTCTCCGCGCGGGCGCGCTCGTCCTCGGCGAGCTTGTCCAGCTTCTTGAGCCGGGCCAGTCCCTCGTGCCTGGCGTGCCGCACGCCGACCTTGCCCTCCTCCGCCAGCTTGTGGGTGAGCTTCACCAGCTCGCGGCGGCGCTCCTCGGAGAGCGCCGGGACCGGCACGCGGATGACCTGCCCCTGGGAGGCGGGGTTGAGCCCGAGGTCCGCGTCGCGGATGGCCTTCTCGATGGCGGCCGTGAGCCCCTTGTCGAAGGGCTGCACGGTGAGGAGGCGGGCTTCCGGCGCGCCGACCAGGGCCACCTGGTTGAGCGGCAGCACCTGACCGTAGGCCTCGACCCGCACCAGGTCGAGGAGCGAGGTCGAGGCCTTGCCGCTCCGGATGGTGGACAGTTCCCGCTTGACGCTCTCCACCGCCTTGTCCATGTGCTCGCGGGTGACCTTGAGCACCTCGGCAATCGTGGTCATCGCACGACGGTCCCCACCCGCTCGCCCCGCAGCACGCGCGCGATGGCGTCGGGTTGGTTGAGGTTGAAGACGACGATCGGCAGCCGGTTCTCCTTGCACAGCGCGAAGGCGTTCGCGTCCATCACGGCGTAGCCGTTGACGATCGCCTCCTGGTAGGAGAGCTCGGGGAGGAAGGTGGCCGACGGGTCCTTCCGGGGGTCGGCGGTGTAGATGCCGTCCACGTTGGTGCCCTTGAGGATCACCTCCGCCTCCACCTCGAGGGCGCGGAGGACGCCGGCGGTGTCGGTCGAGAAGAACGGGTTGCCGGTGCCGGCGGCGAAGATCACCAGCCGCCCCTTCTCGAGGTGCCGCACCGCCCGCCGGCGGATGTAGGGCTCCGCCAGCGACTCCATCCGGATGGCGGTCATCACCCGGGTCATCACGCCCTTCTTCTCCAGGACGTCCTGCACCGCCAGCGCGTTGATGACCGTGGCCAGCATCCCCATGTAGTCGGCCGAGACCCGGTCGAGTCCCTGGGCGCTGGCGCTGGTGCCGCGCACGAAGTTCCCGCCGCCCACCACGAGGCTCAGGCGGACCCCCATCTCGTGGACCGCCTTCACCTGGTCGGCGAGGGTCTCGACCACGCGGAAGTCGAGGCCCTGCCCCTTCTCCCCGGCGAGGGCCTCGCCGGAGAGCTTGAGGAGCGCGCTCGCGTAGGCGAGCGCCATCAGGCCTCCCCGATGCGGAAGCGGGCGAAGCGGACGACCATCGCGCCGGGGACGGCCTGCACCACCTCGGCCACCGTGCGCGCCTCGTCCTTGACGAACGGCTGGGCGAGGAGCGCGCGCTCCTCCGCGAACTTCTTGAGCTTGCCCTGGACGATCTTCGCGCGGATCGCCTCCGGCTTCCCCTCGGCCGCCACCTGCTCCTCGGCGATCCGCCGCTCCCGCTCCATCACCTCGGCGGGGATGTCCTCGGTCCGCACCGCCACGGGATCGGCACTGGCCACGTGGAGCGCCACGTCGCGGGCCATGGTGAGGGCCGCCGCGCCGGTGGCGCCGGCCACCTCGACCAGGACGCCGACCTGGCGGTTGTGGTGGAGGTAGGCGCCGACCGTGCCGCCGTGCGGCCGGAAGTGGGCCAGGCGCTTGGCCGAGATCGCCTCCCCGATCACCCCGGCGACCTCCTTGATCCGCTCCCCGGCGGCCTGTCCGCCGATCGGGGCGGCGAGGAGCTCGCCGTCCACGCCCAGCCGGTGCACGCCGGCGGGCGCCGCGGCGGCGAAGGCGAGCAGCTCGAGCCCGAGGGCCTGGAAGGCCTCGGTCTTGGCGACGAAGTCGGTCTCGCAGTTGAGCTCGACCATCGCGCCGAAGTCGCCCTCCTCGGAGGCCTCGAGGAAGACCAGGCCCTGCATGGCGTCGCGGCCGGCGCGCTTCTCGGCCTTGGCGATGCCCTTCTTGCGCAGCAGCTCGGCCGCGGCCTCCATGTCGCCGCCGGCCTCCTCCAGCGCCTTCTTGCAGTCGCCGATGCCGGCGCCGGTGCGGGCGCGGAGCTCGCTGATGTCCTTGGTCGTGATCGTCTTCGTCGTCATCGGCCTGCCTTCACGTCGTCAGGGGTATTCTAGCAAGACCGCCGCCCGAGGCCGGGGGCCCCGAGCGGCGGACGGTCGTCGGTCACGCGGGCCGCCGCTTAGGCGTCCGGCTCGGCCGCGGCGGCCGGTTCCTCGGCCCCCGTGTCGGACTTGAGCCGGGCCGCGATCGCCTCCGGCTTCGGCCGCCGCTTGCGGCGCGAGCGCCGGCGCTTCCGCTCGGCCTCCTCCTCGCTGCCCTGCTCGCTCGACCACGTCTCGCCCTCGGCGTCCTCGGACACCTCGCGGAGCGGCACCTGGGCCCGGGCCTCCCGGATCACGTCGCCAAGCGCGGCGGAGATGAGCGAGACGGCGCGGATGGCGTCGTCGTTGCCGGGGATCGGCACCGTGATCACGTCGGGATCGGCGTTGGTGTCCACGATGGCCACCACCGGGATCCCGAGCTTGTTCGCCTCGGAGACCGCGATCTTCTCCTTCTTCGCGTCCACCACGAAGAGGGCGCCGGGCAGCCGGGTCATCCCCTTGATGCCCTCGAGGTTCCGGCTGAGCTTCACCTTCTCCCGCTCGAAGAGGAGCTTCTCCTTCTTCGTGTAGTTGCCGAAGCTGTCGTCCTGGCTTCCCTGCTCCAGCTCCCGGTAGCGCTTGAGCTGCTTCTTGACCGTCTGGAAGTTGGTCAGCATGCCGCCCAGCCACCGCTCGGTCACGTAGTACGTGCCGCAGCGCTCGGCCTCGGCCTGCACGATGGCCTTGAGCTGCCGCTTGGTGCAGACGAAGAGGACACCGTCGCCCTTGAGCACGACGCTCCGCAGCAGCTCCTGGGCCTTCTGGATCTGCCGCAGGGTCTTCTGCAGGTCGATGATGTAGATGCCGGAGCGCTCGGCGAAGATGAACCGGCGCATCTTCGGGTTCCACCGGCGGGTCTGGTGCCCGAAGTGGACGCCGGCGTCGAGGAGATCCTGGATCTGGGGCTGGGACATCTGGGTCTGGCCGTCCTTCGCTGGGGTTGAGCTTCCGCCGCCTTCATCGTCCGGCCGGATCCCGCGCATCGGCGCCGGGACACCCCCGCCGGACTCGGGCGGCGTGCTGATCGGGGCGCCCCGCGGGGCGCCCCCGGTGCCTACCGCTTGCTGAACTGGAACCGCTTCCGCGCGCCGGGCTGGCCCGGCTTCTTCCGCTCGACGGCCCGCGGGTCCCGCGTGAGCAGGCCGGCCGGCCGGAGCCGGGCGCGGTTGGCCTCGTCGGCCTGCACCAGCGCGCGGGCGATGGCGAGGCGGAGCGCCCCGGCCTGGCCGGTCTGGCCGCCGCCGTCCACGTGCGCCTTCACGTCGTAGCGCCCGAGGGTGTCGGTGGCGGTGAAGGCCTGCTGGATGTGCTGCACCAGCGAGGAGCGGGGGAAGTAGTCGCCCAGCGTGCGTCCGTTGATGTCCCACTTGCCGGTGCCGGGCTGGAGGTAGACCCGCGCGACGCTCGTCTTGCGGCGCCCGGTGCCCTGCCAGCGGTTCTCGACGGCGGTCGTGCTCATGCGTTCTCCCGGGTGGCGCCCACCGCGAAGGCCTTCGGCTGCTGCGCCTGGTGCGGATGCTCGGCGCCCGCGTACACCTTGAGCTTGGTGCGGAGCTTCTGCTTCGACAGCGAGTTCTTCGGCAGCATCCCGAACACCGCCTTCTCGATCACCCGGTCGGGATGGCTGGCGAGGAGCTTGCGCGCCGGCGTGTGGCTCTCGTGGCCCATGTAGCCGGTGTGGCTGAAGTAGGTCTTCTTGTCCAGCTTGCCCCCGGTGAACTTCACCTTCTCCGCGTTGACCACGATGACGAAGTCGCCGCCATCCATGTGCGGGGTGAAGCTCGGCTTGTGCTTGCCGCGAATGAGCTGGGCCACCGCCGTGGCCAGCCGGCCGAGGGGCACCCCCGCCGCGTCCACCACGTGCCAGTCGTGCGTGATGTCGCCCGGCTTGGCGCTGAAGGTCTTCATCGTCCGGTCCACACAGCGGTACGAGTCGATGCGCCCGGATTCCGGCGCAGACCCAAAACGTAACCGGGGGTTGGGGTTAGGGTCAAGGGGGTCGGCCGGTCGAGCGGTCGGCGGGCGCCGGATACTCCGCCGTCCGACGGTCCGCCTGTCCGACTACCCATCCAGCTCCACCAGCACCTGACCCTTCTCCACCGCCCGCCCCACCTCGGCCCGCACCGCCCGGACCACACCCGGTCCCGCGGCCTTGAGTTCGTTCTCCATCTTCATCGCCTCCAGGACCACCACCCCCTGCCCCGCTTCCACGGCCTGGCCAGGCTCGACCAGCACCCGGACCACGAGCCCCGGCATCGGTGCCTTGAGGACCCCGCCCCCTGCCCGCGCCTGGCCGGGGCCGGTGAGCGAACGGATGTGGCGGGTGCGCTCGTCCACCACCTCGACCTCCCACCGGTCGCCCCGCCAGCCCACGTCCCAGCGCCCCCGGCCGGCGGCGTCGAGGGTGAGCATCCAGGACGCGCCATCCACCAGCACCTGGCGCACCGGGGTCCCCTCGACCCCGTCGCCGGTGGCCGTCACCGGGTGGCCGTCCACGGTGAGCCGGTCGCCGTCCACCGTCACCACGTGCTCCCGCCCGCCCACGGTCACGAAGTACTTCATCGCCGCTCCAGGACCGCCACGGTCTCGACGTGCGCGGTTTGGGGGAAGAGGTCGAAGGCCCGGACCCCGGCCAGCCGGTAGCCGTCGAGCCGGCGGAGGTCGCGGGCCAGTGTGGCCGGGTCGCAGGAGACGTAGGCGATCCGCGCCGGACCTGCAGCCGCGATCCCGTCCACCGCCCGGGCATCCATTCCGGTCCGGGGCGGGTTGGTGATCACGACGTCGGGCCTGGCGAGCCGACCCACGACGTCCTCCACCCGGGCGTCATGCCAGCCGGCGGTCCGCCGGGCCGTCCTGCCGTCGTGGGGCCGCGCCACCTCCACGCTCTCCACCGACGCCCCCGCCGCGGCGAGCAGCTCGGTCGTCTCGCCGATCCCCGCGTAGAGGTCCCAGGCGTGCCGGCCGGCCAGGTCGCCGAGCGACCCCACCGCGAACTGCCGGATGCGGTCGCCCATCACGGCGGAGACCTGTTCGAAGGCGCCGGGGTCCTCGCCCCCCTTTCCCGCCACCAGTCGCGAGTCGCGAGTCGCGAGTCGCGAGTCCCTGCCACGCCTTCGACCCTTGACCTGCGATGCTCGACCAGCCGCCACCCAGAGCGACGCCTGCAGTCCCGACCCGAGCAGATGCTGGTGCAATCCCTCGGCCCCGGGCCACGTCGCCTCCCCCGCCTCCACCTCGGCCACGAGGTGGAGCGCACCCTCCCGGGTGCGCCGGAGCACGAGGCGCTGGAGTCGGCGCGGCAGCAGGTCGCGCCGCGGGTCCACGGCCTGCCAGAGCCGATTCAGGTCCTCGTGCGCGATCTCGCAGCGCCGGAGGTCGAAGCTCTCCACCGGCCGGCCGAGGGGGTGGAGCCCGATCCGGCCTGCGGCATCCCGGTGCAGCGTGAGCTTGTGGCGATAGCCCCAGTCGGCGGGTGCCGGCTCGACGTCGGGATCGGGCAGGTCGAGCCCGCCGAGCCGGCGGAGCGCCTCGCCCACGATGGCGGCGCGCGCCCGGCGCTGCGCCGGAGCCGAGAGGTGCTGCCACTGGCAGCCGCCGCAACGGTCGCCGTCGTAGTGGGGGCACCGGGGCGCCACACGGTCGGGCCCGGGCTCGACCACCCGTCCCGATTCCGCACGCGCCCAGCTCCGGTGCTCCCGAAGCGGGCCCAGCTCGACGAGGTCCCCGGGCGCCGTGCGCGGCACGAACACCGCCCGGCCGTCGGGCAGCCGCCCGACCCCCTCCCCACCAGCGGCGAGCGACGCGATCCGGAGGCGGGCCGGGACCCCGGTCACCGCAGCGCCTCGCGCCGCGCCGCCTCCGCCCAGCGGCCGCCGTCGGCCACCGGGGCCACGGCCGGCTTCCGGCTCCGCCGCGCGTCGTCCTCGGCGAGGGCGGCGGCGACCGCGATCACCCGCGTCATCCCCTCGTCGTCGGGCGTGCCGAGCAGATCGGGGCGCCGGTCGAGGAACTGGATGTCCACCTGGCCGGCGCGGAACTCGGCGTCGCGCACCAGCCGCCGCTGGAATCCCTGGTTGGTGGGCAGTCCCGCCACGATCAGCTCGCCCAGCGCCCGGTCCATCCGGTCCAGCGCCTGGGCCCGATCCGGCGCCCAGACGATCAGCTTCGCGAGCATCGAGTCGTAGTAGAGCGTCACCTCGTCGCCGGTCTCCACGCCCGCGTCCCAGCGCACACCGGGGCCGCCCGGGGCCCGCAGGTAGGTGATCCGCCCCGTGCCGGGAAGGAAGCCGTTCGCGGGGTCCTCGCCGATGATGCGGCATTCCACCGCCCAGCCGCGCGGCACCCGGGGGCCGTCGGGCACGGTCATCGGGAGCCCGCGCGCCACGCGGAGCTGTTCGCGCACCAGGTCCACGCCGTGGACCAGCTCGGTGACGGGATGCTCCACCTGGATCCGGGTGTTCATCTCGAGGAAGTAGAACGAACCGTCGGCGGCGAGCAGGAACTCGCAGGTGCCGGCGCCGCGATAGCCGACGGCGTGCGCCGCCGCCACCGCCGCCGCGCCCATGCGCTCCCGCAGGGCGGCGTCCACCGCCACCGACGGCGCCTCCTCCAGCAGCTTCTGGTGCCGCCGCTGGACCGAGCATTCCCGCTCGCCGAGGTGCACCGTGCGCTCGGCGTCGGCGAGCACCTGGATCTCGACGTGCCGCGGGCGGTCGATGAACTTCTCGAGGTAGACGCTCGGGTCCCCGAAGGCCTTGGCCGCCTCGCTCGCCGCGGTGGCGAGCGCAGCCTCCAGCTCCGCCGCAGCGCGCACCACCCGCATCCCCTTCCCGCCGCCGCCCGCCGCCGCCTTCACCATCACCGGGTAGCCGATCTCCGCGGCGAGCGTGACTGCCTCCGCCGGATCGAGTGCGCGGTCGGCGCCGGGCACGACCGGTACGCCGGCGGCGCGCATCCGCCGCCGGGCCTCGGTCTTGTCGCCCATCGCGCGGATGGCGGCCGCCGGCGGGCCGACGAAGGTGAGTCCCGCAGCCTCGACCAGCTCCGCAAACGCCGCCCGCTCGGCGAGGAAGCCGTATCCCGGATGGATGGCCTGGGCGCCGGTCGCGCGTGCCGCGTCCACCAGCCGGTCCATCCGGAGGTAGCTCTCCGCCGCCGGCGCCGGGCCGATGGGCACGGCGTGGTCCGCCGCGCGCACGTGCGGGCTCGCCCGGTCGGCGGTGGAGTAGACCGCCACCGCCTCGAGCCCCTCCTCGTGGCAGGCGCGCACGATGCGGAGCGCGATCTCGCCGCGGTTGGCGATGAGGATGCGGGTGATGGGAGTCACGGGCGGCGAGTCACGAGTCACGAGTCACGAGTCACATCGGGCGCAGAAACGTAACGCCCCGATGGCGTCCTGCCACCGGGGCGACCCGTGACTCCCGACCCGAGACTCGCGCCTACTTCCGGCACCCCTCCACGGTCGGCCCGATCGGGGCGAGGAGTCCGGCGCAGAGCAGCACGTTGTGCCGGGCGGCGGCGGCGTAGACCGCCCGCACCTCGGTGGTCCAGGTGGAGCCGGGTCCACCCTGCGCCTCGAGGAGCGCGGTCACGGCCAGGACCCCGCCGGGTGCCCGCCGGTCCGCCGGGCCGGCCACCAGCACCAACCGCACCGGGGCCCAGAGGCCGAGCGGCGCCGCCGCGCGGTCGGCCATCGGGGAGAGGCAGAGCGGCCGCTTCTCCGCGACCTTCGCCATCGCCTGCTGGACGGTGAGCTCGGCGTCCACGTCGAGGGCGTCGGCCATCCGCCTCCGGTAGCGCGGGTCCACGGCGTAGAGGCTCGGGAGGAAGGGCTGCACGTCGCGCCGCCAGCCGGTGCCCAGCGCGACGGTCCAGACGGCCAGCGCCTCGAGGTCGCTCCCGGTGGCCAGGACGCCGCCGGCCGGGCACGAGTTGAGGAGGTTGTACCCCAGCTCGAGGATGAACGGAGGCAGCGGGACGCCGAACCCGTGGGCCGCCCGGGTCCGCGCCTCGTCCCAGCCCCGCTCCTCGACCAGCAGGAGCGCCCGCTCGAACTCGACCAGCCCGCGGAAGACGATGGCGGAGTCGAGGCCGAAGCGGTCGGCCTGCTCGAGGACGCTGCCGGCGAGGTCGATGAGGAGCCCGGCGTCAGGCACCGCCTCGTGATTGCCGAGGTGCCAGTCGCGGACGTCGAGGAGGTAGAACCGGCCGATGGTGAGCCAGGCGCGGCCGTCTGCGGGGGCGGTGGCGAGGTACCGGCCCAGCATGCCGGCCGCCTCGGCGCGACGGCCCTCGCGCGCGAGCGTGAGCGCCCGCGGCACCATCGCGGGATCCACGGCGGCCTGCGCGCGAAGCGTACCCCCCGGCACGAGGAGCGCGGCCGCGGCGGCGAGCGGGAACACCCGGTCCCGAACCATGCCTCCAAGATGAGGCCGGGTCCGGATTTGGGCTAGAGGGGGATGTTCCCGTGCTTCCGCGGCGGATTCCGGTCCCGCTTGCCCGCGAGGGTCCGCAGGGCGTCGATGAGCCGGGGCCGGGTGTCGCGTGGATCGATCACGTCGTCCAGGTAGCCGTGGCTCGCCGCCAGGTACGGGTTGGCGAACCGCGCCGTGTACTCGTCGGAGAGCCGCTGGAGCTCGGCCGCGGGGTCCGCTGCTGCCGCCAGCTCCTTCCGGTAGAGGATCTCCACCGCCCCCTTCGGCCCCATCACCGCGATCTCGGCGGTGGGCCAGGCCAGGTTGACGTCTCCCCGGATGTGCTTGGAGCTCATCACGTCGTAGGCCCCGCCGTACGCCTTGCGGGTGATGACCGTGAGCTTGGGCACCGTGGCCTCGCAGTAGGCGTAGAGCAGCTTGGCGCCGTGCTTGATGATGCCGCCGTGTTCCTGGGCCACCCCGGGGAGGAAACCGGGCACGTCCTCGAAGGTGATCAGCGGGATGTTGAATGCGTCGCAGAAGCGGATGAAGCGCGCGCCCTTGAGGGAGGCGGCGATGTCGAGCACGCCGGCGAGCACCGCCGGCTGGTTCGCGACGACCCCCACGCTCTGCCCGCCCAGCCGGGCGAACCCGGTGATGAGGTTCTGGGCGTAGTCGGCGTGGACCTCGAGGAAGCCGCCGTGGTCGGTGACCCGCCGGATCACCTCGTGCATGTCGTAGGGCTTCGCGGCGGTGTCGGGAACCAGGCCGAGCAGCGTCTCGTCGCGCCGGTCCTCGGGATCGTCGGCCGGGCCGGGCGGCGGCGCGTCCACGTTGTTGGCGGGCAGGTAGCCGACCAGCTCGCGGATCCGGGCCAGGCAGGCCGGCTCGGAGTCGTCCACGAAGTGGGCGACCCCCGACACGCCGCCGTGCACGTCGGCGCCGCCCAGGTCCTCGAAGCCCACCTCCTCGTGGGTCACCGTCTTCACCACGTTCGGGCCGGTGACGAACATGTAGCTCGTGCCGCGCACCATGCAGACGAAGTCGGTGATGGCGGGGCTGTAGACCGCGCCGCCGGCGCAGGGGCCGAGGATGGCGGAGATCTGGGGGACCACGCCGGAGGCCAGCGTGTTCCGGAGGAAGATCTCGGCGTAGCCGCCGAGGGAGACGACCCCCTCCTGGATGCGCGCGCCGCCGGAGTCGTTGAGCCCGATGATCGGGGCGCCGTTCCGCACGGCGAGGTCCATCACCTTGCAGATCTTCGCGGCGTGGGTCTCGGAGAGCGAGCCGCCGAAGATGGTGAAGTCCTGGCTGAAGACGTAGACCAGGCGGCCGTCGATGCGGCCCCAGCCGGTGACCACGCCGTCGCCGGGATAGCGCTCCTCGGCGAGGCCGAAGTCGGTGGCGCGATGGGTCACGAAACGGTCGAGCTCGACGAACGAGCCCTCGTCGAGGAGGAGGTCGAGCCGCTCCCGGGCGGTGAGCTTCCCCTTCTTGTGCTGCGCGGCCACCCGCGCCGCGCCCCCGCCCTGCTCGGCTTCGGCCTGGCGGCGGTGGAGGTCGTCGAGCAGCTGTCTGGGGTCAGGCATCGTCTCGAATCACCGCAGAGGCGCAGAGGACGCGGAGAACGGCACCGCAGGGCGGGTGTAAGGTGGCATGCCCTCCGGGCACCTGCCAAGAGTGGAGTGTGACCAGGCCCCCGGAGCAGGACCCGAAGGAGCTCAGCGGCCTCGTGATCGGGGCCGCCATCGAGGTGCACCGGGCACTCGGCCCCGGCCTGCTGGAATCCGCATATCAGGCCTGCCTCGCCACCGAATTCCGGGCGAACGGGCTCGAGTTCGCCCGCGAGGTGGCGGTGCCCCTCGTCTACAGGGGGATCCCCCTGGATTGCGCCTACCGGGCAGACTTCCTGGTTGCCGGGTCCCTCCTGGTCGAGGCCAAGTGCGTCGAATCACTCCATCCGATCCACACGGCCCAACTGCTCACCTACCTCCGCCTGACCGAGCGACACCTCGGGCTCCTCATCAACTTCAACGTCCCACGGCTGCTCCTGGGGGTCCGCCGGGTCGTGAACCACCTGCCGGAGCCCTCTGCGTCCCCTGCGCCTCTGCGGTGAGATGCGCGGAAACGACGGAGCCCCGCGCGGGCGGGGCTCCGGGTGTGGCTCGGGGAGGCGGGGGCTCAGCCCTCGGCGTCCTCGGGCTTCTCGTCGTCCGACTCGTAGACCGGCCGCACCGGCGGGATGATCGGCTCGTCGGGGTAGCCGATGACCGCCACCACGATCCGGTGGTGGATCGGGTCCACCTCGAGCACCCGCACGTCCACCACCTGGCCCTCCTTCACCGCGTCAGCCGGGGTCTGGATGTCGGGCACGCCCAGCTGGGACATCGGCGCGAAGCCCTCGAGATCGTTCCCGAGGTCCACCACCACGCCCTTGTCCATCAGCCGCACCGCGCGGCCGCGGAGCTCGTTGCCCACCGGGAGCGTCTCGCCGATCCGGAGCCACGGGTCCTCCTGCGCCTGCTTGAGGCCCAGGCTGATCCGCTTGTTCTCGGCATCCACGTTCAGGATGATCACGTCCACCGCGTCGCCCTTCTTCACCACCTCCGACGGATGCTGCACCCGCTTGGTCCAGCTCATGTCGGAGATGTGGATCAGGCCGTCGATCCCCGGCTCGATCTCGACGAAGGCACCGAAGCTGGTCAGGTTCCGGACCTTCCCGTTGATCCGGGTGCCCACCGGGTACTTGAGCGGGAGGACCATCCACGGGTCCTGCTCGGTCTGCTTCATGCCGAGGGAGATCTTCTCCTCGGTCTCGTCCACCTTGAGCACCACCGCCTCGATGGTCTCGCCGATCGACACCAGCTTCGAGGGATGGCGGACGTTCCGGGTCCAGCTCATCTCGGAGATGTGGACCAGGCCCTCGATGCCGGGCTCGAGCTCGACGAAGGCGCCGTAGTTCGTGATCGACACCACCTTGCCCTGGACCCGCGTGCCCACCGGGTACTTCGAGGCGACGTCCTTCCAGGGGTAGGCCTGGAGCTGCTTCATCCCGAGCGAGATGCGCTCGCGCTGCCAGTCGATGTCGAGCACCTTCACCTCGACCTCGGCCCCGATCGAGACCACCTCGCTCGGGTGCGACACGCGGCCGTACGACATGTCGGTGATGTGGAGCAGCCCGTCCACGCCGCCGAGGTCGATGAAGGCGCCGAAGTCGGTGATGTTCTTGACCACGCCCTTCCGGACCTGGCCGACCTCGAGCTCCTTCATCAGGAACTCGCGCTTGTGCGCGCGCTCGTGCTCGAGGATGACCCGCCGGCTCACCACGATGTTCCGCCGGCGCTTGTTGAGCTTGATGATCTTGAACTCGTAGGAGGAGCCGAGCAGCTCGTCGATGTTCGGCACCCGCCGGAGGGCGATCTGGCTGCCGGGCAGGAACGCGTCCACGCCCATCAGGTTCACGACCACCCCGCCCTTGATCTTCTTCACCAGGGTGCCCTGCACCGGCTGGTCGCTCTCGTAGGCCTGGCGGATCTTCTCCCAGACCCGCATGAAGTCGGCCTTCTTCTTCGAGAGGACGACGGCCCCCTCCTGGTCCTCGAGGTGCTCGAGGAAGACCTCGACCTCGTCGCCGACCTGGACCTCGTCCGGGCTGGTGAACTCGTCGAGCGGCACCGAGCCCTCGGACTTGAAGCCGAGGTCGAGGATGACCGCGTTGTCGGTCTTCCGGAGGACCTTCCCCTTGACGATCTCGCCCTCGGCGATGGCCGCCATCGTGCCCTCGTACATCGAGAGCATCTGCTGGTACTCCTCGTCGGAGTAGTCCTCGTCGTAGAGGTCGGCACGCACCCGGAGTCCGTGGGCCTCGAGGGTCGGCTCGGCCACGGCGCGGGCGGAAGCGGGGGTATGGGTCGGGGTGTCGGTCATGAGGTCCACGGATCGCCTCGATCGTCCGGCGCCCGGGGGAAGGCGCGGAGCAGGAGTTGAATCCCGTCGCCGCCGAATTGCGGGTGGGGGAAGCCCAGTAAGCTAGTCTCCGAGGCGGGGTTGGACAAGGGAGCGGGAACGGGGAACGGGGAGCGGGGAGCGGGGAGAGGGGAGAGGGGAGCGGTAGGGGGAGAGGGAGGAGGACGGGCGAGGGGGTACCTGTCGGGGGCTGCTGGCTGCCCGCCCCCTCCTTCCCCCTCACCTCCCCCGGGCCAGGGCGACGATGCGCGCCACCTGGTCCTCGAACGTCAGGTCGGTCCCGTCCACCAGCACCGCGTCCGGGGCGGCCCGGAGCGGGGCCACCGGCCGGCTGGCGTCGAGTCGGTCGCGTGCCTCGAGCCGGGCCGCCTCCTCCTCCACTCGCGCGGCGTCCGCCGCCTCGCCCCGCTGGCGCAGGCGGCGCGCGGCGCGGGCCCGCGGCGAGGCGCTCAGGAACACCTTGAGCGCCGCCTCGGGGAAGACCACCGTGCCGATGTCCCGGCCGTCCACCACCACCCCGCCGACCCCACGGGTCACCTGACGGAGCCGGCTGTTCACCCAGTCGCGGAGCGGAGCCAACGCCGACACCTCCGAGACGTTCGCGGTGACCTCCGCCGAACGGATGCGGTCCTCGGCGATCCGCCCGTCCAGGTGGAGGTCGAAGCCCGCCTCGCCCGGACGGAGCTCGAGCCCGCGCCGCGCCGCCTCCGCCAGGGCGACCGCGGCATCGAAGCGCCCGCTCCCCTGCCCCGCCTCCAGGGCCACCAGGGTGAGGCCGCGGTAGAGCGCGCCCGAGTCCAGGTGGGCATAGCCCAGCGCGCGAGCCACCGCCTGCGCCGTGCTCGACTTGCCCGACGCAGCCGGACCATCGATCGCGATGACCACGGCGCCGTTCCGGTCGGTTGTCATCGGGTCGCCTCGCGAAGCCGGTCCCAGAATCCGGGGAAACTCACCGCCGCGCAAGCGCGGTCGTCGATGGTGACGCGGGCACCCGGGAGCGTGCCGAGCACCCCGAACGCCATGGAGAGGCGGTGGTCGCCCGCCGTCCGCACCCGGCCACGCGGGGGCGCGGCGTGCCCCCCGGCCACCACGAGGTCCTCCCCCTCCACCGACGCGTCGGCCCCCACCGCCCGCAGGTTCTCGGCGAGGAGACCGAGTCGGTCGCTCTCCTTGACCCGGAGCTCCCCCACCTCGCGGAACACGGTCTCACCCCGCGCCCGTGACGCGAGCACCGCCAGCACCGGCACCTCGTCGATGAGGCCGGGGATCTCGGTGGCGGCCACCTCGGCGCCCCGGAGTGCCGCCGTCCGCACCAGCAGCGTGCCGACCGGCTCGCCGCAGACCTCCCCCTCGTCCTCCACCCCGACCGCCGCGCCCATCCGGCCCAGCACGCGAAGGAACCCCGTGCGGGTCGGATTGAGGCCCACGCCCGCCAGCCGGAGCGCCCCGCCCTCCCGGAGCAGCCCCGCCGCCACGAGGAACGCGGCGGAGGAAGGGTCGCCCGGGATGGTCGCTTCGAAGGGCGCAAGCCGTCCCGTGGGCCGGAACCGGATCCAGCCGTCGCCGGGCTCTTCCACCCGGAAGCCGAAGCTCCGGAGCATCCGCTCGGTGTGGTCGCGCGACCGGCCGGCGGACTCCCGCACGGCCACTGCCACGCTCCCCGTCACGCCCGCGAGCAGGAGCGCGCTCTTGAGCTGCGCGCTCGACACCGGCAATTCCCACTCGATCGGCTCGAGGCGGCCACCCCGGATCGAGAGCGGAAGATGGTCGGCGCCCGCGGGCGTCACCCGTGCCCCCATCCGCTCGAGCGGCTCGGTCACCCGGCGCATCGGGCGGCGTCGGAGGGAGGCGTCACCGGTGAGGGTGGCGACGAACGGGTGCCCGGCCAGCGCCCCGAGCAGGAGCCGGGCCGTGGTGCCGGAGTTGCCGCAGTGGAGTCGGGCGGAGGGCGAGCGGAACCGGCCCCTCCCCCGGATGGTGAGACCGCGTCCGGGCCGGAGCGGGGACACCTCGGCACCGAGCGCGCGCAGGCACGCGGCCGACGAGCGGGCGTCCAGCGAGGTCAGCGCTCCCTCGATCCGGCTCTCGCCCGGCGCCAGCGCGGCCAGGACCAGGGCGCGGTGGGTGATGGACTTGTCCCCGGGGACACGGATGGGGGCTGGGCACATTCGGGGCAAGATAGTGCCGGGCGCCCGTGACCCGAGGATCGAACGTGGCCCCGGCAGCCGAACCTCACGCAGTATCTTCCGACCCATGGGGAACCCGCTCACCCTCGGGCACGGCCCCGACGACCTGCACCTCCACCGCGCCGCGCCCCGGGGCACCGGTCAGCGTGGTGCTCGGAGGCCCGAACGGCGAGGGCTTGCCGAATGCCGGATCGGACGCCGCCAGCGGTCCCGTGCTCCGGACACCCAAGTCCCTGACCACGACAGGGTTACACCGTGCGGCGGGCCCCGGCACCAGGCGGCAGGAAAATTGCTTGTCGCGGCACTGACCGCACACGCGATCGCCGGGGGGTGGCGGCGCGCACTGGCCGCGGGTTCGCCGGTTGCATCACCGGGCCAATGGACGTCCGGGAGAATTCGGGGCAGGCCGCCCGGTCCGCCGCGGGCGGAAGGGTGCCCGATTGACGTGGGGGAGCGCACGTGGGAGTCAATCCGATGACGGGTTCGAGGCCGGGACCGCAGAAGGGCACCAAGGAGGCCCTCCTCGAGGCCCTCCAGGAATCGGTCGAGGACGCGCGGGTCCGCCAGGCGCGCGAAGCCGAGCTCGCCCGCCGGGCGAACCGGAAGCGGACCAGTCCGGTGATCGTCACCGGGGCGGCAATCGCGGTCATCGTGGCCGCCTGGCTCCTGCTCGCGCGGCCCGAATGGATCTTCCCGTCGCACGCGCCGGTGCAATCAGTCCAGCAGCTGGAGGCGGGGCTCCGCATCGGGCTGTATCTCGAGGCGAGGAAGATCCACGACTTCGAGACCCGGTCCGGCCGGCCGCCGAGGACGCTGGCGGAGGCCGGGCTTGGCGGATCGTCCAGCTCGTACACGCTGGGTGCCGACGGCCGCTGGGTGCTGCAGGCGGCCCAGGGGGGGCAGACGCTGCGCATCACCGCCGATGACTCGCTCTCCACGTTCCTCGGCTCGAGCTTCACGACCATCCGGGGAGGCCGGCGATGAGCGCGCCCGGGAATCGCCGCGGCTTCACCATCGCCGAGCTGCTCGTGGCGATGATCATCATCGGGATCCTCGCCGGGATCGCGGTGCTCAAGTACGTGGACCTGCGCCGCAACGCCATCACCGCCAAGGTGGCTTCCGAGATCAACGCGGTGAAGCTGGCGGGCTACTCCTACTGGGGCGACAACCAGAGCTGGCCGGCGGATGCCGGAGCCGGCGTGGTCCCCGCGGGGCTGGTGAAGCACCTCCCCGAGGGCTTCCGGTTCGACAATCCGACCTGGAAGTACACGCTCGAGTGGGACAACCTGGGCGTGGTGGCGGGACCAGGCGGGAGCCCGCCCGAGTACCTGATCGGCATCACGATCGCCACGACGGATGCCCGGCTCATGCAGAAGCTGGAGAGCTACCTCGGCACCGCGGCCCCGATGTTTTCCTATGGCGGGAAGCTCACCTACGTGATCCAGGCGCCGGGCGGCGGGTACTGAGGGCTGGATGGCTGGATGGCCGGCGGCCGCTCCGGGGTTCCGGGGCGGCCGCTTCGACGTTCAGGAGGGCGGGTCAGGCCCGCCAGCGAAGGGTGTAGCCGATCTCCCGGCCGTCGTACTCCGGCTGCTCGATGATGACCACCGGCGCGGGGACGGCGCCGCGGGCCGGGTCGAGCACCCAGCCCTGGCAGGGACGGCGGCGTTCGGCGATCACCACGTCGAGCCGGGTGGCGCCGATGGGGGTGAGCTCGAGGACCCGCTGCCCGAGCCGGGCCTCGAGCGAGCGCGCCACCGCCTGCAGCCGGACCTCCGGGGCAAAGTGGACCAGCGTCGCCACCCGGCGGCCGGTGGCGCCCTCGACACGATCCACGACGTCGACACCGTCGGCGCCGCAGCTCAGGCTGCGGCGATGTACCGGTCCCGCCACGTGGTGGACCGAGGCCGAGAGCGCGAACGCCCCTTCGGCGGGTCGGGCGTCCACGTCGGTCACCTCGGCCGTCTCGCCGGTCCAGCCCCCGGGGAGGATCGGCATCTGGTCGGCCCCGTCCACGACGACGGTGTTGTGGGCCAAGGTGCCGCGAACCCAGCCGCGCAACGCCGGAGGCATGCCCGCGCCGGCGGCACTGCCGGGGTCCACCACCAGCGGCCGGCCGTCGAGATCGAGCTCGTAGGAGAGGGCATCGGCGTGCTCGGCGGCCGGGAGGTCGGCGAGTGCCATCCGGCCCGTGGTCACGACGAGTCGGACCCCGTCGTTCGGGGTGGAGAAGCCGTAGAACCCACCGGCCGGGAGCGCCCACGGGCCGGCCGGCGGCGCGACGTCCTCGCCGAGCCCGGAGCGCGCCAGCTCGAGGATCGCCGCGGTGGCCGCACCGTCGAGTGGCGCCCCGTCGCCGAAGCGATGGCTGCCCGGGCCGGGGCGTGCGAGCCGGCCGAAGGCGCGGGCCATCCGCCGGAGTCGGCGGTGGACCTCGTTGGGTGCGACGAAGCCCGCGGCGCGCCAGAGGGCATGGGCGGCGAGGGCGTCACGGAGGGCGGCGCCGAGCAGGGCCGGACAGCGCTCGCGGAGGGTGCCGTCGTCCAGCACCTGGTGTTGCAGCTCATCCCAGTACCGCGGCAGCACGGACTTGCGCCAGGCCAGCGCCGCGGGCTCGTCGAACACCAGACCGCCAAGGGTGAGGGCATGGAGGCCGTGGAGGTAGGCGTGGTCGCGCGGGTGGGGCTCGAGCCGAGGCGCGGCGCGGCGGAGCTCGGCATAGGCCCGACGCAGCCAGTGCTCGGCGCGGACTTCGTCCTGCGCAACGAGGGCGGCGAGGAGCATGACGGCGGGAGCTGCGACCGGGACGGGGCCGGCCGGATCGGCGGCGACCAGCGCGGCGACGCGCGGATCGGTCTCGCGGAGGCCGGTCTTCCGGAGGGCGCGAACCAGGTCGGCCAGGCGCCGGCTCCGGGTGACGGGGCTGAGCGACGCCGGGAGCTGCGGCATCCGGTCGCGCACGGCCGCCCAGAGCCACGCGGCGAGGACCCGTGGCGGGAGCCGGCGGCGGATCTCGGCGGGGGGGATCGGGCGGGGGGTGGGCACGATGATAGTCTCACTCCCCCGCGGAGAGGGAAGACAGGGGCTCCAGTGCCGGGTGTGACGGCTCTCGATGCACCCAGGCGTCGGACGGCACCCACGCTGGCTCGCCAAAGCCGGTGGTCCCTCTCGTCCCGATGCGATTTCGACGTGGCCGCCCACGCCTCACGGTGCTGGGTGCGCCGGCCGCGAGCACCCGACCATAGAGCTCCTCGTGCAAGGCCAGCACCCGGCCGAGCTCGTACTGGGGCACCGACCGTTGTCCCGCCTCGGCGAGCCTCACCACGAGTTCCCGGTCGGTGAGCAGGCGACTCAGGCAATGGGTCAGGGCGTTCACGTCCCCCAGCGGGTAGAGCAGCCCTCCGGTTGGCGCAAGCAGGTCCCGATTGCCCCGGATGTCCGTGGCCACGACCGGCACGCCAGCTGCCATGGCCTCCATCACCGATCGGGGCAGGCCCTCCCGTTCGGTGCAGAAGACCAGGGCATCCGCGCCAGCCAACAGGGCAGGCACATCGGTCCGGTACCCGAGGAACTTCACCCGGCCGCCGAGACCGAGGCTCTCCGCCATCGCCATCCAGGTGTGGAGGAGGGGGCCCGCCCCTGCGACGCACAGCACCGCTCGGGAGTCCCGCAGCCGGGCCAACGCCCGTATGGCATCACCCACCCGCTTGTTGGCCCTCAGCTCTCCGAGCATGAGGAGGATCGGCTGATCCTCGGTGATCCCCAGCCCGGCGAATGCCGCGCGCCCCCTTGGGCCACCATACAGCGAGAGGTCGACGCCGATCCCCGGCATCGGGACCACCCGATCCGGTGCGATTCCCGGCCAGGATCGGGCCGCCTGGAGGTCCTCCTCGTTCATGACGACGAGCCAATCGGTGAGCCGAACGAACGATCGCTCGATCGCCGCCCAGGGAGCGTTGCCCAACCAGGACCGACCGGAATGGAAGTGGAACCCGTGGGCCGTGTAGATGAGCCGGACGCCGTTCGCCCGACGGAGAGGGTACAGGCCCAGCCGTGCAGCGATACTCACCACGGGTGTGTGCACGTGAACGAGATCGAACTCATGGGTGGCGACGATGTCCCGGAGCCTGCGTGCCGTCGCCATCACCCCTGTCGCCCCGCGCAGGCCTCTCCGAAGCTCCAGGTTGAAGCGCTCCGGGAAGGCCTCCCTGGTCGCGTCATCCCAAGTCCGATCGTTGACCCCGTCGAGCCCGAGTGGCTCCCCGGACGCTGCCGCACCCACCCTCCAGCCCATCGCCCGGAAATGCCGGGCGTACGGGAGGAGGAAGGCCCGGAGCGCGTACGGCACGGTGGAGACATAGAGGATCGCGGGTTGCTTCACGCCCCCCTCCCAGTCGAAGCTGCTCCGGACCCCGCCACGCCACCGCTGCCTTCGGCGAACACGGCGATCTTCTCCCCCAGCCGCTCGGCCCTGAAGAACCCCGCCGTGGCGCCGCGGAGTGCATCGGTCGCACCCGGCTGGATGTCTTCGTGAAGCTCCACGATAACGACTCTCACTCGGGCTATCCACTCGGCGGCGCTGAGCAGGACCTCCTTCTCCGCCCCCTCGATATCGAGCTTCAGGATGTCGATCGATTGCCACCCCGCTCGCCGCAGGAGGGCGCCGATCGTGACCGCAGGAACGGCCTGACCCAGGAGTTCCCATCCCCGCGCCGCTCCGATGACCGTGTATCCCCAGGGTCCCGTGCCCCGGTCCCAAAGGTCGAGGGTTCCCTCGCAACTCCAGAGGGCCGCACGAACCGGCACCACGTTGGGGCACCCTGCCGTGTTGATTCGAAGCAGCTCGTAGTTCTCCCGCTCGGGCTCCACTGCCACGACCGTGGCCCCCGGGTACCTGCGAGCGAAATGCAGGGCCGAGGCACCGATGTGGGCCCCACCGTCGAGGATCAGCCTACAGTCAGGCGCAGTGATGGGCTCAAACTCGCCATCCCCGAACACGCTGCCGGCCACCTCGATGTCCGAAGTGCCCGCCCGCACAACGAGGGTGACGCGCCCGATTGTCACGGGCACGAGCGACCCCCCCCGGAGCAACGCCTGGACGTGGTACCGAACGGCCTGCGGCCAACCCAACCAGCCGACGTGGCGCCAGAGCTTCCGCCACGCACGGACGATGACGGGCGAGGCGATGCCGGGGGCGTCAAGGCCGGTCACCCTCTCCTCACACGACCGGTCAACGGCACCGAGTCGACAATCCCGGGAATCGGCACCTGTCGGATGCGGTTCAGGATGGAAAGGGCATCTGCCGCCTCTGCCGGCTCCAACCGCCTGTTCCGGCGGTGCACCAGCCACCTCTCCAACCCACCGAGTCGTGCCAAGCCATAGATCGGTCCCTGGAGCAGTGTGCGCCCCACGAGCAGCCACGTATTCGATCGACCAACCGATCCAGGACCGTAGGCGAGCGTGATGGCTCCCCGGGAACGAAAGGTGTCCCGGTACCCCGGAAGATCCACGGGGATCGGCTCCCGGTAGAAGAGCAGCGGCTCTGGAATCTCGAGGGCCCGGACCGTGCCGATCACGCGGCACCACAACTCGAAGTCCTCGGCGCGCGGGTAGGTTTCGGCATACGGATGCGACCGGAACCAATCGCGCCGCCCCATGACCGTCGGGTGGTTCAGGAAGCCCCGACGCAACACGCCCGGGAGGTCGGTCGGGAGGTCGCGAGACCGACGGCGCCCCGATGGCGCGCCGTGGACATCGAGCGTGACCATGTCACTCCCAACCAGATCGAGATCCGGATCGGCCTCCAGGGCCTCGCGCTGACGGAGGAGTCGGTCCGGATGCATGACGTCGTCTGCATCCATCCTCGCCAGCAGTGGAGCCTGCGCGACTTCGGCTATGAAGTTCAGTCTCGCGGAGAGGCCGGCTCGTTGGTCGAATCGAAAGGTGCGGACCCGCGGGTCGTCCACAGCCGCGGCCAGTGCCCCGCTGCCATCCACCGATCCATCATCGACGAGCAGGAGCTCCCAGGAGGACTCGGTCTGGGCGAAGACCGAGGCGATCGCCAATCCCAGCGTCTTCGCGTTGTCGCCGAACGGCAATCCGATGGTGATCCGAGGGGCGTTCATCTCGTGACCCCGGAGGGATCGGCATCGGCGTGGGGACCCGCAGCGATGATCCCCATCACCAGCCACCAATGCCGCTGGTACAACGCCTCAATGCCCTGCGAGAGGCCGAACATCGCGATGAACGCCAGAGCCAGGGCGAGGTAGAGTCCGCGTTCCGCCGGCGGGGCTGTCTCGACCAGTCGGACCGCGCGCCGGAGCATCCATACCGCAAATCCGAGAAAGACCGCGAGGCCGATCAGTCCGAGCTCCGCGAGGAGCCACAAGCCGGTACTGTGGACGATGAAATCTTGCGTGCGCTCGAACCATCCGAGACCGGTGCCCAACAGCGGGTGGGCCAGGAAGCGCTCCCAGGCGATCGCGCTCGTCTCGACTCGCGACGCGACGGTGGCTGGCCGGGATCCCATCTGGACCAGGAGGCGGGACACGGAGGGACCAACCGCCAAGTAGAGGGCAAGCCCGGCCCCCGCTCCGGCCACGAGCATCCTCGCCCCGATCGCCGGACGACGGAGTGCGGCGTAGACGATCATCAGCACGGTGGCCACCCAGGCGGTGCGGGAGAACGTCAGAACGATCCCGGTGACCAGAGTCACGCGCAGGGTCGTCGTGACCCCGGTCGCGAACAGGTTCCGCTCTCCACTGCTCGGCGCCACCAGGAACGGGAGGGCCGTGAGGAGGAGTCCGCCGTACGCGTTGGGGTCGACGAGCAGCCCCGAGACTCTGTCCGCGCCATAGTTCATCCAGCGCACGTCCAACAGCCCCAGCCGGGAGGTCGCGAACTCGAGCAGCGCGACCAGATTCAGGACGGCGATGCTGCCCACGAAGACCCGGAGCGTCTGGGTGAACTGAACGCCCCCGCGCACCATCACCCCGACCAGGAGGAACTGCACCACGAGGACCAGGAGCCCGAGGTCCTTCTGCACCAGGACGTATTGGGTGGGAGCGCCGTCGACCATAGCGGCGCGGACCGTGCCGGCAGCGAAGAGCAGGAGCAGCGCCACCATCCAGGCCGACACCATCCGACGAGGGACGCGCCACCCTCCCGTCACCAGCAACAACATCGAGAGCGCGGCGGCAACGAGATCCGACGGCGCGAACCGGATCCCCGCCGAGGTCGCGAACTGCACCGGGAGGAGTGCGACGAACAACAGCCAGAGACGACGGATCACACGGGCTCGCCCGCCCCGAGCGCCCAGGCCGCCCACCCCGCCACCACGAGGTGGACCGCTGCAGAGAAGGCGATCGCATGGGCAGCGCCCTGGACCCCGCGATCCGTCACCCACAGGCCGGATGCCACCGCCGTCGTGAGCCACACCACGGCACCGAGGGCCAGCTGGGTGCGGAAGCGTCCCGCCGCGAGCAGCAGGTAGTCGAAGACGGTCGCCGCCGCCCCCGCGGCGCCGGCCAGCAGGAACGGCATGAGTGCCGCCCGACTCAGCGCGAATGCGGCGCCGAAGACCGAACGCAGCAGCCAGGGACCGAGGGCCCAGCCGACCATCAGGACGAGCAGGCCCAGTCCACTTCCCACCGCTGCCGCCCACCACCATCGCTCCCGCATCGCCCGCGAGTCACCTTCCGCGAGCCGGAGTGCCAGGGTGCGGCCCCCGCTCTGACCGAGCGCGTTGGCCACCGCGCCCGCGGGCACGATGAGGGAGGCGGCTGCGGCGAACACGCCGAGCGCCGATGGACCGTGCAGGCCCTCGAGGAAGTAGCGGGGCAGGTTCAGGGCGGTGGACCAGAGCAGCGCCACGACGCCGAGGGGAAGAGTCGTCTCGAGCAGGCGGCGGAGATCGCCCTGGAATGCGGCCCTGCCGAGGGTGACCCCGGGCGCCTCGCGTCGCAAGTTGGGCACGTCGACCATCGCCGCGCCGCAGAGCCAGCCGGCGCAGAGACCGACGAGGCCACCCCCCAGGCCGCCCACCAGCATTCCGGTCGCCATGCCGAGGAATCCGAGGAGGCCACGCCCGAGCTGGGACCTGGCCACGAGGTCGAATCGGCCGCGACGCTGCAGGTACCCGTAGGTGACCTCGCCTCCGGCCTCGACGGCCTTGGCGAGGCCCATCAGGAGCAGCGCGGCCGAAGTCGCGCGATCGAACGGTCCGAACGCCGCCACCAGGGCGATCGCGCCGAGGCCGACGCCGACCGCGAGGCCGCGGAGCCGCAGGTAGACCGGCAGCCGCTCGGCCACCATGGCGTCGGCAATCTGCGCGTGCCGGAGTCCCAGTCCGGCGAGGAGCATCACGGGACCCGTGACGGCAAGGGCCAGCGCGAATCGCCCAGCCTCGGTCGGTCCGCCGGTCCGTGCCACCAACGCCAGGAGCATCCACTGGAAGAAGAGCGCGCCCCCCGTCCCGACCAGGCTCCACGCGTGATGCTCACCTCGCGCGCCCGCCCCTGATCGCGGAGACTCCATCCGCCTCAGGGCCGACCGGGGAGCGACACGTACTCCCGATACCCGCCGTAGTACCGCGTGTCGTTCGGGTCGGTCTCGTTGAGCACGACGCCAAGCAGGGTGGCCCTGACGGCCCGAAGGCGCAGCAGCGCCTCGCGAACCGCCGAACTGTCGGTCACGCCGGCCCGGACCACGAGCAGCACGCCATCCACCTGCGCGCCGATCTGGGCGGCATCGGTCACCGGCAACAGCGGCGGAGAATCCACGAGCACGAGGTCGGCACTGGCGAGGATGCGATCCGAGATCCGGCGCAGGCGCCCGTCGGCGAGCAACTCCGCGGGATTCGGGGGGACTTGGCCCCGCGGCACGAGGAGCAGCGTGCCCGCCTCGACCGATCGGGCGGAGCTTCCGCCATTCGCAAGCCCGGCGAGGGACTCGGAAAGACCGGGCGACGACGTCACCCCGAAGGCCTCGTGCAGGCGGCCGCGCCGGAGGTCGGCATCGATCACCGCGACTCGCAGTCCCTGGCGGGCGAGGCTCTCGGCGAGGTGCAGCGTCGTGAAGGATTTTCCCTCCCCCGGCAGCGCGCTCGTGATCGCCAGCAGTCTCGGCCGGTCCTCGGGGTGAAGGAACAGGAGGTTGGTCCGGAGAGTCGCGAACGCCTCCGAAAGGAGTGCGCCGTCGGTCAGACCCGGCCCCGCCGGACGGCTGGTTGCGCCCCTCGGGCCGCGAGGAATGAACCCGACGGTCGGCAGGCCGACGGCGGCCTCAACATCCTCGCGCGTCCGCACCGTTCGATCCAGTCGGGATCGTCCGATGGCGGTCAGGGCGCCGAGGCCGGCCCCGAAGGCCCCGAGCAGCGGGAGCAACACTTCCGCCCGCGGCCGGACCGGCCGCGCGGGGGTCACCGCCACGTCCACCACCCGCACGCTCGCGTCCTCGACCGCCTCGAGTACCTCCGCTTCCTTGAGTCGCGTCTGCAGCAGCGTGTAGATATCCGCCAGTACCCGCGCGCTCCGCTCCAGTCGCGCGTACTCCACTTCCTTGGCCGGGACCTCCGCCATCCGCTGGCCGAAGCCCGCCAGCTCCCGGTCGATGGCCTCCACCTGG
>DATIBS010000050.1:0-18218 GCA_035457305.1 Gemmatimonadales bacterium
GAAGGGCGGCACGGAGCCGACCTTCGACCTTTGACCTTCGACCTGCCCCAGAGGCGCCGGCCGGAATCGAACCGGCGAATAGAGGTTTTGCAGACCTCTGCCTTACCACTTGGCTACGGCGCCGCGGACGGGAAAGATAACGGGCGACGGGAGGGGGGGAAGTCGGTCGGACAGACGGACAGACGGGCAGTCGGATCGTCGAACCGCTGTCCGACTATCCGCCCATTCGTCCCCGATAGTAGTCCGCCAGCATCCGGTACGTGGCGGCGACCGTCGGCGCGAGGTACTCCCCCGGGCGGCCGCGGGGAGGCGAAAGATCGGGGTAGGGGTTCGCCTCCCACACCACGAGGCTCCCCGCGGCATCGAGGCTGTAGTCGAACGCCGCCAGGTCGAACTCGAGCGCGCGCCGGGCCGCGTCGAGCACCTCGTGATGCACGCAGGGGGCGCCGACGAAGCGAAGCTCCTCCGCGACCGTCTCATCGGTGACCACCCGGTCCTTCGGGCGGACTTCCCACCCCGACGAGACGATCAGGTGGCGGGCGATGCCACGATCGCCGAACATGAGGTAGCGGTACTTCCGCCAGCAGCCGTCCGCGTCACGCACGTCCACGAACTCCGCGGCGATCCAGCCGGGCGCATCGGCGCCCTCCGCTTCCACCCACGCGGCGACCGCCGCGTCGGTCTCCAGCAGGTGCATCCGGACCGCGTGCCCCCAGCGGCGGCGCACCACGATCGGCAGCGGGAGCCCCCCGCGGTCGCGCGCGAAGCCGGGCCCCACGTCCACCACCCGGGGGGTGCGGACGCCGGCGGCGCTCAGCCGCGCGAAGAGGACATCCCGAAGGGAATGGGAGAGGACGCGCGCCGGCTGGACGATGCCGGCGCCGGCCCGCGCGGCAGCCCGCTCCAGCGCGGTGAGCTGCTCGAACGCCCTCGGATCGCGCTCCTTCACCGGATCGCGGACCCAGGCGTGCAGCAGCGCCACGTCCGGGGGCAGCCGGGCGGGCAGTCGATCGAGGTGGATCCGCGCGCGCAGCGCAGGATCATGCGCCGCGAGCCAGTCGAGGAACGCGCGGTAGGCGTGCGGTGCGCCCCCCTCGGACACGACCAGGAGGCACGGCCCGCGCCGTCGGTAGCGGCGGTTCTCGCGCCGATCCCCCCACCGGCCCCAGGCCAGGATGATTCGCGCCCGCCAGCGGCCCCAGCGCTCGCGGCCCACGACATGCTTCGCGGCGCCGACCAGCGTGGCGCGGAGCCGTTCGCCGTAGGCCATCGGCTCAGAGCGGGAGCGACATCACGGTGAACAGGACCCCGGGGAAGCGTGGGTCAGCGGGCCCGGGGCCGTGCTCGCGCCAGCCGCGGCGCTCGAGCAGCCGGCGCATCGCGGGCGACGCCTGGCGCACGGCGAGCACGGCGCCCGCGGCGCGGGCGGCAGCCTCCTGCCGGTCGAGCAGCGCCTGCGCGATTCCGCTACCCCGCCAGGCGGCGTCGACCACGACCCGGGCCGGCGCGGCGATGCGCCCCGTCGGAGGCCGCACCAGCGAGCGATAGGCGTCGGCTTCGTCCACCTCGTCGAGGGAGGCGTGAATCCCGAGCGATGCCCCCGCCACGATGCGCCCCTGATGGAGCCCCACCCAGTGGAGCCGGTGTGGATCATGGGCATCACTCCAGCGCCCGCCGGGGAAGGCGGCCGGGTCGGCCCCCTCGCCGATCCAGACCCGGGCCCGGAGGGCGTACAGCTCCTCGAGCCGGCTCGGATCGCATTGGGCGATCATCACTTCCGCAGCCGAGGGAAGGTCGACGCGAGCCGGCCCCCTGCGGCTGGCGGCGGGAGATTCCCGCGGCCCCGGACCCTTCATATTCCGCCGATGTGGGAGGAGGGAACGGAGGGGGCAAGGACCATGCCGGTCACCCCCCGCCGGCGCGCCGTGCCTCCCACGCCGCCACGTCCATCTCCAGAGTGGTCCACTCGGCCACGGCGTCGTCGCCGAACGAGTGGAGCTTGGGGAGCTTCCCGACCTCCCGGTATCCCCAGTGTCTTCGGTACCACGCGATCACCTGCGGCCGGTCGGCGTTGGTCGTTATCTTGGTCGCGCCCTGGTCCGCCATCGCCTGCACCCGCGCCTCCTGCAGCGCCCCGCCGATCCCGAGCGCATTGTGCTCGGGCAGGACGCCGAGCAGGGTGGTCTTGCCGTGGCCCGGGGCGACGAAGGTGTAGCCCGCGGCGCCGACGATCCGTCCCGCCAGCTCCGCCACGAAGAAGCGCTCGAGTTCGAGCCGCTCCATCTCGGGCGACGGCACGTGGTGCATGTTCCACGGCCGAAGGCATTCGAGGACCGCGTCGCGATCCTCGGGACGGGCGGGTCGCAGGGTGAACAGGCGGGTCATCGGTCAACCTCTCC
Source organism: Gemmatimonadales bacterium (assembly GCA_035457305.1). Classification (GTDB taxonomy): domain Bacteria; phylum Gemmatimonadota; class Gemmatimonadetes; order Gemmatimonadales; family GWC2-71-9; genus JAICEH01. Next base: position 2,400 of record DATIBS010000050.1, read on the forward strand.
GGGTGGAAACGAGCGATGAAGATAGGCGTGGTGGGCGCGGGTGCCATCGGAGGACTGGTCGGTGCGCGACTCGCGCTGGCCGGCGAGGACGTCACCCTGCTCGACCTCGAGCCCGTGATCGACGCCATCGGGACGGGCGGGCTGCACCTGGTCGAGCCGGACGGCACCACCCACACCGCACGCCCGGCGGGGCTGGCGCGCACCGGCCGCGAGGCCGGCCCGCAGGACGTCGTCTTCCTCGCGGTGAAGGCGCACCAGCTCCCCGAGGTGGCGGCGCACCTGCCGGAGATGACCGGCCCGGCCACGCAGTTCATCACCCTGCAGAACGGCATCCCCTGGTGGTACTTCCAGCGGCATGGCGGGCCCCACGAGGGGCGGCGGATCGCGTGCCTCGACCCCGACGGCCGGCTCGCCGCCGCGGTGCCGCCGGAGCGGATCCTGGGCTGTGTCGCCTATCCCGCCGCCGAGGTCCTCACCCCTGGCACCATCCGCCACGTGGAGGGCGACCGGTTCCCGGTCGGCGAGCTCGACGGCGGCGGGGCTCTCCGTGCCGAGCGGGTGGCCGAGCTCCTCGCGCGCGGCGGGTTCCGCTCGCGGGTGCTCACCGACGTCCGCGGCGAGGTATGGCTCAAGGCGGTGGGCACCGCGGCGTTCAACCCGCTGAGCGCGATCACGGGCCTGACCCTCGCCGGCATCTGTGCGCGTCCGGACACTCGCGCGCGGGCGATGGCGCTCATGCAGGAGGCGCAGGCGGTGGCTGCGGGGCTCGGGGTCACGCTCCGCGTGCCCCTGGAGAAGCGGCTGGAGGGGGCCGCCGCGGTGGGCCAGCACAAGACATCGATGCTGCAGGACCTCGAGGCGGGGCGACCGCTCGAGCTCGACGCGCTGGTGCTCGCGGTGATCGAGCTGGGCCGGATGGTCGCGGTGGCGACGCCGGAACTCGAGCGGATCTACGCCGAAGTGAGGGCGCGCGAGGCATCGGCCGGCCGGCCGGCCTGAAACGCGTCGGCGAACCAGTCGCCGGCGAGTGCCGCCACCCGCTCCAGCGCCCCCGGTTCCTCGAAGAGGTGGGTGGCGCCGGGGACGATCGTGAGCGCCTTGCGGCACCGGAGGGCCGCCAGCGCCTGGCGATTGAGCTCGAGCACCACGTCGTCGGCTCCCCCGACGATGAGCAGGGTCGGCGCCGTCACGTTCGCGAGCGCCGGTCCCGCGAGGTCGGGCCGGCCCCCGCGCGAGACGATCGCCGCGACCGCGGGATCCTCCGCCGCCGCGATGAGCGCCGCCGCCGCCCCGGTGCTGGCCCCGAAGTAGCCGAGCGGCAGCGCGTTGCCGACCTCGGCGAGCCCCCATCGGGCCACCTCGCGCAACCGGCCCGCGAGCAGCTCCACGTCGAAGACGTTCCCGCGCGACTCCGCCTCCGGCTCGGTCAGCAGGTCCGCCAGCACGGTGGCGATGCCGCGGCGGTTGAGCGCCTCGGCGACGAAGCGGTTCCTCGGGCTCTGGCGACTGCTGCCGCTGCCGTGCGCGAACACCACGAGGCCCCGCGGCTCCGCAGGCACGCCCAGCGTGGCACCAAGCGTGACGCGACCCACCGGTACCCTGGCGTTCATGGCGTCCCCGCCCCCGCGGGTTCCCGGCGACCTTCGCGCGCCGCAGCCAGGAGCTGCACGACCTCCTCGTCGGTCGTCTGCCGGAAGTCGTCGTACCAGCACCCCACCGCCATGAACGGCTCCGGATAGTCGAGCGCGACGACCTCGTCGGCGGGCCCCCGCAGCACGCGCCGCGCCTCGAGCGAACTCACCGGGGCGGCCACCACGACCTGCGCCGCGCCGAGCTTCCGGGCCACCTCCGCGGCGGCCCGGGCGGTGGCTCCGGTGGCGATCCCGTCGTCCACGATCACCGCGGTCCGCCCCCGCAGGTCGATCCGCGGTGCTGCCCGGCGGAACTTCTCCGTCCGTCGCGCGACTTCCGCCCGCTCCGCGTCCGCCGCCGCGTCGACCTCCGCCCGGCGGATGCCGAGTTGCGTGATCAGGTCCTCGGACAGGACCGTCACGCCTTCGGCCACGGCTCCGACGGCAAGCTCGGGCTGGAACGGCGCGCCAACCTTCCGCACCACGAGGACGTCGAGCGGGGCACCGAGGGCGCGTGCCACCTCGGCGGCCACGGGCACCCCGCCGCGGGGCAACCCGAGCACGACGGGATCGCGGAAGCCGCGTCCGGCCAGTTCGGCGCCCAACTGGCGGCCGGCCACGATGCGGTCACGGAAATACATCCGGCACCTCCGATGGGGTCTCGCCCGAAATGTGTGATCCAGGTCCTGAGCGGGGTCTGAAGGAGGGTTGAATGTTCCGAGTGGGTGGGGGCGTCCTCCCGCCGTCTTCACGGTTTCTTTCTCTGGCGGAGCCGATGTTGGCTCCAGGAGGTGGACCATGACCCGCACGCCGAAACCCATCCTGGAAGCCCTGGCCGGCCGTGAGGACCTCGTCACCGGCATCCTCGAGGTTCTCGACCGGACCTACGCCGCCGGCCAGCCCGGCGCGTATCAGGAACTGGCCGAGTTCTTCCGGGCACTCGACGATCCGACGCTGCGCGCGATCGCGTACCAGAACGGGCTCTTCGAGGAGGAGCCGCGCGCGGAGCGCGAGGAGCGACCGGCACCAGCGGCCGAGTAGGCGGAGGAGGAAGGGCCGGGGGGCACGATGGACGTGAACCGCCTGGTCGCCGAGCGACTGGAGGAGATGGCGCGCCTGCTCGAGGAGCAGGGCGCGAACCGGTTCCGCGTGGCTGCGTACCGCCGCGGCGCGGAGGCGGTGCGCGGCCTCGGGCGGCCATTGCCCGACCTGGTCGTCGAAGGGGGCATGGAGGCCCTCGACGCGGTGCCGGGGATCGGGCCACGGCTCGCCCGCATCATCCGGGACCTGGTCGACACCGGACGCAGCCCGATGCTGGAGCGGCTCCGGGGCGAGAGCGATCCGGTGGCGCTCCTCGCGACGGTGCCCGGGCTCGGCCCGACGCTCGCCGAGCGGGTGCACGAGCGGCTCGGCGTCAGCACGTTGGAGGCGCTGGAGGCCGCAGCGCACGACGGCCGGCTGGGGACGGTGCCGGGCCTGGGGCCGAGACGGCTCGAGGCGGTGCGCCAGAGCCTCGCGGCCCGGCTGGCGCGCACCCGCCCGCGGCCGCCGACCGGGCCGGCGGAGCCGCCGGTGGCGGAGCTGCTCGAGGTGGACCGCGAGTACCGGCGGCGCGCCCGGAAGGGGACGCTCCGCCACATCGCACCGCGCCGCTTCAATCCCGCCGGAGAGGCCTGGCTGCCGGTCCTGCATACCGCCCGCGGTCCCCGCGAGTACACCGCCCTCTTCTCCAACACTGCGCTCGCCCACCGCCTCGGCCGCACCCACGACTGGGTCGTGATCTACCACGACGGCGCCGGGCCGGAGCACCAGGACACCGTGGTCACCGCCGGGCGCGGGCCCCTCGAAGGCCGTCGAGTCGTGCGCGGCCGCGAAGGGGAGTGCCTCGAGTTGTATGCGGCGGGCGAGGCGCCCGGATCAGCCGACGAGGGCTGACCCCGTGGCCCGCCCCGGAGCCACCAACGCGGACGTCGCCCGCCTCTTCCTCGAGGCGGCGGAGTTGCTCGAGCTCGCGGGCGAGAACCCGTTCCGCGTCCGCGCCTACCAGCAGGCCGCGCGGACGATCGAGGAGCTGGACGAGCCGGTGGCGCGGGTGGCGGCGCGGGGAGCCAAGGCGCTCGACTCGCTGCCCGGCATCGGCGAGGACCTGGCGGAGAAGATCCGGCAGATCGTCGCCACCGGGACCTTCCCGCTGATCGGGCAGCTGCGGAAGCGGACGCCGAAGGGGCTCCCCGGCCTGCTCAAGGTGCCGGGACTGGGGCCCAAGCGCGCGCGAGTGCTGTACGACAGGCTCGGCATCCGGAGCGTGGCGGGGCTCGCGCGGGCGGCCAGGGCCGGCAAGGTGCGCGGGCTGCCCGGCTTCGGGGCGAAGACCGAGTCCGCCATTCTCGCCGCTGTCGGCGGCGGGGTGGCCGCGGGGGAGACCCGGATGCTGCGCGCGCGCGCGGCGAGCTACGCCGAGCCGCTGGTGCAACGGCTCCGTGCCGTGAAGGGGGTGGAGCGGGTGGAGGTGGCGGGGAGCTTCCGCCGCGGGCGGGAGACGGTGGGTGACCTCGACCTCCTGGTCACCGGCCGGGCGCGGGCCGCCGTGGTGGAGGCGTTCACCAGCGCGCCCGGCGTGGCCCGGGTGCTGGCCCGCGGCACTACCCGCGCAGCGGTGCGGCTCGGCTCCGGGCTCCAGGTGGACCTCCGCGTGCTCGCGCCGGAGAGCTTCGGCGCCGGACTCTACTACTTCACCGGCTCGAAGGCGCACAACGTGGCGCTCCGCGGAATCGCCCGGGCCGGCGGCCTCAAGATCAACGAGTACGGGGTCTTCCGCGGCAAGACGCGGGTGGCGGGACGCACCGAGGAGGAGGTCCTCGCCGCGGTGGGCCTCCCCTGGATCCCGCCCGAGCTGCGGGAGGACCGGGGTGAGATCGCCGCCGCCCGCGCGGGCCGGCTGCCGGAGCTCGTGACCCTCCGCGACCTCCGGGGCGACCTCCAGTGCCACACCACCGACAGCGACGGCCGCGACGAGCTCGAGGCGATGGCGCGCGCCGCCGAAGCGCTGGGCCACGAGTACCTCGCCGTGACCGACCACTCGCCCTCCGTGCGGGTGACGGGCGGGATGGACGCGGCGGGCTTCCGGGCGCAGCGGCGGAGGATCGACCGGCTGAACGCGAAGCTCGGGAAGCTCACCGTGCTCGCGGGGGCGGAGGTGGACATCCTCGGCGACGGGCGGCTCGATCTCGACGACGCCACGCTGGCGGGGCTCGACGTCGTGGTGATCTCGATCCACTCGCGGTTCAACCTGCCGGAGGCGGAGCAGACCCGCCGGGTGCTCCGCGCGCTCGCCCACCCGGCGGCCGACATCCTCGGCCATCCCACGGGGCGGATCATCGGCCGGCGGGCCGGGATCGCGCTCGACCTCGAGGCGGTGGCCCGGGCCGCGGCCGAGCACGGGGTGATGCTCGAGGTGAACGCCCAGCCGGAGCGGCTCGACCTCGACGACCTCGCGGCGCGGGCGGCGGTGGAGCGGGGGGCGCGGCTCGTGATCGGGAGCGACGCGCACGCGACCGCGGAACTGGGTTTCCTGCGCTGGGGGGTGGACCAGGCGCGGCGCGGGTGGGTGGAGAGAAAGGACGTGGCGAACGCGCTGCCGCTCGCGCGACTCCTGAAGCTGCTGCACGGGGGCCGCCGCTGACTCCGGGAGGAGGAAATCGAGACGGCCCGCGTCCGTGAGGACGCAGGCCGTCAGGCATGCCGGTTACCCGGAGTCGGGGGATTGCCTCCCACCGTTCTTCTTCCCGCAGCCGCCAACCGATTCGATGACAGGGCCTTGGGAGCTCCGGCCTCGATCCACTGGAGGCTGATCAGGCCTCGAGCTTTGCCGGCATGGGCGCTGCGGATCGATCCTGTCGCGGATCATCCGCGCGGCACGTCACCGCGCCAGCGTGACGTGGATGGAGAACTGCGACGTCCCTCCATCGGCGCGACCGGAGATCCGGCCGCACGCTCAACATACCACACCCCGGATGAGCCTGGCATGAGGCCGGCATGAAGGCCTCAGCCCGGCACGTGCGGCTGCTGCTTGGCCAGCAGCTGCGCGATCGGGCCGAGCTCCTCGACCACCAGGTCCAGCACGTCGTCCATCGCGAGGACGCCCACCGCCTTGCGCCCGATTCCGGTCACGACGAGCCGCCGGGTGCCGGCCCGCGCCATCGCCTCCACGGCGGCCTCCACCGGGGTCTCCTCGTCCACGGTCATCACCGGGGCCGTCATCACTGCCGCCACCAGCGTGGCGTCGGGATCGAGGCCCGGAGCGACACAGCGGAGCGTGATGTCCCGGTCGGTGATCACCCCGCGCGCCTCGGCGGTGGCCCCGGGCTCGACCACCACCAGGCTCCCCACCCCGTGAAGCTGCATTCGCTGGGCCGCGGCCCGCACCGTCTCGCCGGGAAACGCGGTCGCGAACGTCCTGCTGCAGATCCTGCCTGCCGACATGGCTGCCTCCCGCCCGGAGTCAGACCTCCGGGCTCCGCTGGAACTCGCGCCGGCGCCGGGCGGCGTCCTGGAGCTTGCGCTCCGCCGCCTCGAAGGCGCGCTGCACCGCGTTCATCGGTGTCTCGCCGGTCTGCCGGGTGATGACGACGTCGTCCCCCGCCAGCGCGAGGTTCACGCGGACGGCGTAGGGATCGCCCGTCTCCCGACGGCGGACCGGCCGTTCCACCGTGACGCGGCACCCCACGATCCGCGGATGAAGGCGCTCGAGCTTCTCCACCCGGCGGGCCACCGAAGCCTCGAGCCGGGAGGGAAGGGTCATGCCACGGGCGGTGACTTCGAGCGACTGCTGCATCGAGCCTCCTCTGGGGTTCCCGAGCCAATCATGGCGGGCGGCGACTGAAGGGGCCCTGAGGGGGCGGTGAAACGTTCCGGGAGGGACTCAATCCCGCCGTCGCGGCAGGACGACGAGCGCGATGCCGGCGAGGATCGCCGAGCCCGAGAGCACCAGCCGGAGGGTGAGCGGCTCACCCAGGAGGATCACGCCCGCGGCAGCGGCGAGGACCAGCACGGCCGGCTGGGTGAGCGCCGCCTGGGTGCGGGTGAGGCCGGGGAGCGCCGCGTACCAGGCGACGTAGCCAAGCCCAGAGGCGAGGGCACCGGAGGCGGTGGCGAGCGCGACGCCGGAAGCCGTCAGCCGGAGGGGGGTGGGGGCGACGAGCGCGACGGCGGCCAGGACGACGAGGCCGAGCGGCGCGGCCCGGAGGAAGTTCCCGCCGGTGGCGAGGAGCGGCTCGGTGGCGTCGCGGCCGACCAGGGAGTAGGCGCCCCAGGCGGCGCCCGCCACCGCCATCAGCGCCGACGCACCGAGCGGGGGGGCCGCGAGCCCGGGAAGGACGAGCGCGACCAGCCCGCCGGCGGCAAGGGCGGCGCCGAGCCAGGTCGTGGCCGACGGCCGCTCACCCAGCATGAGGCCTGCCCCGATCATGGTGATCTGGACGGTGCCGAACAGGATCAGTGCCCCGGTCCCGGTGGTGAGTGCGACGTAGGCGAAGGAGAACGGGATGGCGTAGAGCGCCAGCAGCACGGCGCCGTGCCAGCTCCCCGCCGCCCCGGGACGGCTTCCGCGCACGCCGGTGATCAGGCCGAGCATCAGGGCCCCGGTGGCAAGGCGGATGGCCGAATAGCTGGCCGGGTCGACCGCTCCCGCCCGGAGGGCGAGCCGGGCCAGGACGGAGTTCGCGGCGAAGGCGACGAGCGCGGCGAGCGTGAGGAGGCCGAGGCGGGTCCGGGACATGCGCCGGAACCTATCTGCCGTCGCGCGACGGCGTTAGCTTCCCTTCATGCCCGTGGGCCAGCCCGACCGTTCCCTCCTCGACCGCCTGGGCGACCAGCCGGTCGTCCGGATCGTGGCCTACTACGTGGCCCTCTTCGCCGCCGGCGTGGTGCTGGGCCACTTCTTCCCCCGCTTCCGTCAGGTGCTCGACGCCCACAACTACGGCGCCGCCGGGAGCGTCGTGGGCCTCGGACAGCCGCTGCCGGCGCCGGCGCCGCCGGAAGGCACCGACGCGGTCCTGATGGTCGTCCTGCTCACCGGCGCCGCCGTGGCGCTGATGCTGCCGGTGGCGTGGACCTACGTGCTCACCCGCGCGAAGCAAGGCTACCGCCAGTCGCTGGTGCAGACGCTGCTCATCCTCCCGGTGGTGGTGGCCGGCGTGGTGGTGGTGGTGAAGAACAGCGTCGGGCTCGCCTTCGCGCTGGCGGGCATCGTGGCGGCGGTGAGCTTCCGGAACCGCCTCGAGGACAGCAAGGACGCGGTCTTCATCTTCCTCGCCATCGCGGTCGGCCTCGCGTGCGGGGTCCAGGCCACCGGGATCGCGGCGGCCCTCTCGGTGGTGTTCAACCTGGTGCTCCTCCTCCTCTGGTGGAGCGACTTCGGCCGGGTGCCGGGCGCGCTGCAGGGCGGTGCCGCGGAGCAGCGGCTCCGGCGCGCGCTGGCGGTGGCGAACCGCACCCACCAGTTCGTGTCGATGCTCGACCAGCAGATCCTCCGCTCGCTGGCCCCCGACCAGCTCGCCCAGGTGGCGAACCGGGTAGCCGACCGGAGGGAGAAGATCTCCGCCGACCTGGGTGACGAGGAGGGTCCGGCGGCCAGGCCGATGACGCCCCTCCGGGTGGAGCTCGCGGGCGCCGGTCCCGCGGCCCGGGCGGCGGTCGAGGCGCTGCTGGGAACCGACGCCAAGCGCTGGCGTTTCATCGGCATGAGCCCCATCGAAGGCGGCCAGCGGCTGGAGTACGCCGTGCGGCTCCGCAAGAAAGTGCCCCCCGCCCTGCTGGAGGCCCGGCTCCGCGCCGCGGCGGGGGGCGCGGTGCGGGCGGTCGAGTTCGACGCCGCTCCGGCCCCGTGAGCCCCGACGCCCGTCCCAGCTACAGCCAGCGGGTAGCCGACGCGCTCCGCGACCGGTACGACGTGGACCGGGTCCTCGGGCGCGGCGGGATGTCCATCGTCTTCCTGGCCCACGACCGGCACCTGGGCCGGGCCGTGGCGATCAAGGTGCTCGACCCCGAGGCCTGCTCGGCGGTCGGCGCGGAGCGGTTCCTGCGCGAGGTGCGCATCACCGCCCCGCTCCAGCATCCCAATGTCCTCCCGCTCATCGACTCCGGCACCGTCGGCGACATCGTCTATTCGGTGATGCCCTACGTCGAGGGCGAGTCGCTCCGCGACCGCCTCGTGCGGGAGGGCCAGCTGCCGGTCGAGGAGGCGCTGCTCACCGCGCGCGAGGTGGCGGAGGCGCTGGACTACGCCCACAAGCGGGGGATCGTCCACCGGGACATCAAGCCGGAGAACATCCTGCTCTCCAACGGGCAGGCGGTGGTGGCCGACTTCGGCATCGCCCGGGCCAGCAGCCTGGCGAACGAGCTGACGCTCAGCGGCACCGGAGTCCCGATCGGGACCCCGGCCTACATGAGCCCCGAGCAGGTGCGGGGCCGCGACCACGTGGACGCCCGGGCGGACGTCTACAGCCTGGGCTGCACGCTCTACGAGATGCTGGCGGGCCGGCCGCCATTCGACGCGCCGTCGGTGACCGAGGTGCTCTCGATGCACCTCGAGCAGGAGCCCCTCCCGCTGGCGCGGCGGCGGCCGGAACTGCCGGACCGGGTGATCGAGATCGTGCACCGCGCCATGCAGAAGCGGGCGGTGGACCGGTACCAGTCCGCCGGCGAGATGGCCGCCGAACTCCGCGCCGCACTGGGGGAGCCGCCCCGCCACCCCACACCGACCGGCGCCACGGGGGAACGGCGCTCCTCCCTCACGCCCCGTCCTTCCCCCTCCCTCCGCCCGGCGCGGGCGAGCGGCTGGCTGGTGCTCGGCGCCATCGCGCTCGCGCTGGTGGCGCTGGTCCTGGTGTCCCGCGGACCGGAGCCGACCCGAGGGGCCGCCGGCGCATCGCTGGCGGTCCTGCCCTTCCCGGCGGAGCCGGCGGGCTCGATACCGGACTCGGTCACCGAAGGGCTGGCGCGCGAGATCCACGCCGGCCTCACCCGCTACGACGGCCTCCGGGTGGCGGCGGCGGGGTCGGCCATCGCGATGGCCGGTGCCGGGTGGCTCCCCGGGCGCATCGGGGACTCGCTGGACGTGGCCCACGTCCTCACCGGTGCGGTGCGCGTCGAGGCGGGGGGGCTCCGCACCACGGCGCGACTGGTGCGCGCGCGGGACGGGGCGACGGTCTGGCAGCGGACGTGGAGCGGCGCCCCCGAGCGGCTCGGGATCGCGGCGGCGGAGATCGCGGAACGGGTGGCGGCCGAGCTGCTGGCGGGGGCCCCGAGCGCCGAGCCGGAGGCCCGGGGCACACCCGCCGCCGCATTCACTGCCGCGATGCTCCGGGGCCGGTACTGGCTGGCGCGAAGCACGCCGCAGGCGATGGCCAGCGCACGCGACGCCTTCGAGGCGGCAGTGGCCCTCGACCCCGGCTCCGCCGAGGCACTGGCGGGGCTGTCGCGGGCCCACTCGCAGACCGTGGTCTACTCCTTCCACGGGCAGGAGGACCTGTACACCGAGCTGGCCACGGCGGGCGAGCTGGCCCGCCGGGCCATGGCCGCCGACTCGACCGACCCGGCGGCGATGATGGAGCTCGCGCGGACGACGCACTTCGCCGGCGCGCCGGCCGACTCGGTGGCCGGACTCTACGCCGCCGCGCTCGCAGCCGCGCCGAACCAGCCGGAGGCACTGCTCGACCTGGCGCACATCACCGGCCACCAGGGACTGGTCGACTCGACCCTCATGCTCGCCCGGCAGGCGGTCGCGCTCGATCCGCTCTCCGCGCCGGTCCGGCACGGCGCGATCACCGCGGCGCTCAGGGTGCGCCGCCCCGACCTGGCGGTGGAGTGGGCCCGGGCCCGGCTGGCGCAGGACCCGGGCGACCTGATCGCGCTTGCGCTGGAGAGCTATGCCCTCCCGCTCGCGGGGCGCGCGGCGGAGTGCGTGACCCGCGAGTTCGGCCCGTGGCTCGCCGCGCAGGCCACCTGCCTGCACGCGGCGGGGCGGACCAGCGAGGCGGCCGCGGTGGCCGACTCGCTGCGGCAGATGCTGGAGCGCGAGGAGTACGCCACCGCGCACCAGTTCACCGACCTGGCCACCTACTACGCGTGGACCGGGCAGACCGCGGAGGCGCTCCGGTGGCTGGAACGCTCGGCGGCGCATACCCCGCTGCTGCTCGACTGGGTGTTCACCTCGGGACTGTACGACCGGATCGGGAAGGACCCGAAGTTCACGGAGGGCCGGGCGCGCCTCGAGCGGCAGGTCCACGATCGCCTGCAGGCCCGGGCAGGGATGGTGGGGCAGGCACAGGGTGCGGTGAGCGGGGGGCGGTGATCGCGCCGCCCTGCACCGGCACCCGTCCCCGACTCCCCCGGGGCTGACGCCCGCTCGCTAGAACACGCGGGTGTTGAACGTCAACCCCGTCCCCACCGACAGGACCCATCCCGCCGGTTCTTCCCCCGACGCGCTCCGGTGGCCGAGGTCGAACCGGAGCGCGCGCGGGTCCGAGGACCGGCTGGCGCCGATGCGGAGTCCGAAGCCGGCATCCCAGCCGGTCCGGGTGCCGGCCCCGTCGTACCACGCGCCACCCCAGTCGACGAACCCCGCCAGCCCGAGGGAGACCAGCCCGGCCAGGTCGCGGATCGGGTACCAGCGGTATTCCGCCGTGGCGTAGACCGCACGATCACCGGTGAACGCGTGGGCGCCGAACGAGCGGGGGCCGGTCCCGAAGCCGAGGTCGAACTCGCTGCCCGGCGCGGGGGACTCGATCCAGCCCGCCTCCGCGTGGAGCACGACCGACCGGTGGCGGGAGAGCTCGGCGAAACCGGTCAGTGCGACCCGGACGCGCCCGCTGTCGAGGCCGGCGGAGGTGAACCGCCCGCTCGCGGTGAACTCGGCCCAGCCCACCGCCGGCCCGCGGCGGACACCCGCCCGGGCCGCGGCGGAGGGCACGATGCCGTCGCGATCGTAGCCGAAGGCACTGGGCGTGAGGGCCAGCCCGATCCGGGCGACGTGGCTCAAGTCCACGTCTTCCTGCTGCCCCGTCCCGGCGAGGCCCCGCGCCACCACGTAGCGCGCCGAGCGCCACTCGACGGCGGCACCCACCGCCCCCGTGATGGTGCGCCCGAATTCGGCCGGGAACCCGAAGGGAGCGTAGTCGTCGCGCCGGATCTGGGCGAAGGCACCCACCCGGGTATAGCCCCACGACCCGGCCCGGTGCGCGATTGCGGCGTCCACGCGGCCCAGGGCGAAGCGTCGCGACACGGTGTCCCGTGCGGCAGGCTCCCCCTCGAAGTACTGGTAGATGGTCTCGTCGCGATAATCGCCCAGGACCGACCAGGCGGACCGGGAGGCGAGGGAGTAGAACGGGCGGGTGACGGCGGCGGAGGCAGTCCAGCCATCGGAGCGGTCCTGGTACGCCACGCCGAGACCGATGTGGCCGGCCACGAGCCGGGGCTGGGAGAACTCCGCGCCCAGGATCGTGCGGTCCGGAGTGCTCCGGTAGCCCAGGCCGGCGCGGGTGACGGTGCCGAGCAGGTTCCGCTCGACGAGCGAGACGCCCCAGTCCACGTCGCCGTCGGTGCTGCGATAGCTCGCGTCGAGCGAGGTGCTCCAGCCGTCCCGGGTGCGCACCACCGCGACGAGCCCCGAGTCGGTGCGCACGCTGTCGACCTCCACGGCCCGGAAGACGCCGAGCCCGCGCAGGTTCCTCGCGGTCTCCTCGGCGAGGGCGGAGTCCCACGGCGCGCCCGGCTCGAGGAGCACCTCGCGCCGGATCACCCGGTGGATGGTGGTGACGTGGGTCGCATTCGCGAGCCGGGCGTACAGGTACCGCCCCGCCTCGGTCCTGCTGAAGATGTCCTGGCGTTCGAGCTGGATGGCGCGGAGCGGCTCGCCCTGGGCGGCGAGGGACGGAGCCAGGGCGGCCAGCGTGAGCCCGGCGGCCAGCGCCGCGCGGGCGGCGAGGCTCACCCGCCCAGGCTCTCGACCAGGCGCCAGAGCTCGACGGGACTGAAGTCGCCGAAGCGGTTCAGGATGTCGGCTTCGGTGGACTCCAGGAAGATCCACGTGGTACTCCGACGCAGGTCGCCCTCCACGAAGTGGAGGCGGCCGGCGACGGCGTCACCGGCGGATCGGGTCTCGAGGTAGACGTTCCACCGCCGGTCGGACCGCGCGAGGTCGCCGAGATGGTGGGCGGCGGGTGCCTCGGGCAGCCCGGCGGCCGCCGGCTGCTGGGGCTGGGGCATCGTTCCTCCGTTGCTTCACGCTACAACGGGCCCGGCACCGGCGCCAGCGGGCAGCGGCTCCGGGCGCGATTATCTTCCCCCGATGCCCGACCCCGCCGCGCGCCCTCCCTGCCCCGCCTGCGCCGCCCCGCTCTCGCCCGGGGCCGCCTGGTGCCACCGGTGCGGCGCCCGCGCGGCCGGCGGGGATCCCCACCGCGCGCTGTGGGTCGCGGCGGTCGGGGCGAGCCTCCTGTTCACCGGGTTCATCGCCTGGAAGGCGAACCAGTTCAACTCGGCCCCGCCGCCGGCGATGGCCAACGCGGGAAACGCGGGCGCCGCCCCGGGGCGGGCCAGCGCGGGCGGTGCCGCCGCGGTGGACCTCGCCAGCATGTCGCCACGGGAGCGGTTCGACCGCCTGTTCGCGCGGGTGATGACCGCGGCGGAGCAGGGCGACACGGCCCAGGCCCTGCAATTCGCGCCGATGGCGCTGATGGCGTACGCGCAGCTCGACCGGGTGGACCAGGACGCCCGCTTCCACGTGGCCCTGGTCCAGGCCCAGACCGGCGACTGGGCCGCCGCCGCGGCCACCGCCGACACGATGCTCGCCCAGACCCCGGACCACCTGCTGGCCCTGCTGGTGCTGGAGGCCGCCGCCGTGCGGCAGGGCGACGCCCCCGCGGCGGCCGACCTCCGGCGCCGGTTCCTGGCGGCGGAGTCGCGCGAGCTCGCCGCGGGACGGCAGGAGTACACCGATCACCGGGATGCGCTGGACGAATTCCGGGCGCGGGCTGGCGGGCGGTAGGGCGCTGCTCGCGCTTCGCTATTCGCTGCTCGAGGTGCGAAGGCGGGGCAACGACCACCGAACAGCGAGCAGCGAACAGCGAACCTCGAACAGCGAATCGTGACCATGCCCCGCACCATCCACGTCGCCCACAGCCCCGATTCGGACGACGCGTTCATGTTCTGGGCGCTCGCCGAGGGGAAGATCCCGACCGGCGCCCTGACCTACGTGCACGAGCTCGCCGACATCGAGACGCTGAACCGCCGGGCGCTGGCGGGCGAGCTCGAGGTAACCGCGGTGTCGGTCCACGCCTACGCCTACCTGGCCGACCGCTACGCCCTCCTCTCCAGCGGTTCCTCCATGGGCGACGGCTACGGACCGCGGCTCGTGGCGCGCGAGCCCGCCCCGGCTGACCCCCGCGCGGCGCTCCGCGGTCGGCGGGTGGCCATTCCCGGCACGCTGACCACCGCGGCGCTGGCGCTCCGGCTGTACCAGCCCGGGGTGGACCCGGTCGTGATGCCGTTCGACGCCATCGAGGACGCAGTGGCCGCCGGCGAGGTGGATGTCGGGCTGCTGATCCACGAGGGCCAGCTCACCTTCGGCGACCGGGGGCTCCATCTCTGGCAGGACCTGGGCGCGTGGTGGCTCGCCGACACCGGCCTCCCCCTCCCGCTGGGCGGGAACGTGGTGCGGCGTGACCTGGGCGCGGCCGTGGTGCAGCAGATTGCGCGGGACCTGCGGGCCAGCGTGGAATACGCGCTCGCCCACCGCGGGCCCGCGCTGGCCCACGCGGCCCGGTTCAACCGCGGGATCGGCGACGAGCGGACCGACACCTTCGTCGGGATGTACGTGAACGAGTGGACCGTGGACTACGGACCGCGGGGGCGCGAGGCGGTGCAGGCCCTGCTCGACCGGGCGCATGCGGCGGGCATCGTCCCGTCGCGCGTGGCGGTGGAGTTCGTCCAGGGCTGAGGCCGCTTGCTTGACGGTCACCCGCGCGCGTCCGTAGGATTCCCTGCTCTCCCTCGCCTCGGAGGAAACCCTGTCCCAGCCCGAACGGCCGCTCCGCGTGCTGATCGTGGACGACGAGGAGCCCGTCCGGAGCGCCCTCGGCCGCTTCCTGAAGCAGCGCGGGTACGACGTCCGCACCGCCGGCACCGGCGAGGCGGCGCTCGAGCTGCTGCTCCAGGACGAAGCCGACGGCGTGCTGCTCGACGTGCGGCTGCCCGGCATCAGCGGCATCGACCTCGTGCCGCAGGTGCTGGAGGTCGCGCCGCGCGCGGCGGTCGTGATGCTGACCGCCGTGGCCGACGGGACCACCGCGGCGCTCTGCCTGCAGCGCGGGGCGATGGAGTACCTCACGAAGCCGTTCGAGCTGGCGGAGCTGGACCGCGCGCTCGCCCGGGCCATCACCCGGCGCCGGGCGCAACCGCGGGCCGAGGAGGGCGGCGCGGCCCCCGAGCGGCTCGTGGTGGCCAGCCTGTCGGTGCTGGTGAACGCGTTCGAGGGGAAGTACTCCTACTCCCGGGGCCACTCGACCCGGGTGGCGGACTATGCCGCGATGATCGCCGCCGAGCTGGGCCTGCCGGACGCGGAAATCGAGGCGGTCCGGACCGCCGGGCGGCTGCACGACGTGGGCATGATCGGCATCCGGGACGAGGTGGCGAACAAGCAGGGCCCGCTCACCGACGAGGAATTCGCCCACATCAAGGACCACGTCATCATCGGCTCCCAGATCCTGGCGCCGATCGACGGGCTCCGCGAGGTGATGGGCTACGTGCGCAGCCACCACGAGCGCTGGGACGGCCGGGGCTATCCCGACGGCCTGGCGGGCGAGTCGATCCCCGTGGGCGGCCGCATCCTCGCGGCGGTGGAGATCTACGACGCCCTCACGACGTCGCGGCCGTACCAGGAGAAGATGCCGCCGGAGCACGCCATCGCCCGCATGCGCGACCTCATCGGGAACTCGATCGAGGCCCGGGTGTACGACGCGCTCGCCGCCGTCGTGGAGCGCCGCCGGGTGCTGGTCTTCCTCGACGACGCCGACGGCTGACCCGGCACACCCGGCGCAATGCCGGAACGAGGCCGCCCCCGCGGGGGCGGCCTCGTTCCGGCATTGCGCCGGGTGTGCCGGGTCAGCCGTCGGCGTCGTCGAGGAAGACC
>DATIBS010000051.1:0-9794 GCA_035457305.1 Gemmatimonadales bacterium
CGCGATGGGGGTCATCGCCGGCTGGTGGGGCGCGAAGCAGGTGCTCCCGCTCACCGACCAGGACTTCGTCTACGGCGCGCAGCTCTTCTACAAGCCCTTCGACAGCTGGTACGCCCTCATCAAGTCCATCTGCTTCGCGGCCGCCATCACGCTCATCCCCTGCTACGTGGGTTTCAACACGCAGCAGGGCGCCGAGGGCGTGGGACGCGCCACCACGGGGGCGGTGGTCGCGAGCTCGGTGGTCATCCTCCTGCTCAACGTCGTCCTGGCGCGGGTCCTGCTCAACTGAGATGATCCGGCTCACCGGGGTGCGCAAGCGGTTCGGCGAGCAGGTGGTGCTCGACGGGGTGGATTTCGCCGTGCAGGACCAGGAGACGGTGGCCCTCCTCGGCCCCAGCGGCACGGGCAAGAGCGTGCTCCTCAAGCACATCATCGGGCTCATCAAGCCGGATGCCGGCACCATCGAAGTGGACGGCCAGGACGTGGCCCACCTGAAGCGGAAGGAGCTCGCCCGGCTCCGCACCCGGATCGGCTACGTGTTCCAGAACGGCGCGCTGTTCGACTCGATGGACGTGTTCGAGAACATCCGGCTCGGCATCACCGACGAGGCGCAGTACGCGGACCGGGCCTACGTGGAAGAGCGCGTGGCACGCTGCCTCCAGCTGGTGAACCTCGCACCCGAGACCGCCAAGAAACTCCCGGCCGAGCTGTCGGGGGGGATGCGGAAGCGGGTCGGCATCGCGCGGGCGGTGGCGGGGAACCCGGTGTACCTGCTCTATGACGAGCCGACCTCGGGGCTCGACCCGGTGAACGCCGACATCATCGACCAGCTGGTCGAGCACCTCGCCGAGGAGCTCGGGGTGACCAGCGTGATGGTGACCCACGACGTGCGCGGGGCGTTCCGCGTCGCCGACCGCATCGCCCTCCTTGCGGAGGGGAAGATCGTGCTCCAGGGGACGCCCGCGGAGTTCCGGGCGTCGGACCACCCCAAGGTCCGGGCGTTCCTCGAGCGCGACTTCGCCGACGCCACGCTCCCCGACTGACGGAGCCCGTATGGACCTGCACTACAAGCGTGAGGCCACGGTGGGCGCCCTGGTGATCGCCGGGATCGCGTTCTTCATCGTCGGCACGATGTGGCTGGGCGGCAAGGACTTCTCGGGGGCCGACCGCACGGTGGCCAAGTTCACCGACGTCGGCAACCTCAAGAAGGCGTCGCCGGTCACGGTCTCCGGAGTGCCGGTGGGCAAGGTGGAGGAGGTGGTGCTCCGCGGCGTGGGGGACGTGGCCGTGTACATGACGCTGCCGGGCACCATCCCGCTCAAGGCCGACGCTCAGGCCGAGATCGTCTCGATCGGGCTGGTGGGCGATCAGGCCATCAAGCTCCTGCCGGGCAGCGCCGCCGAGCCGTTCCCGGCCGGCGCGGAGATCCCCGGCACGATGGCCAGCGGCTTCGCCGAGATCGGCGCCGACCTCGGCGCCAGGGCGGGCCGGGTGCTCGAGGGCGCCGAGCGGTTCACGGCGGAGGAGAACGTGGTGCTCCTCCGCCAGACCCTCACCTCGATCGAGCGGCTCACCCGCACGCTGGCGGACCCCAAGTTCGCGCCGACCGCCGAGCTCACCCAGACCCTCGAGGCCCTGCGGCGGGTGCTCGAGCGGACCGACCGGGCGCTCGCCGACAGCACCACCCGCCGCACGCTCGCCCGGCTCGACACCGTCTCGGCGAGCGTCGACGCGCTCGCGCGCCAGGCCACCTCGGCCACCGCCCGGCTGGACACGCTGCTGGCGAACGTGAACGCCGGTCGCGGGACGCTGGGCAAGTTCGCCTCCGACAGCGGGCTGTACGAGGACCTGCGGGAGACCAACCGGTCGCTGCAGGAGCTGCTCCGCTCGCTGGCGAAGGAGCCGGGGCGGCTGAACGTCGAAGTGAAGATGTTCTAGGGGTCGGAACCTGCTATCTTGGCCGCCATGCTGAGCCTCACCTTCCTCGGCACCGGCGCGGCGATCCCCACGCTCGACCGCAACGTCACCGCCCTCGCGCTGCAGCGCGAGGGCGAGACGCTGCTCTTCGACTGCGGCGAGGCCACCCAGCGGCAGATGATGCGCTACGGGATCGGCTTCACGCTCCGCGACGTCTTCTTCACCCACTACCACTCGGACCACATCCTCGGGATCACGGGGCTGGTCCGGACCCTCGGCCTGCAGGACCGCACCGAGCCGATGACCCTGCACGGCCCCCGGGGTGCGAAGCGGATCCTGGGCGACCTCCTCGCGGTCGGGGTCGAGAAGAACCGCTTTCCCGTGGAGATCGTCGAGGTCCGCCCGGGCGACCGGCTGGGGCGCGGCGACTACGACATCGTGGTCTTCGAGACCGACCACCGCGCCGACACGGTGGGCTATGCGCTTGCCGAGCGCGACCGCCTCGGCCGCTTCCACCCCGAGCGCGCCCGGGAGCTGGGCGTGCCGGAAGGCCCGCTGTGGGGCCGGCTCCACAAGGGCGAGACCGTGGAGCTGCCCGATGGACGGCGAATCGGCCCCGCCGACCTCGTGGGCCCGACCCGGCCCGGGCGGACGGTGGTGATCAGCGGGGACACCCGCCCGGTGCCCGCGCTGGTCGCGGCCGCACGCGGCGCCGACCTGCTGGTGCACGAGGCGACGTTCGGCGACGAGGAAGTGGCGCGGGCGCGGGAGACCGGGCACTCGACGGCCTCGCAGGCGGCACAGGTGGCGCGCGAGGCGGGGGTGCGGCAGCTCGTCCTGACCCACATCAGCGCCCGCTACACCCGCGAGGCACCGGAGCTGCTGGCCGAGGCCCAGGCGGTCTTCCCCGCGACGACGGTGGCCCGGGACGGGATGGTGCTGGAGGTGCCGTACCGCGACGACTGACGGGGCGCGCGCTCAGCGGTAGCGCGCGACGTATCGGGGCACGTCGAACTTGTCGCGGGCGGCCTTGAGCGACATGTACCGCACCGTGCCCAGCACCGGCCGCCGGTAGAAGGGCCGGTCGAACTTCCCGAAGGCCCAGTGGATCCCGCCGTAGCTGTTCGGATCCCGGCCGTCCAGGCTGTACCGGTTGTTCAGGTCCTCGAGGATCCGGAGCGCGTCGCCGTAGCGCCGGGTCCAGAGCAGCACCGACTTCCCCCACAGCATCCGCAGCCGGTTGTGCATCGTGCCGTCGCGCAGGTAGGCGCGCTGGCACGCATTCCACAGCTCGTCGTGGGTCTCCGCGCGGGCGAACTGCGCGCGGGAGTACACCGCCTCGCGCGGGTCGCCGAGGTGGGCGTCGAGCTCGGCACGGGCCCAGGCGGGTATCGCCGCCACGGTGCGGTGACGCCGGTCGAAGTGGACGAAGTTGTGGGCCAGCTCGCGCCAGGTGAGGGCCTCGTCCTGGAACTTCTCGTACTGCGCGACAGGCCCCGCCTCCCGGGCCCGGAGCAGCACCTCGTGGATGCCGATGTTCCCGAAGTGGAGCCAGGGCGACAGGCCGCTCGTGGCGTCCGCGTTGGGGTCGTCCCGCTCCTCGGCGTAGCGGGGGAGTCCGTGACGCAGGAAGTGCTCCAGCCGGCGCCGCGCGGCGGCGGTGCCGCCCCGGATGGCGCGGGCCGGCGCCACCGCGTGGTCGATGGCGCACCGCGCCACCAGGTCGGCCACCGGGGTGCCGGCCGTGCCGGGCCCGGCGGGCCTCGCGGGCTCGAACGGGAGCTCGACCGGCCGGCGCACCCGCGGCTCCACGTTGCCGACGGGATGGAGATAGTGGGGCAGGGCCTCGAGGAGCCGGGGACGGATGGCCCGCGCGGTCGAGTACTCGCGCGCGTGATACGCCATCGGCACGACCGTGCAGGAGTCCACCGCCACCACGGGGACCGCCACCTTCTCCCGGAGCGCCCTCGTCTGCCGCGGCGCGATGAAGGTGGGAACGTGGTCGGTCACCACCAGGGCGGCGCGCCGCGCGAGCCGGACGAGCGGGGAGGCGTCCCGGTG
Source organism: Gemmatimonadales bacterium (assembly GCA_035457305.1). Classification (GTDB taxonomy): domain Bacteria; phylum Gemmatimonadota; class Gemmatimonadetes; order Gemmatimonadales; family GWC2-71-9; genus JAICEH01. The sequence goes on from DATIBS010000051.1 coordinate 3,979, forward strand.
GCCGGCGGCGGCCTCCTCCGGGGAACGAGTGTCGAGGTACAGCGCGTACTGGATGCCACGCCGGGCGAAGGCCGCGTAGAGGTCGGCCGCCGACTCGAGGATGAAGGTGTGGTGCCGGTCGCTCGCCCAGGGGTAGTCGTGCCGGAGCCCCTGGTAGACGACGAGCGGCAGGCCCAGGTCGTTGGCGCGGGCGGCCGCCCAGTTGAGGGCGAAGTTCTCCTCGGCCCGCATCGTGGCCTGCATCCAGTACAGCACGAACTCCCCCGGCACCGGGGAGGCCGGGCCTGCCACATGGAGGCGAAGGTCGTCGGGATGGCTCATCCTGCCCTGATTATCTTCGCTTCACCATGATCCCGTCCACTCCCGAAGGCTGGACCGTGCCGGTGGAGTCGTTCGCGCTCGCGAACGGGCTCCGCGTGGTCCTGAGCCCCGACACCGGGGCGCCCACCGTGGTCGTCGCGGTCTACTACCGGGTCGGCTTCCGCTCCGAGCCGCGCGGCCGCTCCGGGTTCGCCCACCTGTTCGAGCACCTGATGTTCCAGGGCTCGGCGAACCTCGGGAAGATGGAGTTCATCCGGCTGGTGCAGGCCAACGGCGGGATCCTCAACGGTTCCACCCGCTGCGACTTCACCAACTACTTCGAGGTCCTTCCGGCGCACAAGCTGGAGACCGCGCTCTGGGCCGAAGCTGACCGGATGCGCAGCCTGGACATCTCGGAGGAGAACCTGGTGAACCAGCGGGACGTGGTGAAGAACGAGATCCAGGTGAACGTGCACAACCAGCCCTACGGCGGCTTTCCCTGGCTGGACCTGCCGCAGCTCGCGTTCGAGAACTGGGCCAACGCGCACGACTACTACGGCGACTTCCACGACCTCGACGCCGCGAGCCTGGAGGACGCGCGGGCCTTCTTCCGGACCTACTACACACCCAACAACGCCGTCCTCGTGCTGACCGGCGACTTCGACCCCGCCGAGGCCCGCACCTTCGTGGAGCGGCACTTCGCCGGGATCCCCCGCGGGCCCGAACCACCGCCCGTCGATTGTCGCGAGCCGCGGCAGGAGGCGGAGAAGCGCACGACGCGGACCGACCCGCTGGCCAACCGGCCCGCCCTCGCGGTGGGCTGGCAGATGCCGCCGCGCGGGACCCCGGCGCACCGGGCGATGAGCCTGCTGGACCAGCTGCTGCTCCAGGGCGACGACAGCCGCCTCACCCGCGCGCTGGTGAAGGAGCAGGGACTCACCGGCGCGGTGGAGGGCGGCATCAACCTCCTCGGCAACGCGTTCAATTACGACGGGCCGATGCTCTGGACGGTATCGCTGCTCCACGACACGGACCGGCCGGCGGACGCGGTGCTGGCCGCCCTCGACGGCGTCATCGCGGGGGTGCGGGAGCACCCGGTCGGGGCGGCGGAGCTCGGGCGCGCCCGGCTGAAGCTCCGCTCGGCCCTGTACGACCACGTGGGGGCGTACTTCGGCTTCGGCCGGGCCGACCTGCTCGCGAGCTTGACGCTCTTCGACGGCGATCCCGGCCGGATCAACCGGCTGGAGGGGGAGTTCGCCGGGGTGACCCCGGAAGTCGTGCGCGCCACGGCCGCGGAGTGGCTCCGGCCGGAGAACCGCACCGTGCTCGTGCTGGATCCCGGCGCGGCGGGGCTGCCATGACCCGGCCGCTTCCTCCGGCCGGCGGCACGCCGAAGGACTTCGTCCTCCCCGTGGCGGAGATCTTCACGCTCGGCAACGGGATGACCGTGACGCTCGTGCCCTGGGGCAGCATTCCCAAGGCCACGGTGAGCCTGGTGCTCCGCGCCGGGAGCCTGAACGAGCGGCCGGACGAGGTGTGGCTCGCGGAGCTGGTGGGCGACCTGCTCCAGGAGGGCACGCTTTCCCGGGGCGCTCGCGAGGTGGCGGAGGCCGCCGCCGGGATGGGTGGGTCGGTCAAGGTCGCGACGGGATTCGACCAGACCGGCGTCACCGGCGACGTCCTGGCGGAGGCGGCGCCCGACATGGTGCGACTCCTGGCCGAGATGGTCCGCCACCCCCGGCTGCCGGAATCGGAGCTGCCCCGGCTCCGGCAGGACCGGCTGCGGGAGCTGGCCGTGGCGCGGCAGCAGCCGGACCAGCTCGCGCTCGAGGCGTTCCGCCAGGCACTCCACGGCGACCATCCCTACGGGCGGCTCTTCCCGACCGAGGCGATGCTGACGGGTTTCACCATCGGGCAGGCGCGCGGCTTCTACGAGACGAACTTCGGGGCCCGGCGCGCCCGGCTCTACGTGGCCGGCCGGTTCGACCCGGCGGCGGTACGGGTGGCGGCCGAGGAGGCCTTCGGGGAGTGGGCGCCGGGGCCGGAGCCGCTGGTGCTGCCGCCGGCGGTGCGTGCGCGCCGCGAGCTCCTCGTGGTGGACCGCCCCGGCGCGCCGCAGTCCACGCTCATCGTGGGCACGCCGGTGTTCGATCCGACGCACCCCGACTGGGTGCGGCTCCTGGTGGCGAACGCTCTCCTCGGCGGCAGCTTCGCCAGCCGGATCACGAGCAACATCCGGGAGGAGAAGGGCTGGACCTACTCGCCCGCGAGCACGGTCTCGGTGCGCTATCGGGACGCGTACTGGGCCGAGTCGGCCGACGTGACCACCGCGGCGACCGGGCAGAGCCTCGGCGAGATCTTCCGGGAGATCGAGCGGCTCGGGGCGGAGGCGCCGCCGGAGGAGGAGCTCGACGGGATCCGTAACTACGTCGCGGGAACGTTCGTCCTCCAGAACTCGACCCGCCAGGGCATCATCGGGCTCATGACCTTCCTCGGCCTCCACGGCCTGCCGGAGTCCTACCTCCAGACCTACGTGAGGACGGTGCACGGCACGACGCCGGCCGACGTCTCCCGGCTCGTGCACGAGTTCCTGGTGCCCGGGCGGATGCTGATCGCAGTGACCGGGGATCGCGCGGCCATCGCGGACCAACTGGCGCCGTGGGCCCCGGTGGAATCGCCGGCCTGAAGCCCCCGGGCTGGCGAATCGGGGCGGCCGCGCCTATCTTTTTCGCCCTGCCGGGGCTGTAGCTCAGTTGGGAGAGCGCTGCAATCGCACTGCAGAGGTCAGGGGTTCGACTCCCCTCAGCTCCACTCCGAAACCGCGACGGGCCGCCCACAGGGGCGGCCCGTCGTGCTTTCGGGGGAGCGGGGAACGGGGAGCAGGGAACGGTCCGCTCCCGCCGCCGCCGAGAAGTTACCGCTCCCCGTTCCCCGTTCCCGGCTCCCCAATCCGTCCCCACTCGTCGCCGCTCACTCCACCTCCAGCGCCACATCCGCCGCCTTGACCGAATGGGTGAGGGCGCCGATCGAGACGTAGTCCGTCCCCGCCTCGGCGTAGGCCGCGACGTTCTCCAGGGTGATGCCCCCGGTGGCCTCGACCTCGATGCCGGGCCGGAGCTCGCGGGCGAGCGCAGCCCACGCGCGGACAGTGGCCGGAACCTGGTTGTCCACCAGCAGCCGGGTGGCCCCGGCCGCGCAGGCCTCCCGCAGCTGTGCCTCGCTCTCCACCTCGACGTAGAGCGCCGTCACGTCCCACGACGCCGCCCGTCGCAGCGCCTCCGCGAGCGACCCGCCGCTCCGGCGGAGGGCGCGCCAGTGGTTGTCCTTCACCATCACCTGCCGCGCCAGGTCGAGGCGGTGGAGGTACCCGCCGCCGGCCACCACCGCGGCCGCGTCGAAGAGCCGCAGGCCGGGGGCGGTCTTCCGGGTGTGCAACACCCGGCACGGGGTGTGGGCCACGGCATCGGCGTAGGCGCGGGTGGCGGTCGCAATGCCGCTCGCCCGCTGCAGCAGGTTGAGCAGGGAGCGCTCCCCGAGCAGGATGGCCCGGAGCGGTCCTCCGATCGTGCCGACCACGGCGGGGCCCGGAATCCTCGCTCCCTCGGTGGCGGTCCACGCCACCGGTCCGCAGCCGGCCTGCCGGGCCACGGCGTCGGCGTAGGCGAGGCCGGCGAGCACCCCCGCGGAGCGGAACTCGATCCGCCCCCGCCCCTGCAGCCCCTCCGGGACGGTGAACTCCGAGGTGACGTCCTCCGGCCCGTCCTCGGCAAGGCTGAAGCGCGCCACGTCGTCCGCATCCTCGGCGACGCGGTCGAGGGGCGTCCAGGTCGCGTCAGTCACCGGGCTTGGCCGCGGTCTTCGGGCCCAGGGCGATCATCCGGTCCACCGAGGCGCGCGCCCGCGCGGCCACGTCCGCCGGCACCGTGACGTGATGCTGGTCGAGCCGCAAGGCGTCGAGCGTGGCCTCCAGGGTGATGGTCTTCATGTAGGCGCATTCGGCGGCGCGGTCGGCGGCGAAGAACGCCTTGTCCGGCGCCTCCTTCATCATCCGATGCATGATGCCGGTCTCGGTGGCCACGATGAACGACCTCGCCGGGCGCTCCCGCACCAGCTGGACCATCCGCTCGGTGGAGGCGATGTGGATGCCCTCGGCGTCGACGTCCCCCGTGCCCATCGCGTAGATGAGCTGGCCGGCGCAGCCGCACTCGGGGTGGACCAGCACCTCGGACCCGGGATGGGCGCGGCGGGCCGCCTCGAGGTTGAGCGGGTTGATGCCGGCGTGCACGTGGCACTCGCCGAGCCAGACCTCGATCTTCCGCTCCGGCCGCTGCCGCTTCACGTGCATCCCGAGGAAGAAGTCGGGCAGGAAGAGGATCCCGCGTTCGGCCGGCACGGCGTCGATCACGTCCAGCACGTTGCCGCTGGTGCAGCAGTAATCGAGTTCCGCCTTCACCGCGGCGGTCGTGTTGACGTATCCCACGGCGATATGGTCGGGAAACTCGGCGCGCCAGCGCCGGACGTCCTCGGCGGTGATGGTGTCGGCGAGGGAACAGCCGGCCCGGAGGTCGGGAAGGAGCACGCGCTTCGAGGGGCTGAGGATCGCCGCGGTTTCGGCCATGAAGTGGACGCCGCAGAAGACGATGATGTCCTGCCCCACCTTGGCCGCCTCGCGGGACAGGCCGAGCGAGTCGCCCACGAAGTCGGCCACGTCCTGCACCTCGGGCCGCTGGTAGTTGTGCGCGAGGATCACCGCGTTCCGTTCCCGGGCCAGGCGGCGGATCTCGGCCTGCATCTCCCGGATCTGCTCCGGGCTCAGGGCGGTGGGCTCGATGACGGGGAGGTTGAGTGGCATGGCGTGGTCGAAGGTCGAAGGTCGAATGCCGAAGGATGCGGGTCGAGATGGCCCTTGACCCTGGACCTTCGACCTTCGACCGTGTTCAGTCCAGCCCGAGTGGTTCCGGCGCGATGCGCACCTGGTCCGCCGGGGGGAAGTCGATCCGGCGGTGACCGCCGCGGCTCTCGCGGCGCTCGAGCGCGGAGCGGGCGATGAGCTGCGCCACCCGAAGCTGGTGGCGGGTGCGCCAGGCCCCCGCGGGGGCCTTGGCCTCGAGAGCGGCGAGGTCACGCAGGGCCTGCTCCAGCGAGCCCTCGGTCCGGCTCAGTCCCACCATTCCGGTCATGATCGTCCGCATCACTTCGCGCAGCCCGGGCGCCGGTTCGCGGAAATCGGAGCCGTCGTCGGGCGGCCCGGGCCCGACGGGAGAACCCGCCGGCATCGGTGCGGGTTCCGCGAGCGCCCCGGAGGCCAGCGCGCGCGCAGCGCGATCCGCGAACACCAGTCCCTCCAGGAGCGAGTTGGACGCGAGGCGGTTGGCGCCATGCACCCCGGTGGAGGCCACCTCGCCGATCGCCCAGAGCCCTGGCACCGTGGTCCGGCCGTCGAGGTCGGTGAGGATGCCGCCCATCGCGTAGTGCAGCGCGGGGGCCACCGGGACGAGCTGCTGTGCCGGGTCGAT
>DATIBS010000052.1:0-2566 GCA_035457305.1 Gemmatimonadales bacterium
CCCCAGGCGCTCCAGGCCAAGCTCCTCCGGGTGCTGGAGGAGGGCGAGATCCGGCGGGTGGGCGACCAGCGCACCCGCGCCGTGGACGTCCGGGTGCTGGCCGCCACCGCGCGCCCGCTGGAGGAGGCGGTGCGGCAGGGCGCCTTCCGGGAGGACCTCTTCTACCGGCTCAACGTGATCCGGCTCCACCTCCCGCCGCTCCGCGAGCGGCCGGAGGACGTCCCCGCACTCATCACCCATTTCGCCCAGGAAGCGGCGCGGCGGCTCGGCCGGCCGGTGAGCCTCACGCCGCGCGCCCTCGCGCGGCTCTGCGAGCACCCCTGGCCGGGCAACGCGCGCGAGCTCCGGAACGCGCTGGAGCGGGCCGCCACCCTCTCGGGGCACGAGCGGCTCGACGCCGACGACTTCGAGCTGGGTGCCACGACCGGCGGGAACGGGAAGAGCGCCGACGGGGTGGACCTCAAGGGCGAGGTCGAGGCGGTGGAGGCCACCGTGATCCGGCGGGCCCTGGCGCTGGCCGGGGGGAACCGGCGCGAGGCGGCCCAGCAGCTCGGCGTGAGCCTGCGGACGCTGTTCTACAAGATCAGGAAGTACGGGCTGACTTGAGTCGGACAGTCGGACAGTCGGACAGACGGACCGTCCGACCGTCCGACCGTCCGACCGTCCGACTGCCCGACTGCCCGACCGCCCCCCTGCAGATCCCTGCGTCACCTGCAATTGGTTGCAGAATCCCGGCCGGAGGCGAAATGACAAGTCATTGTGCTGCAATGACATGGTGATTGGTACAGGACTTGTAAACGGATTCGACGGTACGCCGGCCGCAGGATGGCCGCAGATCCCCGGGGGACGGATGACTGGAATGCGCGGGGCAGGGCACCGCGGCTTCACCCTGATCGAGCTGATGATCGCCATCGTGGTCATCGGGGCGGTGGCGTCGATCGCCTTCCCCCGGTTCCGGCAGTTCGGCGAGGCGATGGCGGTGCGGAACGCGCGGAACGCGCTGGCGAACCTGGCGACCCAGACCCGGGCGCGGGCGCTCACGCGGGGTGCGCCGGCCCGGCTCCGGGTCACCCAGGACAGTGCCTGGATCGAGCTCCGCACCGGCGCCGTCTGGCAGGCGGTGGGGGTGAGCGAGGAGATCGTGCAGCGGGGCGGGCTCACCTATGCCGGCCCGGCCACGCTGACCTTCCTGCCCACCGGCACGGCGATCATCCCGGGCGGCGACGACGACGTGGAGCTCGCCGTCAGCCACGGGGGCCACAGCAGGAGCGTCGTCGTCACGCGCTACGGGAGGGTCGAGTGACCAGGGCGTCGCGGGGCGGGTTCACCATCATCGAGGTGCTGATCGCGGTGGTCGTGCTGGGCGCGGGCGTGCTCGCGCTGGCCAGCTCGAGCGCGGCGGTGAGCCGGATCATCGGCCGGGGGCGCACCGCCACGATCTCCGCGCAGGCGGCGGAGGACCAGCTGGAGCGGCTCCGTTCCTACGCCACGGCCACCGACCCCAAGTGCACCTCCACGCGGTTCCGGAGCTCCACCGGGGCGCAGCAGCGCCAGGGGGTGAGCGTGAGCTGGTTCGTGCAGAACAGCACCGCCGACGTGCGGCCGGTGGAGGTGTACGTCACCTACCGGGTGCCGCCGGGGCGGACCCGTACCGACACGCTCCGGACGAGGATTCTATGCGAGTGACGCGAGGCCGGGCGGGCTTCACCCTGGTGGAGATGATGATCGGCATCATCCTGGCCGGCGTCGTGGGGATGGCGCTGACGCGGATGGTGCTGACCACGCAGCGGGTGTCCCGGGCGCAGACCCAGCAGACCGAGATGCAGGCGAGCATGCGCACCGGCGCGCTCCTCCTGCCCGCGGAGCTCCGCGAGATCGGCTACGACCACACCGACGACGACACCGAGGTGCCGGACATCCTCGACGCCCGGGCCGACCGGATCACCATCCGGGTGATGCGGGGCTGGGCGGTGATGTGCGGCAACTACGCGGAGGAGGCGATCCTCCTCCGGCTCCCGGTCATCGGCTATCGCAACCCGACCACGGCCGACAGCCTCCTCCTGTTCACCGAGAACGAGGCCGACCGCGGCAACGACGACCAGTGGACCCCGTTCCGGACCAGCGAGATCCGGGTGGAGACCTGCCCGGAGGACGGCCGGCCCGCGCTCGAGCTGCAGCAGCTCACGCCCAACGCCGCGTTCCGGGACGATGCCTCCAACAGCGGCAACGGGATGCCGATCGGCACCCGGATCCGGAACGGGAGCCCGGTGCGGTTCTTCGAGGTGATGGAGTACTCGCTCTACCAGAGCGGCGGCCGCTGGTGGCTCGGGGCGCAGTCGCGCACCGGGGGCGACCCGGCCCCCCAGCCGGTGCTGGGACCGCTCCGCGCGGGCAACGGCTTCGCGCTCCGCTACCTCGACCGTGACAACCAGGTCATCAACGCGGGGGACGCGGCCCGCTACAAGGACATCCGGGTGGTGGAGATCACCCTCCGGGGGGAGACGACCTCCCCGGTGGCCCGCAGCGACCGCGGGGCCCTGGCCATCAAGGTGGACTCGCTCGTCAC
>DATIBS010000053.1:0-2682 GCA_035457305.1 Gemmatimonadales bacterium
GTTCCTGCGCGAAGTCGAGATCGCGGCCAACCTGAGCCACCCGCACATCCTCCCGATGTACGACTCGGGGGAGGCGGACGGCGTCCTCTACTACGTGATGCCGTATGTCGAGGGCGAGTCGCTCTCCGCCCGCCTCAAGCGTGAAGGCGAGCTGCCGGCGGCCGAAGCCCTCCGCCTCGCCCGTGAGGTGGCCGAAGCCCTGGCCTACGCGCACAAGCGCGGCATCGTCCACCGCGACATCAAGCCGGCCAACATCCTGCTGAGCGAGGGTCACGCGCTGGTGGCCGACTTCGGCATTGCCCGGGCCGTGGGGGCCGAGGGCGAGGCCATCACCAAGACCGGCCTCGCCGTGGGCACGCCGCAGTACATGAGCCCGGAGCAGGCCACCGGGGCCAAGGACGTGGACGGGCGGACCGATGTCTACGCGCTGGGGGCGGTGCTCTACGAGATGCTGGCCGGCGAGCCGCCCTTCACCGGGCGGAGCCCGCAGGCGGTGGTGGCCCGGGCCCTCACCGAGAGCCCGAGGCCGCTTGGCGCCACGCGCGAAGGACTGCCCGCGGGCGTCGAGCCACTCGTGGCGCGCACGCTCGCCAAGCGGCCGGTGGACCGGCAGCAGACGGCGGCGGAGCTGGTAGCCGACCTCCAGGGGGTGGAATCGGGCCAGCGGAGCGGGGCGATGGCGGCGGTCGGGCAGGCGGACAGTCGGACAGACGGACTGACGGGCAGTCGGGCCGTGGCTCCGGCGCTCCGACGGTGGGGGATGATCGGGGCGCTGGGCCTCGCCGCCGTCGCCGCGATCGCCTTCTTCGCCCTGCGGGGGAAGGGCGGCGACGCCGGCGGCCCGGCCGGCGATTCCCGCGTGGCGGTGCTGCCGTTCGTCAACCAGGGCGCAGCGGAGGACCGCTACATCGTGGACGGGCTGGTGGACGAGGTGCGAGGGAAGCTCTCCCGGGTGCACGGGCTCACCGTCATCGCCTCGACCAGCGTGGAGCAGTACCGGGAGACGACCAAGTCCTCGCAGGAGATCGCGCGGGAACTCGGTGCCGACTACCTGCTGGTGGGTCGGGTGCGCTGGGCCGGCAGCGGCGACGCCCGGCGGATCCAGGTCGTGCCGGAGGTCATCGACGGGAAGACCGGCTCCACCACCTGGCAGCAGACCTTCGACGCACCGCTCACCGACGTCTTCCAGGTGCAGTCCCAGATGGCCACGCGCGTGGCCGGCGCGCTCGGCACGGCGCTGGGCGCGCAGGAAGAGGAAGTGCTGACGCGGTCGGCGACGACCAACCCGGTGGCGTGGGATCTCTACCTCAAGGGCCGCGCGCTCACCAATCCGAGCGCCGCGGAGCAGCGGCTTGCGGCCTCCTACTTCGAGCAGGCGGTGGCGCTCGATTCGTCGTTCGTGGAGGCCTGGAATGCCCTGACGATCGCGCTGTCCCGGGTGTACTTCAACGGGAATCGGGAGCCCGTCGCCGCCGCCCGTGCCAGGCAGGCCATGGAACGCACCCTCGCCCTCGACCCCGACGGGGCGCTGGGCCACGCGGCGGCGACCCGCTACTACAACCTGGTGGAGCGGAACCAGGCCAAGGCCTCCGATGCCGCGGAGCGCGCGCTCCGCGCCGCGCCGAATGACGCCGAGATGCTGGCGCTGGCCGCCACGGTGGACCTCTCGTTCGGGCGGACCGAGGCGGCGCTCACCAAGCTGGAGCGCGCCCGCGAGCTGGACCCACGGTCCGTCCGGACCCTCGCAAGCCTGCAGAATGCGCTGGTCTACTCCCGCCGCCTGGACGAGGCGCTGGACGTGAGCCAGGCCAACATCGCCCTGGAGCCGATTGACGTCACGGCCGCGAAGTGGCAGGTGATGGCCCACCTCGCCAAGGCCGACCTGGCCAGCGCCAGGCGGGCGGTGGATGCCGCGAAGGCGCGTGGCATCCCGGCCCCGATCATTGCCGCCGATTTCGCGGGGATCCTCGAGATGTCCTGGGTGCTGGAGGATGCCGACCGCGAGCTGCTCTTCCGGCTCACGCCGGCGGCGTTCGACAACGACATCGCCTGGTGGGGCCAGTCGCTCGCCACCGCGCACTGGGACGCCGGGCACAAGGCGGTCGGGCGGGCGTACGCCGACTCGGCGCTGGCGGAGTCCAAGGCCCAGGCCGACGGCGCTCCCCAGGACTCCCAACTCCGGGCACTCTACGCGGTGATGCTGGCCTACCTCGGGCGCCCGGAGGCGGTGACGGAGGGCGGGCGGGGCGTGGCGCTCACCCCCAATCGCGACGGCAACGAGGCGGCGTACGAGATCCACCAGATGGTCCGGATCCACCTGGCACTGGGCCAGAACGATCGCGCGCTCGAGCGCCTGGAGCAGTTGATGCGGCTGCCGTACCACATCTCGCCGGGATGGCTCCGGCTGGATCCGGCGTTCGCGCCGTTGCGGGGGAATCCGAGGTTCGAGCGGTTGATCGCCGGGAGGTAGTCGGACGCGCGTCGACGGGCGTCGGTGCGTCTCACGTCTCACGTCTCACGGAGCCAATGTCCACCACCGATCGCTCCTGTCCCGCCTGCCACACGCCGCTTCCCGAGGCCGCGCAGTTCTGCATGCACTGCGGCCGGGCCACGCCGACCGATCCTGGCGTCCCGCCGCGGACGATGCCGACCGGCGAATTCGAGGTGGCCAAGGTCCGGCGG
>DATIBS010000054.1:0-18556 GCA_035457305.1 Gemmatimonadales bacterium
CTACCTGGCGCTGAGCATCCGCTACTGGTTCCGGACCCCGACCGCGGGCATCGCCCTCGCCGCCGCGTGCATTGCGGCGGCCTGGATGCTCGCCTGACCCCGACCTGGAGGCACGCGAATGAGCCCGGCCCGGCACGGTCCCGTCCTCGCGTTCCTCGCCGGGTGGTTCGTGCTCGCGGTGCTGCTGGTCGGCTCCGGTCGCCTCGCAGCCGTGCCGCCGCCGGGCCCGCAGCTCCTGCTCGTGGCACTCACGCTCGGACTCCTCCTCCTCGAGCGTCGGGCGGCGTGGCTGCGGAGCTGGGTAGCCGCGGTGGACCTCCGGCTCCTCGTGGCGCTCCACCTCACGCGGTTCGTCGGCATCCCCATCTACCTCGCCGGCCGGAGCGGCCGGTTCCCCGAGAGCTTCGCGACCCCCACCGGGCTGGGCGACATCGCCGTGGCCGCTCGCGTTCGTCGCCTACTTCTGGCGCCGCGCGGATCGTCACGCGGCCAGCGTGGCGCTCTGGTGGGTGGGACAGAACTGCTGGAACGTCGCGCGCTACGTGGCCGACGCTCGGGCCCGGGAACTCCCGCTCGTCGGCGGCGGCGAACACGACTGGGCGTTCCTGCTCGCGGAGTGGGACCTCCTGGCCCGCGACCAGGCCATCGCCCGCGACCTCCGGTTCATCGGCTGGGTGATCATCGGTGCCGCCACCTGGTGGGGCTGGCGCTCCCTCGCACGTCAAACGAAGTAGTTCCCGTTCCCCGTTCCCCTTTCCCTGTTCCCCGCCCTCCGTGCCCCCCACCCTCACCACCCCCCGCCTCGTACTCCGGGAGTTGACGCCGGCGGACGCGCCGTTCATCCGCGTCCTGCTCAACGACCCCGACTTCATCCGCTTCATCGCCGACCGCGGCGTGCGGTCGGTGGACGACGCCGTCCGCTACATCGACCAGGGGCCGCGGGCGATGTACGCGCGGCACGGCATGGGACTGATGCTGGTGGAAGTGCAGGAGGGAGGCGTACCGGTGGGGATCTGCGGCCTGCTCCGGCGCGACGGGCTGGACGACCCCGACCTCGGGTTCGCCTTCCTGCCGGAGCACCGCAGGAAGGGCTACGCCGCCGAGGCGGCCGGCGCGACGCTCGCGTGGGGCCGGGACGCGATGGGCCTGCAGCGCATCCTCGCCATCACCTCGCTCGACAACGAGGCGTCGGGACGCCTGCTCGGGAAGCTCGGCTTCCGCTTCGAGCGCATCGTCACGCTTCCCGGCGACCCGGAGGAGCTCCGGCTCTACGCCACGGGTTGACGCGCGGATGACGGGACCGGCGGCTTCCCGGCCGGGACGGACGAGACGTCCCGGCCGACCTGGCCGCCTCAGCCGTCCTAATCCACCACCTTCGCGTAGTCCTGGGCCAGGCTGGCGAAGAGCCGGATCCACGCCTTGATGTTGGCCTCGGTCACCCCGCCGGTGAAGTCGAGGTCGGCCTCGAGCACCGCGTCGTCGTCCTTGTCGCGGTAGGCGCGGGAGAACCGGTGGTCCCGGTTCCAGTCGTTGAGCTCGCGGTCCGAGATCTCCCCGTCGAGGAAGCCGATGTAGAGCTGGGCGTCGGTGTTCTGGTTGGCGAGGAACAGGAGCATCCGGTAGCCGTTGTACTCGAACCGGAACCGGGGCGTGTCGTCGTCGCCGCCGAGCTCGGCCTCGATGCCGAGGTCGGTGAGGATCTTCGCCATCTTGACCGGCGACACCTCGGTGAGGACCTCCTGCGCCAGGGCCGCGGCCGGCGCGGTGGCGCAAAGTGCAAGAGCCAGGGCCAGCGAACGGACGGCGGCAGATCGCGGGGCGGATGAGCGCGACACGGCAGGACCCTCGGGATGGTTGGGGGTGCCGAGCCCCGGCGGGAGGTGGCGGCCAGTCGCCTCCGGCGCCTGCTCGGCCTCTGAATTATAGGACCCACGCCTGCCCGGCAATACCCGCGCCAACCCGCGGAGCGGGCGCCGCTCCGGGGCTCGCGTGGCCCGTCCGGCGCCTCGTCCCCGCATGCGATCCTCGCTGACGTCCGCCGGCCCGCCGGGTAGATTCCGGCTGCCTCCCCCTGGAGCGCCCCGATGCGACACCTAGCGCCCGGCCTGGCCCTGCTGGCGCTCGCCTGCGGCGACCCCGCGGGCGGCGTCTGCACCCTCGACATCCTCCAGGCCCGGCTGGTGCCCTTCCCGTGACGACCCTCGGCGCCAACGGCGAGCGGCTCGCGGCCGCCCTGGCCGATCGCTACCGGATCGAGAGCGAGATCGGCCACGGCGGCGCGGCCACCGTCTACCTCGCGGACGACCTGCGGCACGGCCGGCGGGTGGCGGTGAAGCTGCTCCGGCCGGAGGTGGCCCGGGCCCTCGGCCCGGCGCGCTTCCAGCGCGAGATCGCCGTCGCGGCGCGGCTGAGCCATCCACACATCCTCGCGCTCCACGAGGCGGGGGAGGTCGGCGGGCTGCTCTACTACGTCATGCCGTGGGTGGAAGGGGAATCGCTCCGCCGGCGGCTGGAGCGCGAGGGGCCCCTGCCAGTGGACCAGGCGGTGGCGCTCGCCGAGCAGGTCGCGGCCGCGCTCGACCACGCCCACGGGCGCGGCGTCGTCCATCGCGACGTGAAGCCGGAGAACATCCTGCTGCAGGGGGGACAGGCGGTGGTCGCGGACTTCGGCATCGCCCTCGCCGCCACCGCCGCCGCCGGCGACCGGATCACCGGCACCGGGATCGTGGTCGGCACGCCGGCCTACATGAGCCCGGAACAGGCCGCGGGCGAGCTCGCGCTGGACGGCCGGAGCGACCTCTACTCCCTCGCGTGCGTCCTCTTCGAGCTGCTCACCGGCGGGCTCCCCTGGCGCGGCACCCCCGCCTTCCTCATGGCGCGGCGCTTCGCCGAGGCGCCCCCCTCGGCCCGCGCGCTCCGCCCGGCGGTGCCCCGCTCGGTGGACGCGGCCCTTCGTCGCGCCCTCTCGCCGCTGCCGGCGGACCGCTTCGCCACCTGCGGGGAGTTCGCGATCGCGCTCCGGGCGGACCTCGAGCCGGCGCCCCCGTCCGTGGCGGTGCTGCCCTTCGCGAGCCTGAACGGCGACGCCGAGGGTGAGTTCTTCGCCGACGGGATCACCGAGGACGTGATCGCGCAGCTGGCGAAGATCCGCTCGCTCAAGGTGATCGCGGCCGCCTCGGTGATGCAGCTGAAGGGCCAGCGACGCAGCGTGGCGGAGGTGGCGGCCGCGCTCGGTGTCGGCGCGGTGCTCCAGGGGAGCGTGCGCCGGGCCGGGAGCCGGGTCCGGGTCGTCGCCCAGCTCGATGACGCGGAGTCGGGACGTCGCCTCTGGGCGGAGACGTACGACCGGGACCTGACCGACCTGTTCGAGCTCCAGTCGGAGGTGGCGCTGCAGATCGCCGCCGCGCTCCGGGCCGAGCTCTCGCCCGGCGAGCGCTCCCGGATCGGGCGCGGGCCCACCAGCGACCTCGGCGCGTGGCAGCTCTACCTGCAGGGCCGCCACCTGCTCAGCAACTACACCGACAGCTCGAGCTTCCGCGCCATCGACTACTTCGAGCGGGCGCTGGTGCGCGACCCCGGGTTCGCCCTGGCGCACGCCGGGCTCGCCCGCGCCTACATCGAGGTCATGATCGGGCAGGACACCTCGGCGCTCGCACCGGAGGAGTCGCTCTCCCGCGCCCGGGCGGCCGCGGCCCGCGCGCTGGCCGCCGACGCCACCCTGGGGGAGGCCCACGCGGTGCTCGCCCTGATCCGCTTCGTGGGCGACCGCGACTGGGCCGGCGCGGAGGAGGAGTTCCGGCTCGCCCTCGAGCTGAGCCCCGGCAGCGCCGACGTCCACGCGCACTACGGCTGGCTCTGCACCTCGCTCGAGCGGTACCCGGAGGCGGAACGCCTGACCCGGCGGGCGCAGGAGCTCGATCCGCTGGCGTACCGCACCGACGTCGTGAGCGTGCTCATGCGCGCCGGCCGGTACGAGGATGCCCGACGGGAGGCGGAGCGGGTGATCGAGTTCGATCCCGGCTTCGCGCGGGGGCATTCCGTGCACGGCTGGGCGCTGATCCGGCTCGGCGAGGCCGAGGCCGGCGTCGCGGCGCTCCGGAAGGCAGTGGCGCTGTCGGAGGGAAGCAGCCTTTTCCTCGGGCAGCTGGGCGAGGCCCTGGCGGAGACGGGGCAGGTCGGGGAGGCGCGCGAGATCCTCGCTCGCCTCGAGCAGCCGGGGGGCGGGCGCCCCACCTCGCCCTACCACCGCGCCTATGTCTATACCGGGCTGGGCGAGCACGAGCGCGCGCTCGACCTCCTGGAGCAGGCCGAGCGCGAGCATGAGGGCGGCATCTACGGGGTGGCCGGCTCGTTCCTGTTCCGGTCGCTCCGGGGGCATCCGCGCTTCACCGCCCTCCTCCGCCGCCTCAACATCGAGGGGGCGCCCGCCGAAGCCGGCTGACGCCCCCGGGTGGGGCCCTCGAGCCGCGGGGTCAGTTCGCGGGGTCGGGCTTCGACTTCGTGTCCACCGCGCGGAGCTGTCCGCGCACCGCGCCGGCCGCGTGGGCCTTGCTGTGGATGTTCACGTAGTAGTCGGCGGGCGTCGCGGTGATCTGCCCGATCACCTTCGCGTCCGCCTTCACGCAGCCGGCCGGGTCTCCGGCCACGTCACCGCTGAGCGGCAGCACCGGGCCGCCGGTGACGGTGGCGGCGCCCTGATGCACGTGGGCCTGGGTCGGGTCCTCGACGTTGGTGAGACCGATCTCGTAGCAGACCTCCCCCTTGTCCGCATCGAGCGTGAGGGTGACCGTGCCGGCGCCGTCGGCATCGCCGGGGCCGGGCACCTCCGCGCCGCCGGAGAGGGTCGCGAGCAGCGTCGTGGGCGGGGCGTCCGCCACCGGAGCGCCGAACAGGACGGCGATCAGGGCGGCCGGGGGGAAGAGGAGCGAGGGGAGCATGGGGTTCTGCATGGAAGTCCTCCGGATGGGCGTCGGCCGGAACGGACCGACTCCATCACGATGGCCCTTCGCGCGCCGGCGGAGTGTGCGATGGCTCACGTCAGCGGGCCGCGACCACGAGAGGGCGGTCCCCGTTCCCGCTCGGGGTCAGCGCGTAGCCCCGCGCCGTGAGGATGAGTGCCAGGAGGACCATCAGGGCGATGGTCATCGTGCGCACCAGCGCGCGGCGAAGGCGGTGCCTGCCTGCCACCGGGCGGGCAGCCGAATCCCGCACGTCCACCAGCGTCAGCCGGTCCCGCTTGTCGGGGAGCACCAGGCCCCGGAAGCGCGCCGCGCTCGTCTCCGGCACCCGGAAGGACCCGCCGATCCGCCCCCTGAGGATGGAGCGCTCGACCCTGGACCGCATCGTTCACCGCCTTCCCGGGGAGAGTGACGACGTCGGCATCGCCACCCTCACCATGGCCGCGCGACGGCGGCGGCGGCGGTGACCCCGGTCACCCGCGCAGCACCCCGAGCTACGCTGTTCCCGCTCCCCGTTCCCCGCTCCCCGTTCCCCTAGTTGAGATACATGAACAACCCCACCCCGCCCACCACTGCTCCCGCGATGGTGATGGCACTCTCGTCCACGATGAGCCCGGTGAGGACCCCGGCGAGGCCGACGATCATCAGCGTGACCCCGGTCTGCCGGTCGGCCCGGCGGACCGCCACCAGGGCTTCGGGCGCCACCTCCCTCACCGCCACCGCGGGGGCTTCCGCCACCCCGCCCGTGAGCCAGGCCGGCGGGGCCGACACCACACCGATCTGCGCCACACCTTCCGTCGCCTGCGCCTCCGCCGTCGAGGGCGCCAGCGCCGCCACGACCAGGATCGCTGCTCCCACCGCCATGCGCCGCATCGTCCCCTCCTCCGGTTGTCGGGTTGCCAGCACGTGGGCGGAGCATAGGCCCCGCCGCCCGGGTGTCACCGTGACCGCGGTCACGCGGCGTGCGCCCCCTCCACTTCCAGCGCCTCCCAGAGCGCACGAGCCGACGGCACCCGCTCCTCGGGCCGGGCCGCGAGGCAGCGCCGGACGACCGGCTCGAGCTCGGGCGGAAGCCGCGTGCCCGCCGTGGTGTCCCGCGGGGTCGAGCCCGTCAGGAGGAAGTGGAGCGTCACGCCGAGCGCGTAGATGTCGCTCTTCTCGCTCGCCTCCCGGCCCTCCCAGAGCTCCGGTGCCAGGTACGCGGGGGTACCGATCAGGAGGCCGGTGTGCGTGAGGTGCTCGGCGCCAGGCGCCGGCTCGCGCAGGCGGGCCACCCCGAAGTCGACCAGCTTCACGACGTCCTCGCCCAGCTCGCCGCGCGTCACGATGAGGTTGTTCGGCTTGATATCGCGGTGGATGATGCCCGCGGCGTGCGCCTCCTCGAGCGCGAGGCAGGCCTGCTGCATCAGGTGCGCGGCGCGCGCAGGCGGGAGCGGGCCCTCCCGCTCCACCAGCTGCGCCAGGTCGATCCCGTCGATGTACTCCATCGCGATGTAGTAGAGGCCGTCGTCGCTCGCGCCGAAGTCGAAGATCCGCACCACGTGCGCCCCCTGGAGCCGGCCGGCCGCCTGGGCCTCGCGCTCGAAGCGCTTGACCATTTCCGGTCCGGCGCCGGTGCCGACCCGGAGGAGCTTGAGCGCCACCTCGCGCCGCAGCGACTGGTCCCACGCCAGCCAGACCTCGCCCATGCCGCCCCGCCCGATCGGCGCCTGCAGCCGGTAGCGGCCCACCCGCCGGGCGCGATACACCTGCTCCTGCGCGGCCCAGACGAGGTGGCCGCTGATGAGCCCGAGCACCGAGGACGACAGGACGAACACGTAGTTGCTCGCGAAGACCGTGAGCGACTCCGGTGTCAGCCACTCCGCCCGGGCGAGGGGGGAGATCGCCGCCCCCAATCCCATCACCAGCGGGAAGGCCAGCCCGATCCGCACGTAGGTGGGGAGCGCGCGGCGCCAGTGCCCCGGGACCACCGCCGCGCGGATCAGCGCCACGATCGAGATCCCGTGCATGTAGGGGCTCCGGGTCCCGCCGAGGTGCACCGCCATCAGCGAGATGACGAGCGCGGTGAGCCCGTACGTGATGTTGAGCAGGTAGAAGAGGCGCCGGATGTCGGGGTCCGGCCGCCGGCTGGCATGCCAGACGGCGAGGAAGAGCAGCAGCACCCCGAGCCGGTAGGCCACGAAGAGCCCGAACGGCGCCCCGGGGTAGGCCACGAAGCACATCCACGCGTCCAGCAGGGTGAACGCGGGCCAGACCCAGGCCCCGATCCCCATCGCGCGGGCGGCCGTGCGTCGGAGGGCGTCCGGGTCGCGGTCGACACTGGGGGAGATCACGGTGGCGGTGCCGTTCACAACGGCTCCGGTGGGCGGTATCCCACGAATGTTGCCGCCGGCCCGCCCCGGTCAAGCACGACCGGCGCGGTCGGAGAAGCGCCCGGCGGCCGGTTTCACTCCGGCGCCGGCCGCTCCCCTCGCTCCGCGGCCTCGAGCAGCGTGACGATCGCGGAGAAGCCCTGCTCCGCCGCCGTGTCGCGGGGGAGCCGGCCCGCCGCGTTGGCGTGCGTCGGGTCGGCACCGATCGAGAGGAGGTAGCGCGCCGCGGCAAGGGAGCCCGCCTCGGCGGCGTGATGCAGCGCGGTGAAGCCGGTGAGGTTCTCCCCCTCGAGCGGCGCGCGGAGCTCGAGGAGCAGCCGGAGCGAGTGGCGGGGTCACCATGTGAGGCTCCATTGTCGAGGGGGGATCGTGCCTGCCCCCCGGACGCGGTTGTGGCGCGATTGGTTTCACCTCGAAACGCGGCGCGGCGATCGCCGAGCCCCGTCCCCGGTGTGCAAGTCGCCGGGGGGGACCGCGTCCCCGTGGCACTCTCTTTGTCGCGGAGCTCCCGATGCCGCGTGGTCTCGCCGCGGTCCTCGCCCTCGCCGTCGGGACGCTGGCGGTGGGCACGCTCGACATCCTCGCCGCGTTCGTGATGGCGAGCCTCCGGGGCGGCTCGCCGGTCCGCGTGCTCCTGGGGATCGCGGCCGGGGTCCTCGGGCCCGCGGCGCGGACCGGCGGCGCCGGCACCGCCGCGTTCGGCCTGCTCTGCCACTTCACGGTCGCCTGCGGGGTGGTGGCGGCGTACCACGTCGCGAGCCGCCGCCTCCCCGACCTCCGGGGCAGGCCGCTCCTCTGGGGCCCGGTCTACGGCGTCGTCGTCTACGCCGTGATGAACGCCGTGGTCGTCCCCCTCTCCGCGATCGATCCCGGCGCACCCACCAATGCCGCCATCCTCCGCGGGCTCCTCATCCACGTCGCCTTCGTCGGCCTGCCGGCGGCCTTCTCCACCCGGCTCCTCCCGAGCGGCGCCCCCGCCTAGCCGCGGCGGCTCCGCTCCGCCACCAGGCGCGGCGGATTCGACCGGCCGGACCGGCACGATCGGAGGCGATCGGCCCAGGCTGGACACGATCCCCGGCACGGCGCACCTTCGAGCCAGACATCGGAAGGGCGCCTGACCGAATGTCGCCGAGCCGAGCCTCCCCTGCGGTCGACCCCGGGAAGGAGCTTCGATGGACGCCGTCCTCCGCATTCTCCGCTGGGCCATCATCATGGGCGGCATCGGGTTCGTCGCCGGGTTCTTCGGGCCGATGATCCTCGCACCGGGCGCCAACCAGGGACCGATGCTCGGCATCTTCATCACCGGCCCGCTCGGCGCCATCGCCGGCGCGGCGTACGGCATCTGGCACGAGCTGCGCGGCACCGGCGGCACCACGAGCGACGCCGCCGGCTGGGTGCGCCCCGCACTCCGTGGCGGCGCGATGTTCCTCGCCGCCATCCTCGTGCTCAACGGGCTGGGCGCCCTGGCCTTCGGCGGCATTCTCGGTGGCACGATCGCCATCGCCATCGGCGCCGTGCTCGGGTGGTGGGGGTGGAAGGGGCGGTGGCCGAGGCTCACGCGGTAGGAGCCGGGAGAGGGGAGACGGGAGAGGGGAGCAGGGAGGCGGGCCCCGCGTGCCCCCCGGAACCGAGGTGCCTTACGGTTCCGGGGCGGATTTCATAGCTTGACCACCATGCCGCTCATGCACTCCCGCCGCGACCTGCTCCGGAGCGCCGCCGTCCTTCTCGGCGGCCTGGCGGGCCTTCCGCGCGCGGCGTGGGCGCTCGCCGTCCGGCCGGTCGGGGGCCCGCACCCGGAGCCGCGCCCCGGGATCACCGCCGCGAAGGTCCTCACCGCCGAGGCGCTCGCCGGCCACGAGGACGCGGTGGCCACCTTCGACAAGGTGCGGCAGATCCCCGAGGTGGTGGACGGCATCCGCTGCCAGTGCGGTTGCGCCGATCTCCCCGGGTTCTACTCCCTCCTCTCCTGCTACGAGGGAGCGGGGATGGCCCGCTGGTGCGAGATCTGCCAGGGCGAGGGCAACCTCGCCTTCCGCCTCCACTCGGCGGGCAAGTCGCTCGCCGAGATCCGCGAAGCCATCGACGCCCGCTACGGCTGAGCCCCCCACCCCGGGAGTACCCGTGCATCGCCCCGAGATCATCGACACCCCGCCCCGACGCGCGGTGCTCATCGCAGCGCTCTGCGTGCTCTGCGCCGCTCCGGTGAATGACCTCGCGGCACAGGTCAAGGCGAGCGAGCCCGCCAGCGTGAGCCAGACGGTGGACGGCACGAAGCTCACGATCGAGTACTCCCGCCCGCGCACCCGGGGGAGGGACACGCTCTTCGGGAAGCTGGTGCCGTGGGGGGAGGTGTGGACGCCGGGCGCCAATGCCGCCACCACGCTCGAGGTGAACAAGGACATCACCATCGAGGGCCGCCCCCTGCGGAAGGGGAAGTACTCCCTCTGGATGCAGGTGCAGCCCGGCGAGTGGACGATGGTGATCGACACCAATCCCAAGCTCTTCCACACCCAGCACCCGAAGGAGGACCCGAGCCAGCTCCGCTGGACCTTCACCCCGGGCACGGGGCCCTTCACCGAGACGCTGGTCTGGGAATTCGAGGACGTCCGCGTGGATGGCACCACGCTGGTCATGCGCTGGGGCACCGTGAGCGTGCCGCTCGCCATCAAGGTCGAGCCGTCCTACACCCTCGCCTTCGACGGCGCGAAGGCCGGCCCCTACCTCGGCGCCTGGCTGATCCGGACCGAGCCGGGGATGGGGCCCGACACCACGCCGACCCGGACCGACATCACGCACCGGGACGGCCGGCTCGTCGGCACCCTCGAGCCGCCGATCTTCGGGGCGGAGGAGTACCGGACGATGGTGCTGATCGAGAAGCGCGAGGACTGGTTCGTCCCGGCCTGGATGGTCGATGGCGAGGTGTACGAGATCTGGGACGAGGTGCTCTTCGAATTCGAGGTGAAGGACGGACGGGCCACCGCGTTCGCCATCCGCGGCGTCAAGGACGAGGTCTACGGCCGGGGCAGCCGGATCCCCTAGCCGCCGGACCACCCGCGATGGCCGAGCCCAGGACCCGCCCCACCGGCGCGAGCGTCGAGGCCTTCCTCGCCGCGGTGCCCGACGAGCGCCGTCGGGCCGACGGCCGCGTGGTCCTGGAGCTGATGCGACGGGTCACCGGCGAAGCGCCGAAGATGTGGGGCCCGAGCATCATCGGCTTCGGGGCCTATCGCCTGCCCTACGCGGACGGGAGCAGCGCGGAGTGGCCCGTCGCCGCGTTCTCCCCCCGGAAGCAGGACCTGACCCTCTACCTCCTCCCGGACTTCCAGCGCCGCGGGGAGCTGATGGCCCGGCTGGGGAAACACCGGACCGGGAAGTCCTGCCTCTACCTCAAGCGCCTCTCCGACGTGGACCTCGGCGTCCTCGAGGAGCTCGTCGCCGCGTCCGTCGCGGGCGTCCGCGCGAAATACGCCTGACCCCCCCTTCCCACCCATCGGTCCATCCGCCCACCCGTCCATCCGTCTATCCGTCTATCCGTCCTGCCTCACGGCGTCACCCCGCCCGCGCCCTTCACCCATCGGTCGAGCCAAGTCGTCATCTCCCAGAGCACGTGGCCGACCGATTCCCGCGCCGCATAGCCGTGGGATTCCGCCGGGAGCAGCACCAGCCGCGCCGTCCCGCCGCTCCCCTGCATCGCCGCGAACATCCGCTCCGACTGGATCGGGAAGGTGCCCGCGTTGTTGTCGGCCTCGCCGTGGATCAGGAGCAGCGGTTCGTTCACCCGGTTCGCGTAGGTGAAGGGCGACATCCGGGTGTAGGTCTCCGGCGCTTCCCACCAGCTCCGCTCCTCCGACTGGAAGCCGAACGGCGTGAGGGTCCGGTTGTAGGCCCCGCTCCGGGCGATGCCGGTGCGGAAGAGGTCGCTGTGCGCGAGCAGGTTGGCCGTCATGAAGGCACCATAGCTGTGCCCGCCGATGGCGATCCGGGCCCGGTCGGCCACCCCCATCGCCACCACCTTCTCCACCGCCGCCTGCGCGCTCGCGACCAGCTGCTCGAGGTAGGTGTCGTTGGGCTCGGCGCCGCCCTCGCCGACGATGGGCATCGTCGGGTCGTCGAGGATGCCGTAGCCCTGGGTGAGGAGGAAGAGGTGGGAGGTGCCGGCGGGGCGCACGAACCGGTACGGGGAGCCGCTCACCTGCGCCGCGGCGGCGGCACTCTTGTACTCCGTCGGGTAGGCCCAGAAGAGGAAGGGGAGCGGCCCGCGCGAGCGGTCGTAGCCCGGCGGCAGGTAGAGCCGCGCGGAGAGCGCCACGCCGTCGGCGCGGGTGTAATGGACGAGCTCCGGCTCGAGCCCGGCGAACTCCGGCGCGGGATCCTCGAACCGGGTGAGCTGCGCCAGGCGCCGCGTCCGGAGGTCGCGCACGAAGTAGTTGGGCGCCTCGTCCACCGACTCGCGCCGCGTGAGCGCCCGTCGCGCCTCGGGGTCGAGTGGCGCCATGACCTCCTCGTAGTGCGGCGCCATCGAGTGGAAGAGCCGCGAGGTCCGGCCGGTCGCGATCTCGAACCGGTCGAGGAAGGGCCGGTCCCCCTCCGGGGAGGCGCCCGGTCCCTCGAGGTAGGCGAAGCGCCCGCCGCTGCTGGTGAGGACGGTGCGGCCGAGCGGGCCCTCGGCGGTGACGAACGCGCCGGGGTCGCCGTAGCGGTCTTCCGAGCTCCGGTCGAAGAGGAGCCGCGGCGGCGCACCGTCCCCCACCAGCCAGGTGCGGGTGCGACGGGTCTTCCACCAGCTCTCGGTCACGATGGCGCGGCCGTCGGAGAGCCAGGCGAACCCGTCGAGCCGGTAGCCCAGTTCGACCACGGTGCCCGGCTCCCCGGCGAACGGTGCCGGGAGCGCCAGCACCCGGTCGCGAAGCGGCGCCTCCCTCCTCGCGTCACCGCCGTCCAGCGCCTCGGCCCAGACCACCGTGGCGGCGGTCCCCTGCTGCCACCCGGCCCGGCGGAGGCCCGGGGCGACCGCGTCGAAGTCGGTGGGGACGTCGTCCTGGAGCGGGAGGTCGGCGAGCGTGCGCACCGACCGCCCGTCGACGGCGAGGATCTCCACGGTGCGGGGGAAGCGGCCGACGGGCACCACGTACGACCAGGGCCGGTGCCGCCGCTCGACCAGGAGCCAGCGACCGTCGGGCGAGGGCTCGGCCGACGACCAGATGGCCGGCTCGCCGATCGGGTGTACCGTGCCGTCGAGGTCGACCAGGGCGAGCTGGCTGGTCGTGTAGTACTCGTACCGCGCCTCGTCGGCCGCGTTCCGGAGCAGGTCCTGGTAGGTGCGGTTCGCGGCGGTGCGACCGCGGGTCTCCAGCACCGCGGGGCCCGTGGGCGCCGCCTCCGCCGGTGGCCCGGCCAATCCCTCCGGCACGAGGCGGCAGAGCAGTGCCGTGCCCGACGGCATCCAGCCGCAGGCGCGGCCCAGCGTCTCGTTGAGCCGGCGCGGCGTCACCCGGTGCGCTTCGCCGGTGGCGACCTCCGCCACCCAGAGGGCGATGCCGTCCTGCTCCTCGACCGTGAAGGCGAGGCGCCGGCTGTCCCTGGACCACTGGGGCGAACCGAGCCTCGCGCCCGCCGGCGTGGCGATCCGCTGCTCCGTGCCGCCGCCCACCCGGACCGCGCGGAACCCGCGGAGCGGGGTGGACCGGGCCGGCCCGAAGGTGCGCGGGTCGATCCGGAGGCCCGCCAGCCGGAGCTCGGGAGCGGCGATGTCCGCGATCGGCGGGAGCGCGTTCCGCTCGAGGAGGAGCAGCGTCCCACGATCCGGGCTCAGGCTCGCGAACGGGAGCGGCGGGGCGTCGAGGATCCGGCTGATGGGTGGCGGCGGGTCACGATAGGGCTCCTGCGCGGCGACGGGGGCGGCGAGCGTGAGGATCGCGAGACACAGTCGGCGCATGTGGGGAGCCGGGCGCAGGGAGCGAGGGGGAGGGAGCGGGGACGATCGGCAAGTTGGCGGGCGCGCCTGCGGTCCCGCAAGCCGTCGGCCCGGCCCTCCTTTCGCATCCCGGGCCGCCGAGGTAAGACTGAATCACGCGGCCGCGGGGGCACGCGGGGGAGGGCTCGGCAATGCGGCATCACAGGATGGCCCGGTCCACGGGTGGCGCGGTCCTGGGGACCCTGATGGCACTGGCGGAGCTCGGCGCGCAGGAGCCGGCCGCCGCGCCCGACCACATCGGTACGGTTCACTTCCCGGTCTCGTGCAGCGCCGAGGCCCAGGCGCGGTTCGACCGGGCCGTCACCATGCTGCACCACTTCTGGACCCAGCCGGGCAGCGAGGCCTTTGCCGCCGTCACCGCCGCGGATCCCGGGTGCGCGATGGGGTACTGGGGCACCGCGATGGTCGTGCGCGCGAACCCGCTGGTGGCCGCGCCCGACTCCGCCGCCTTCCGGCGCGGGCGGGAGGCCGTGGAGCGGGCCACGGCCCTCGGCGCCCCGACACCTCGGGAACGGGACTTCATCGCCGCGATGGACGCCTACTACCATGAGCGAAAGGGAGGCGACCACCGGTCGCGGGTCCTCGCCTACGAGAAGGCGATGGCGGCCGTGCACCGCTCGCACCCCGGGGACCGGGAGGCCACGGCCTTCTATGCCCTGGCCCTGCTCGAGGCCGCCACGGTGCTGCCGGCGGACTCGGGCTACGCCCGCGAGCGCGAGGCGCTCGGGCTGCTCGAGGCGGTCCTCGCCGCCGAGCCCGGGCACCCCGGCGCGCTCCACTACCTGATCCACGCCAGCGACCATCCCCCGTTGGCCGCGCGCGGGCTCGCCGCGGCCAACCGCTACGGGGTGGTGTCCCCGGCGGCGCCCCACGCGCGCCACATGCCCTCGCACGTCTTCTCCATGCTCGGCATGTGGGAGGAATCCATCCGGGCCAATCGCGCCGCCATCGAGGCAGCACCGGCGTACGTGCACGCGATGGACTTCCTGATCTACGCGCTGCTGCAGGAGGCGCGTGACGCCGAGGCGGCGCGCGTCCTGGCGGCGGCCGACGGACTGCAGCGGGTCCGCGCCTCGGTGGAGGCCCAGTCGCCGACCGGCGCCGTGCTCAGCGTCCACACCGCCTTCGCCGCGATCCCGGCCCGGCAGGCCCTCGAGCGCGGAGCGTGGGAGGAGGCGCGCGCGCTCGAGGTGCGCCCCGCGCACCCGGCGGCGGACGCGATCACCCGGTTCGCGCGCGCGATGGGGGCGCTCCGGAGTGCGGATGGCGCCGCCGCCCGCGAGGACCTGGAGCACCTGCGGGCGCTCGAAACGGACCTGGGGCGGTCCGGGGATGCGTTCTGGGCCGGGCAGGTCGGGATCCAGCGGATGGCGGTGGAGGCGTGGGTGGCACGGGGGGAGGGACGGGACGACGAGGCGCGCCGGCTGATGCGCGCGGCCGCCGACCGCGAGGATGCGAGCGGCAAGTCCGTGGCGATGGAGAACCGGCTCTGGCCGATGCGGGAGCTGCTCGGGGACCTGCTGCTGGAGGTGGGCCAGCCGGCGGAGGCGCTCCGGGCGTACGAGGCCTCGCTCGAGGCGGCACCGAACCGGTATCGTGGCTTCCTCGGCGCCGCGCGGGCCGCCGCGCGCGCCGGCGACCCGGCCCGGGCACGGGAGCATTACGGCAGGCTGCTGGCCCTCACGGGCGGGGGCGACGGCGCGCGCCCGGAGCTGGCCGAGGCGAGGAGCTACGTCGTCCCCTAGAACGACCCCGCCCCGAACTCCAGCACGTAGCTGAACCGGTTGATCTCGAACGCGCCGGTGTTCCGGATTCCCGCCCGGACCCCCCAGTAGGGCGTCAGCCTGCCGAGGAACTTCATCGGCGAGTGCAGCACGTTCACCCGGAACTTGAGCCCCGTCTCCAGCACGAAGCTCGACTCGGTCTGGAGGGCGCCGGTGCTGTCCGGCTGCTGGTCCCACTCCACCCCCGCGGCGAAGTAGGTGTCGAGCCACCGCGACGCCGAGGGGGTGTACAGCGCCATCCAGCCGAAGTCGCGCAGGTTCTCGTCCTTGAGGTACATCCGGTGCACGATGTAGCCCCCGGCCAGCGGGTCCTCCAGGTGCTTCACGATGAAGAACGGGAAGACGAACGAGAAGCCCTGGTCCCCGTCGTAGCGGTAGGCGATGGAGAGCGACTTGAGTGCTGCGCCCTCGCCCACGAAGTCGCGCCACTCCGCTCCCGAGCTGGCCGACCGGACCTGTGGCGGATCGGCCAGGACGTGGCCGGACACGATGTGCTGCAGGGCGTGGTCGTCGCCGGCGATGGCCATCCCCGGGAAGGGCCGGAGCTCGTACGTCGCCACCGGGCTCCGGCGCGCGATCCGGCGGAGCGCGGGCTGGAGCGGGCTGTCCCCGGGAAGCGGCGGCAGGACGCGGTGCTCCGGCCGCCGGGTCTTCGCCATCCACTGCTCGAAGCCGCCGGTGAAGAGCGTCCCGGTGCTGATGATGTCCCGCACGCCCCAGGCGTCGTTGACCCGCCGGTTCACGTCGTACCCCGGGGAGAACACGCCGTCACCGTTCTTGTCGGTGGCGAGCGCGTGCTTCCCCTCCTCCACCAGCAGGTGCATGGGGAACTTCGTGTACACGTCGGTCTCCAGGACGTTCCAGAACCAGACCAGGCCGTGCGCCTTCCCCGTCGTGCGGGTGACGTAGACGATGCGGTCCCGCGGATCGCAGTTCGGCAGGCCCACCGTTTCCAGGTCATCCCCCCGGACCACGACGGCCCGGAACTCCACCGGTTCGATGTCGTGCGGATGGGCGCCCAGGCCCAGCTCATCGCGGAAGTAGGCCAGGAAGGAGAGCTCGAAGGCGGCGGTGCGGTCGAGGTCGAGCACGGGGTTGGCCGGGTCGCTCCGGTCCACCGGGGAGCCCTCGCTCCGCGGCCGCGAGACCACCGTGTTGAACTGCCAGTAGACCACGGGCCGGTCGGCCGCGGCGTCCGCCGGGAAGGTCTCCGGAATCCGGATGGCCGGGCCCTCCGCCTCGCGCAGGCTCGGCTCGTCGGGGGAGAACCAGAAGATCGGGGCGAGGTAGGGGGCGAGCCGCGCCAGCGGCACGCGGGTCTCGCGGGTGCGCCAGACCACGCCGGGCGTGGTGTCGGCCACGCAGGCCACCGGGGCCTGGGCCCGGGCGGGCGCGGGGAGGGCGGCCAGGAGGCCCAGCCCCGCGACGGGAACAACGAGTGAAGCGCGCATGCGCGGGGGCTCGCAGGGCTGGGAGGGCCGCGAACGTAGCCCCGGGAGGGGGCGGCGTCCAGCGGATCCGGCGCAGGGGCCGGGAGGACGAGCGCCCGGGCGCGGTCACCCGCCCGGCGTCACCGTCCCGTCCGGCTGGGTCGAGTCGGATGGCGGGGGCTCGCCGGGCGGGAGCGGGCCCGGATCGGGCGGCAGCGGATCGGGCGGGTACCAGGCGACGAGCAGGAGCCGCACGCCGGCGACGTCGCTCGCCGGCATCGCGATCTCGTGCGGAGGGAGCGTGGCCGGGTCCACGGTGCCGGTGAGCGGTTCCCAGAGAAGGTGTTCCACCCGCATGGTGAACCGGAACCCGATGTCCGCGGTGGTGCACTCGAACTCCGCCCAGTCCAGGACCGGGTGGGCCTCGGTGCACGCGCCGCCCGACTGCAGCAGTTCATTCTCCTGCTCCCCCTCCGTGGCCCACCACACCCCCGCCCCGGCCACGAGGTATTCGCCGAGGAATCCCGGGTAGCGCGGCGGCTCCGCCACCACCGAATCGGGCGGCGGGACTGTCGTCGAGTCGCCTGGGAGGATCCCGTCGCCCCCGCCCGTGGAGCCGTCCGGCACGGTCGGGGGTGCGCCGCCCATCACGTCGGGCACGTCGGGCTGGGCCGGGGTGAAGCCGGGGTCGGCCACCAGCCGGACGACGCGCGCGAAGTCCCCGCTCCAGGCGATGAGCGTGCGCATCGAATAGGTGCCCGCCGGCTCGCACTCCTCGGGCAGGCCGGGGCCGCTCGACGGCGGCGACACCCCCACGCCCGTGGAGTCGCCGGGCTCCCCGCCGCCCCCGCCGCTCCCATCGGGCGCCGGGCACTGGTACATCGGCAGGTCGAGCTGCTCCGCCACTGCGGCGAAGGTCTCGGGGACGCCGTCGATCAGGAGTGTGATGGTGGTGGTGGTCCCGGCCAGCCGGACCAGGTCGGCCGCGTGACGGAGCGCCTCGGCGGTGAGACCGCCCGTGGCGTCGGACACCGAATCGGCCAGCCGGTCGAGCTCCGCCGCGGCCCTGAGGGCGCCGTCCTCCTCCGGGGCGCCGGTGTCGGCGCCGCAGCCCGCCAGCAGGCCTGCCGCCAGCGCGAGCCAGGGCAGGTGGCGGCGCGTCGACCCGATCCGGTGGCGACGGAGAATCAGCATGGAAGAACAATCTGTCGGGCGTCCCGGGCACGGCAAGGGGACCGACATCGAGTCCCCGGCGCTACGGCTCCTCGCCGCCCGCCGGCTCCTCCTTGCTGCCGGCCCCTACGGGGATCCCCACCGCCAGGTAGAGGGATCGGTTGTGCCGCCCGGGCCGGGCGTCGTCCTTGAGGACGTTCACCAGCCCGTGGTAGTACCGCACCCCCAGGTTGATCCCGTCGCCGCCCAGCAGGCGGTACCCCGCGCCGACCACGAGGCCGGCATCCAGGCGCTGGTGATCGTCCGTCACGTCCCGCTCGTGGGTGAGGTCGCCCTCCTCCTCCACGGTGGCGGAGAACTCGTCGGTCCCCTTGCGAAGCAGCCCGGCCATCCCGCCGCCCTCCAGGTAGAACTGGTGCGGCAGCCGGTACTTGAGCAGCAGCGGCAGGTGGAAGTACTGCAGCCGCGTCGTGACCCGGCCGCCCCCGAACACGCTGTCCAGCGTGGCGTTGCCGAGCGGATAGGGCGGGAGGTCCTCCGCGCCCACGGTGGACTTGACGATCACCCCGGTGTGGACCAGCCACGCGGGGTGGTCGAGCCGGATGTCGAAGTAGAAGCCGAGGTGCCAGGTCCGGAGGGTTCCGCCTCCGTCCGCCCCGCGCTGGGACGCGAGGTTGAGCCCGCCGTCGAGGCCGAATTCCACCCGCCCGGTGTTGAGCGATTCGCCGAACAGGAGCGAGATGAGCACCTGGGCCGGCAGCGCCCGGGGCAGGAGCAGGAGGCAGAGTGCGAGGCCCGGCGCCCGCACGCCGCAGCCTCAGAGCCCGAAGCGATACTGCAGGCCGCCGATGAACTGCCGGCGCGA
>DATIBS010000055.1:0-22764 GCA_035457305.1 Gemmatimonadales bacterium
CCGGTCCTCTCCCGCCACTTCGGCGAGGCGGAGGCGCGCACGTTCGACGGCTGGGCCGCCCGCGGCGGATGGGAGGGGCTGCGGAAGGCCCTGGCGATGACGCCGGAGGCGATCGTCGAGGCGGTGAAGGCCTCCGGGCTCCGGGGCCGCGGCGGCGCCGGCTTCCCGACCGGCCTGAAGTGGTCCTTCATGCCGAAGCCCTCCGGCCGGCCGCACTACCTCGTGTGCAACGCCGACGAGTCGGAGCCGGGCACCTTCAAGGACCGCGAGATCATGCGCTGGACACCCCACCAGCTGCTCGAGGGGGTGGCCATCGCGGCGTACGCGATCAACGCGGAGCGGGCCTACATCTACATCCGCGGCGAGTTCACCGAACCCTGGCGGATCATGGAGGCGGCCCTGGCGGAGGCGTACGCCCGCGGCGCGCTCGGCCCCAGCGCCTTCGGCAGCGGGAAGCGGATCGACGTCGTGCTCCACCGGGGCGCCGGCGCCTACATCTGCGGCGAAGAGACCGCCCTGATGAACTCGATCGAGGGGAAGCGCGGCAACCCGCGGATCAAGCCCCCGTTCCCGGCGCAGGCGGGGCTCTTCGGCCTGCCCACCACGATCAACAACGTGGAGACCCTCGCCGCGGTGCCGCACATCCTGGTGCGCGGCGCCGCGTGGTACGCCGGGCTCTGCCTCGGCAGCCCCAAGAGCACCGGCACCAAGCTGATCTCGGTCTGCGGCCACGTGCAGCGCCCCGGGAACTACGAGATCACGATGGGCACCCCGATGCGCGACGTGATCTTCGACATGGCGGGCGGGATGCGGCCGGGCCGGACGCTCAAGGCCGTGATCCCGGGCGGCTCCTCGGTGCCGATCATGACGGCCGAGGAGGTCGGGCGCTGCGTGACCGACTACGAGGGCGTCGCGGCCGAGGGGTCCATGCTCGGCTCCGCCGGGATGATCGTGATGGACGACACCGCCGACGTGCCCTACCAGGCCTGGCGCCTCGCCCGCTTCTACGCCCACGAGTCCTGCGCCCAGTGCACCAACTGCCGGGAGGGCACCGGATGGAGCACCCGCGTGCTGGAGCGGATCCTGGCGGGGCAGGGGAAGCCGGAGGATCTCGACCTGCTGCTCGACCTCGCCGAGCAGATGACCGGCAAGACCATCTGCGTCCTCAGCGACTCCTGCGGCATGGCCGTGGCCAGCGCCATCCGGAAGTTCCCCGGCGAGTTCGAGGCCTACATCCGGCGCGAGCGGCAGCCCGTGCTGGCCACGGTGTGAGATGAGCGACGAACTGGTCAACGTCACCATCGACGGGGTCCCGGTGGCGGTGCCGAAGGGCACGCCCATCATCGAGGCGGCGAAGCAGGCGGGCGTGCTCGTCCCGCACTACTGCTACCACCCGTCGCTGCCCTCGCCGGCCGTCTGCCGGATGTGCCTGGTCGAGGTCGAGAAGAGCCCGAAGCTCCAGCCGGCCTGTGTCACCGCCGTGGCGGAGGGCCAGGTGGTCCACGTCAACAGCCCGCAGGCGAAGCAGGCCCGCGAGGGCGTGCTCGAGTTCCTGCTGATCAACCACCCGCTGGACTGCCCCATCTGCGACCAGGCGGGCGAGTGCGAGCTGCAGGACTTCACCTTCCAGGAGGGCCGCGCCGCCACCCGGTACGCGGACTATCCGAAGCGGTTCAGTCCGGTCGAGGACTTCGGGCCGGACATCCTCTACGTGCCGAACCGCTGCATCCTCTGCACCCGGTGCGTGCGGTTCATGGAGGACGTGGCGGGAGATGCCGTGCTCAACGTCTCCGACCGCGGCGACCGGGCCTACATCGGGATCTTCGAGGGCGAGCGGCTGGACCACCCCTGGTCGGGCAACGTCGTGGACCTCTGTCCGGTGGGCTCGCTCATCTCGAAGGACTTCCTGCACAAGGCGCGGGCCTGGGACCTCGACAAGACCGCGAGCGTCTGCCCCGGCTGCACCCAGGGCTGCAACATCACGGTGGACACCCGGGACAACGCCGTCGTCCGGCTGCGCCCCCGGCCCAACCTCGACGTGAACCGCCACTTCATCTGCGACACCGGCCGGGCCGACTATCGCTGGATGAACCGCGGCGACCGGATCGAGGCGCCCCTGGTCCGGGACGGCGACCGGCATCGCGCCGCCGACTGGGACGCCGCGCTCGCGCGGGTGGCGGAGCGGCTGCAGGGCGCCCGGGGCGCCGCGGTGATCCTCGCCTCGGGCCGGGCCTCCACCGAGGCGTTGGGCCACGTGCGCCGGCTGCTCGAGGGCCTCGAGGTGACCGCCGCGGTGCGGGTCCCGCGGGGCGAGGAGGCGCCGCTGGCCGGCATCCCGGGGCTGGCGCTCCGGGCGGAGCGGGCCCCCAACCTCGACGGGGCCCGGCTCTTCGGCTACGACGACGACTTCGCCGGCGCGCTCGCCCGTGCGGCAGGGGCGGCCGTGGTGGTGCTGCTCGACGCGCAGCTGGCACCCGCGGAGCGGCAGGCCCTCGCGGCCGCCGGCGGGGTGGTGATCGTCCTCGGGACCGTCGCCGACGACGCCCTGCCCGGCGCCGAGGTGGTGCTGCCGGTGACGACGATGGTGGAGGAGAGCGGGACGTTCGTGAACCGGGAGGGACGGGTGCAGCGGTTCCTCCCCGCGCGCAGCGCGCCCGGCATGGCGCGCCCCGCGTGGTGGGCGGCGGCGGAGGCGGCGGAACGCCTCGGGCGCGGGGCCGCGCCGGGCACCGCCGCGGCGGCCTTCGCCGCGCTCGGCGTCGCCGCCCCGGCGCTCGCCGGCCTCGATCACGCCGCCCTCGGGGTCACCGGGCGGGTCCTCGAGCCGGCGGGGGCCGCGCGATGACCCCCGAGCAGAAGGCCTGGCTCCTCCTCACGGTGGTCAAGCTGCTGGCGGTCTTCACCCTCTACATGGTGACGATCACCTACCTGACCCTGCTGGAGCGGAAGCTCGCGGCCTGGTTCCAGAACCGGCTGGGCCCGAATCGCGTGGGCCCCTCCGGCCTGCTCCAGCCCATCGCCGACGGGATCAAGGCGGTGCTCAAGCAGGAGACGCTGCCGGCGCAGTCGGCCAAGGCGGTGTTCGTGATGGCGCCGTCGCTCGCGTTCATCCCCGCGCTCACGCTCTGCGCGCTGATCCCGGTGGCAGCCCCGGTCGACTTCAGCTTCGACTGGACCCTGCCACTCGTCGGGCGGATGACCTGGGACGGCCCGCTCCCCATGGTCGTGGCCGACGTACCCGCCGGCTTCCTCCTCATCCTGGCGATCAGCTCGATCGGGGTCTACGGCATCGCGCTCGCGGGGTGGAGCTCGAACAGCAAGTATTCCCTCCTCGGGGGCCTCCGCTCCAGCGCGCAGATGGTCTCCTACGAGGTCGCGGCCGGCCTCTCGGTGGTCCCGGTGCTGCTGCTGTCGGGCAACGTCTCCATGGGCGAGGTGATCCGGGCGCAGCAGGCCTCGACCTGGTACGTCCTGCCGCTCTTCCTCTCGTACTTCTTCTTCCTTCTCGCGGGGTTCGCCGAGACCAACCGGCTGCCCTTCGACCTGCCGGAGGCGGAGTCGGAGCTGATCGCCGGGTACCACACCGAGTACAGCGGGATGAAGTTCTCGCTCTTCTTCATCGCCGAGTACGCGAACATGATCACGGTGTCGGCGGTGACCGTGACGCTCTTCTTCGGCGGCTGGGACATCCCGTTCACCGCCTGGGACCAGTCGGGCGGCTGGCTGCCGGCGCTCGCGAGTTTCGCGCTGTTCGGGCTCAAGGTCTTCCTGTTCATCTTCGTGTTCATGTGGGTCCGGTGGACGCTCCCGCGCTTCCGCTACGACCAGCTCATGGCGCTGGGCTGGAAGCTGCTCGTCCCGGTGCTGCTGGCCTACGTGATGCTCATCGCGGTGGCGCTGGTGGTGGTCGAGCAGGGGCTCGGGGTCACGAGCCCGCTGGCGCGGAACCTGGCGCTCTTCGGCGTGAACCTGGTGGCGGGGTGGCTGGTCTTCTTCGTGCTCGACCGCGGGCTCGTGATCCGCGGCGTGGCCGGCCGGGCGCCGCCCGCGGACCGGTCCCTCCCGGAGGCCTCCTGATGGCGATCGGCGTCAAGGTCCTGCGGCGGCCCGCGCGGGCCGACGTGAGCTACGTGCGCGCCATGCTCAAGGGCATGACGCTCACCTTCAAGCACCTGCTCCAGCCCACCTGGACGATGGAGTACCCGGAGGAGCGGAGCGTCGGGGACGCGGCCCGGGGCACCTGGAGCCTCGCGCCGCGGTGGCGCGGCACCCACCGGATGCTCACCGACGAGCAGGGACGCTCGAAGTGCGTGGCCTGCGGGCTCTGCCCCCAGATCTGCCCGGCGAACTGCATCAAGCTGGTGCCGGGAGAGGACGAGGACGGTCACCGGTACCCGCTGATCTACGAGATCGACGAGTTCCGCTGCGTCTTCTGCGGCTACTGCCAGGAAGTCTGTCCCGAGGAGGCGATCCACGTCGGGCAGCACTTCGAGAACGCGGAGTACGAGCGGGGGCGCTTCGTCTACGACCTCGAGCGGCTGCAGGCGCAGACCCACCCCGTCTCGACCCTCTGGGACCCCAGCGACCCGCGGGGCGAGTGACCATGGTCCAGGCCGTCTACTACTTCTTCGCCGTGGTGGCCGTGGTGGCCGCGCTGGTCTGCGTGCTCGACCGGAACCCGGTGCACTCCGCGCTCGCCCTCATCACCTGCATGCTCGCGCTCGCCGGGATCTACGTGCTGCTCGAGGCGTACTTCGTCGGGGCCGTGCAGGTGCTGGTGTACGCCGGGGCGATCATGGTGCTCTTCCTCTTCGTGATCATGCTCCTCAACCTGGGGCGGGTCCCGGCCGACGTGCACGCGCCCCTCGTGTGGATGGTCGGCGGGGTGCTGTCCGCCGGGCTGCTCGCCGCGCTGGCCGGGCTCCGCCTGGTGACCCCGTCGCGCATCGCGCGGGACCTCGCCCCCGACCCGCGCTTCGCCGATCCGGCGCTGATCCTCCCCGGCGGCCGCGAGGCGGTGGCGGCCGCCGAGGCGAAGGGGATCATCGGCGCGGCGGCCGGCCCCCTGTTCGACACCTGGCTCGTGCCCTTCGAGGTGACCTCGCTGCTGCTGCTCGCGGCGATGGTGGGCGCGGTCGTCCTCGCCAAGCGGCGGATCTGACGATGCTCGGGCCCTCCCTGGCGCTCTCCGCGCTCCTGTTCGCCATCGGCGTGCTCGGCGTGCTGGTCCGCCGGAACGCCATCGTCGTGTTCATGTGCGTCGAGCTCATGCTCAACGCCGTGAACCTCTCCTTCGTCGCCTTCTCCCAGGTCCACGGCGTGGACGGCCAGGTGATGGTCTTCTTCGTCATGACCGTCGCGGCCGCGGAGGCGGCGGTGGGACTCGCGATCATCCTCGCGATCTACCGCCACATCCGGACCGTGGACCTCGAGTCCGTCAACCTGCTCCAGGGCTGATGATCCTCGCCTTCCTCCAGGCGGCCCACGGCGCGATGCCGGCCGGCGGGGCCGTTCCCGCCTCCGGCGCGATCGGCTGGGTGTGGCTGGCCGTGGCGCTGCCCTTCGCCGGATTCCTCGTGAACGGGGCACTCGCGCTCTGGCGGCCGCAGGCGAAGGCCCTGGTGTCGCTGGTGGGCCCCGGGGTGCTGCTCGGCGCCTTCGCGGTGGCGGTGGCCGCGTTCCTCCAGCTCCGGGGCATGGGCGCGCACGGCGCCGTCACGCTCACCCTCTGGTCCTGGCTGCCGGTCGGCCGGCTGCAGGTGGACGCCGCCCTCCGGGTGGACCAGCTCGCCGCGGTGATGCTCCTCGTCGTCACCGGGGTCGGGTCCCTGATCCACCTCTTCAGCGTCGGCTACATGAAGGCGGACGAGGGCTATGCGCGCTACTTCGCGTACCTCAACCTGTTCGTCGCCTTCATGCTGGTGCTGGTGCTGGGCGCGAACTTCCCCGTGCTCTTCGTGGGCTGGGAGGGGGTGGGGCTCTGCTCCTACCTCCTGATCGGCTTCTGGTACGCCGAGACCCCCAACGCGGACGCCGGCAAGAAGGCGTTCCTCATGAACCGGATCGGCGACTTCGGGTTCCTCGTCGCCACGTTCATGACCTTCTGGTGGGTGGGGACGCTGGACTTCGCGGAAGTCGCGGCCCGCGCCCCCCACGCACTGGCGTACAAGGGGGCGGTGGTCACCACCATCACCCTGTTCCTGTTCCTGGCCTGCACCGGCAAGTCGGCCCAGATCCCGCTCTACACCTGGCTGCCGGACGCGATGGCGGGCCCGACGCCGGTCTCGGCCCTCATCCATGCGGCCACGATGGTGACGGCGGGCGTCTACCTGGTGGCCCGGACCGGGGTGCTCTTCGCGATGGCCCCGCTCACCGGCGCGGTGGTGGCCGGCGTCGGCGCGCTCACGGCGCTCTTCGCGGCCACGATCGGCCTCCGGCAGTACGACATCAAGAAGGTGCTGGCCTACTCCACGGTCTCGCAGCTGGGGTACATGTTCCTGGCGGTCGGCGCGGGGGCGTACGTGGCGGGCATCTTCCACCTGGTCACCCACGCCTTCTTCAAGGCCCTCCTCTTCCTCGGCTCCGGCAGCGTGATCCACGCGATGCACCACGCGTACCACGCCAGCCACGCGCACGAGGACGCCCAGGACATGCGGAACATGGGCGGGCTCCGGAAGTGGATGCCGTGGACCTGGGGCCTGATGTGGATCGCCACCCTCGCGATCGCCGGGATCTTCCCCTTCTCCGGGTTCTTCTCCAAGGACGAGATCCTGGCGCTGGTCTTCGGCCGGGGGAAGGACGATCCGTACTGGTACGTCCTCTGGGCGATGGGCCTCGCCGCGGCGGCGCTCACGGCCTTCTACATGGCCCGGCTGATGGCGATGACCTTCCACGGCGAGAACCGCACCGGCGAGGCCGAGCGGGCGCACCTCCACGAGGCGCCCTGGTCGATGACGGGCCCGCTGGTGGTGCTCGGCGTGCTGAGCGCGGTGGGCGGCCTGCTCAACCTGCCGGCCCTGGTGGGCGGGCATCACTGGCTCGAGACCTGGCTGCACCCCGTGCTCCAGCAGGCCGCGACGCTCCTGCCGGTCGAGCTCCCCCCCCACGGGGTGGAACTCGCCCTGGTCGGCGCGGCCACCCTCGTGGCGGTCGCCGGGCTCGCCCTCGGCTACCGCCGGACCCTGGCCCGGCCCGTCGTGCCCGCCCGGGTGGCGCCGCCCGAGACCGGCCTCGCCCGGCTGCTGCACCGCAAGTACTACGTGGACGAGCTCTACGAGGCCGTGATCGTCCGGCCGCTGATGGCGATCTCCCGCAGCTGGCTCTGGCGCGGGATCGACACCGGGCTGATCGACGGGTTCCTCGTGAACGGCGCGGCGCGGGCCTCGCGCGCGCTCGGCCGGGCCGGCAGTCGGCTGCAGACGGGACAGGTCGGCACCTACCTCCTGCTCTTCCTCGTGGGCGCGCTCTGGATCCTGCGCGTCGTGACCCGGTGACCGCCCGATGACCGACTTCCTCGCCGCCATCGGGTACCAGGGCTGGGCGCTGACCGCCCTCCTCGTGCTGCCGGTCCTCGGCGCACTCGCCGTCGCGGTCGCCCCGGCGCGGGCGGCCCGCGGCCTCGCGCTCGCGACCACCCTCGCCGAGTTCGTCCTCTCGCTCGGCCTCTGGTGGGCCTACGACCCCGCCGGGCCGTCGATGCAGTTCCTGGCCGAGGCCCCCTGGATCAACGACTGGGGGATCGCCTACCGGGTCGGGCTGGACGGGATCTCGCTCTTCATGGTGCTGCTGAGCACCGGGCTCATGCCCCTCGCCGTGCTGGGGGGCTGGACCAGCATCACCGACCGCCCCCGCGCCTACTACGCCTTCCTGCTCACCCTCCTCACCGGAATGCTGGGGGTGTTCCTGGCGCTGGACCTGTTCCTGTTCTACGTGTTCTGGGAGGTGATGCTGATCCCGATGTACTTCATCATCGGGATCTGGGGCGGGGCCAACCGGCTCTACGCGGCGATCAAGTTCTTCGTCTACACCTTCGCCGGCTCGCTGCTGATGCTGGTGGCCATCCTGGTGATGGTCTGGCGGACCGCGGCCACGACGGGCGTCACCTCCTTCGCCTACGATCACCTCTTGGAGCACGCCGGCGGGATGGGCTCCGCTGCGCCCTGGCTGTTCGCGGCCTTCGCCATCGCGTTCGCCATCAAGGTGCCGGTGGTGCCGTTCCACACCTGGCTGCCGGACGCGCACACCGAGGCCCCGACGGCCGGCAGCGTGATCCTCGCCGGGGTCCTCCTCAAGATGGGGGCCTACGGCTTCCTCCGCTTCGCCGTGCCGTTCTTCCCCGAGGTGGCGCTGGGGCCCACCGTCACCACGATCGCGGTGGCGCTCGCCGTCACCGGGATCATCTACGGCGCCCTGGTCGCCCTGGTCCAGCCGGACGTGAAGCGGCTGGTGGCGTACTCCTCGGTGAGCCACCTCGGGTTCGTGATGCTCGGCATCTGGGCGCTCTCCCTCCAGGGGGTGCAGGGGGCGCTCATGGTGATGATCGGGCACGGGCTCTCCACCGGGGCCCTCTTCTTCCTCATCGGGATGCTCTACGACCGGCGGCACACGCGGCAGCTCGCCGATTACGGCGGCATCGCCCGGGTGATGCCGCTCTACGCCGCCATCTTCGTGGTGACGGCGCTGGCCTCGGTGGGCCTCCCGGGCCTCAACGGCTTCGTCGGCGAGTTCCTGGTGCTCCTCGGGAGCTTCCCGCGGCACGGGGTCGCGACCGCGGTCGCCACGACCGGCGTCATCTTCGCCGCGGCCTACCTGCTGGTGGCGGTGCAGCGGCTCTTCTACGGGCCGCTGGACAAGGAGGCGAACCGCGGGCTGACCGACCTCTCCCGGCGCGAGCTGGCGGTGCTGCTCCCGCTGGTGGCCGGCATGGTCTGGCTCGGCCTCTACCCCAAGCCGGTGCTCGACCGGATGGAGCCCTCCGCCAGGGCGTACCTCGAGCAGGTCCACCGCCGGCTGCCGGCGGTGCCTGAGCCGGAGGCACCACCGCCCCCGTCACCCCACGCTGCGTTGCCGCAGGGCGGGGAGGCAGTCCAGTGACCCCCCTCGACCTCACCTCGCCGGGCGGGGTGCTGACCGCGCTCCTCCCCGAGCTGGTGCTCGGCGGCTGGTCCCTGGTGGTGCTCCTCGTCGCGGCCTGGCGGCACCGGGATGGCGCCGACAGCGTCCTCGCCGGCCGGGTGACGCTGGCCGGGCTCGTCCTGGCGCTCGGCGCCGTCTGCTGGCTCTGGCTGGGCGGCGCCTCGGCGGTGGGGATCCCGCACATGGTGGCGGTGGATGCCTGGCGGTTCGCCGGGAGCGCGCTCCTCATCGTGGCGGCCATCGGCGTCACCCTGCTGGCCCTCGGCTACCTGCCGCGTGAGGGCCTGGTGGCGCCGGAATTCTACGTCCTCCTGCTGCTGGCGACCTGCGGGCTCACGCTCATGGCGGCCGCGACCGACCTGATGCTGCTCTTCCTCGGGCTCGAGCTCATGTCGGTGGCGGTGTACGTGCTGGCGGGTTTCGACCGCCGGAGCGCGGCCTCCGGCGAGGGCGCCCTCAAGTACTTCCTCATCGGTGCCTTCGCGAGCGGGTTCCTGCTCTACGGCGTCGCGCTGGTCTACGGGGCCACCGGCACGACCAATATCGTGCTCGTCGGCGCCCAGCTGGCCGGCGGGCTGCCCCTGCTCGCCGCGCTCGGGCTGGGCCTGCTCCTCATCGGCTTCGCCTTCAAGGTGGCGGCGGTCCCGATGCACGCCTGGGCTCCCGACGTGTACGACGGGGCGCCGACCCCCGTCACCACGTTCATGGCCGCCGGGGTGAAGGCGGCCGCCTTCCTGGCCTTCGCCCGGCTCCTGATGACGGCCTTCCCGGCGGCCGCGGCGGCCTGGCGCCCGGCGGTGTTCGGGCTCGCCGCCGTGACGATGGTCGGGGGCAACCTCGTGGCGCTGCGGCAGCGCTCGGTCAAGCGGATGCTCGCCTACAGCTCCGTGGCCCATGCCGGCTACCTGCTGGCCGCGCTCTGGCCCGGCTCCCCGGCCGGCACCGGGGCGCTGCTGCTCTATCTCGCGGCCTACGTCCCGACGACCGTGGCCGCCTTCGGCCTGCTGCAGGCGGTGGGGCGGAACGGCGAGCGCGACGTGACCCTGGACAGCCTCGCGGGCCTGGCCCGCGAACGGCCCTGGCTGGCCTTCGGACTCGCCGTCGCCATGCTCTCCCTCCTCGGCTTTCCGGGCACCTTCGGGTTCATCGGGAAGTGGGTGATCCTCGGCGCACTCGCGGAGGCGGGGCAGGGGGTGCTCGCGGTGGTGCTCGTCCTCGCCAGCGTCGTGTCGGCGGGCTACTACCTGCCGGTGGTGATGTCGGCGTACATGCGCCCCGTTGCCGCCGAGGGGGCCCACGCCGGGGCGGGATTGCCGGGGGCGGCGCGGCTGGCGGTGGCGGCGGCGGTGTTCACCATCCTCGCCCTCGGCGTCTGGCCCGCGGGCGTGCTCGACCTCTCGGTCACGAGCGCCGCGACGCTGGCGAGCCAGGGGCTCGAGTTCCTCGGCCTTCGCTGAGGCGCGGCGGCGGATGATCGTGCCCGCCAGCATCTTCCGGCAGTACGACGTCCGCGGCGTCGTCGGCCGCGAGCTCACGACGGCCCTCGCCGAGGCGCTGGGGCGGGCCTACGCCACGCTCGCGCGCGAGCGGCTCGGGCGCGATCCGGTCCTCGTGGTCGGCCGCGACAACCGGCCGTCGGGCGAGGCGCTCGCCGCCGGCGTGCGGCGCGGCATCACGGCGGCCGGCGGGGGCGCGGTGGACGTGGGGGAGCTTCCGACCCCGGCGCTCTACTACGCCGTCCACGCCCTCGGCGCCGACGGCGGCCTCCAGGTCACCGGCTCCCACAATCCCCCCGAGTTCAACGGGTTCAAGATGGTGCTCGCCGGCGAGGCGCTCCACGGCGACGCCATCCAGCGCCTGCACACCATCATCACCGCGGAAACCTGGGTGGCCGGGGCCGGGCGGGAATCCGCCGACGGGACGATCCTCCGCCGCTACCGGGAGGCCATCCTCGAGCGGCACCGGCTCTCGCGCCCGGTGCGGGTGGCGGTCGATTGCGGCAACGGGGTCGCGAGCCTCGCGGCGGTGCCACTGCTCGAAGCCCTCGGCGCCGAGGTCACGCCGCTCTACTGCGAGTCGGACGGCACCTTCCCCAATCACCATCCCGACCCGACCGTCGAGGCGAACCTCGCGGACCTGCGGGAGGCGGTGCGCCGGACCGGGGCGGAGCTCGGGATCGCCTTCGACGGCGACGGGGACCGGATCGGTGCGGTGGACGAGACCGGCCGGATCATCTGGGGGGACCAGCTCCTGGTCCTCTTCGGACGCGACGCCGTGCGCCGCTTCGGCCCCGGACAGCCGGTGATCTTCGACGTGAAGTGCTCCGACGTGCTGCCGCAGGCGCTCGCGGCCGCCGGCGCGCGGCCCGAGATGTGGAAGACCGGGCACTCCCTCATCAAGGCGCGGATGAAGGAACTCGGCGCGCCCCTCGCCGGGGAGATGAGCGGGCACATGTTCTTCGGCGGGGACTGGTTCGGGTTCGACGACGCACTGTTCGCCGCCGCCCGCCTGCTCGAGATCGTGGCGCGCGGTCCCGGCGGACTCGCGGCCCTGCTCGCCGACCTCCCCCGCACCTGGGCCACGCCGGAGATCCGCGCCGACACCACCGAGGAGGCGAAGTTCCGCCTGGCCGAGGAGGCCGCCCGCCACTTCGCCACCCGCTACCCGGTGGTCACGATCGACGGGGTGCGGATGCGGTTCCCGAACGGGTGGGGTCTCATCCGGGCCTCCAACACCCAGCCGATCCTCGTGCTGCGGTTCGAGGCCACCGACCCGGAGTCCCTGGAGGCCTACCGGCGCGAGGTGGGCGACTGGCTCGCCGGGAAGGGCGTGCGGGTCTAGCCCGTGACCCGCCGCGGCCGGTGGGTGGCCCTCGGCACGGCGGCGGTCGCGGCGCTGCTGCTCGGCCGCGTGGCGGTCGGGATCCTCGCCGACCGTTGGTGGGCTGCGGCGCTCGACCCCGCGTACGCCGGCCCGGTCACCCGGCTCCACCTGCTCCGCACCGGCATCGAGGCGGCTGCCATCGGCCTCGGCGCCGCCTGGTTCACCTTCCACCTGCTGCTCGTCGTCCGCGCCGTCCATCGCGTCGAGATCCCGCGGTACCTCGGCAACCTGGAGTTCCGGGAAACGGTTCGCCGGCGGACGCTCGTCGTCCTCGCCGCGGGCCTCGGCCTGCTGCTGGGGCTCCTGGCGGGCTACGGCGCCTCCGGCGCGTGGCAGGTGCTGGCGCTGTGGCTGGCCGGCGGGGTCCGTTACGGCCTCGCCGAGCCGGTCCTGGGGCAGGACCTCGGCGCCTACGTCGCCAACCTCCCGGCCCTGGCCTGGCTCCAGGCGTTCGCCGTCCGCCTGGCGCTCCTGGGCCTGGCCACGACGGCGGTGGCTTACGCACTGGTCGGGGCGATCCGCTGGGACGGCCGCCTGGCGGTCTCCGACCACGCGCGGCGCCACCTCGCGGTCCTGCTCGTCCTCCTCGCCCTGGCGCTCGGCTGGGGGCACCTGCTCGATCCGGCAGGCTGGCTGGCGGCTCCGGACGGGGCCGGTGCGGGGCTCTCGACCTGGCGGCTGGTCGACGTCGGCTCCTCCGCCATGATCGGCGTGGCGCTCGGGACGGCCGCCGTCTCCGCCGCGTGGGCCTGGTCCGTCCGCCCGCTCCTCGTGGGCGCATCGTGGGTGGTCTTCACCGTGGCCTCCCTCGCCGTTCGCGGAGCATTGCCCGCAGCCACCGATCCCGGGCCGCCATTGGTGGATGCGGCCACGCGCCGGGGCCTCGACGTGGTCGCCTGGGGCCTCCGGGACCTGGAGCGTCCCGCCCTCCCGGCGGCGCCGGAGCGTCCCGGGCTCTGGCATCCGGCTGCGGTGGCGCGCGCCGTGAGCGGTGAGGGAAGCGATCCCGCGGCGGTCACGGCGGGAGTCACGGGCGGCGCCGGATCCCCGCGGCCGGTCTGG
Organism: Gemmatimonadales bacterium; assembly: GCA_035457305.1. Classification (GTDB taxonomy): domain Bacteria; phylum Gemmatimonadota; class Gemmatimonadetes; order Gemmatimonadales; family GWC2-71-9; genus JAICEH01. The sequence continues at coordinate 13,081 of DATIBS010000055.1, forward strand.
TTCGCGGTCCGTCGGGCCGATTCCGTGGCGATGCTGGTCGCCATGGCCGATGACCGGGTGGCGGCGGGCGGCGGCGCGGTGAGCTATCGCGGGGGTGACAGCCTCGGCTACCCCGGTGTCGCTGCCTGGAGCCCGGCGGGCGACGTTCATCCCGGGGCCTGGGGGGTCGCGCGTGATGAGGCATCCGGCGTGCCGCTCGGAGGCTTCCTCCGCCGTCTCTCGCTGGCGTGGGCGCTCCAGCAGCCGGACCTCCTGCGCGGCACGGGGTTCGCGCGTTGGCACCGGACACCCTCGGAGCGACTGGGGACCCTGGTCCCCTGGGTCATCTGGGACCAGCCGGTCACCACCATGGTCGAGGGGGAGGCATGGTGGGTCAGCGCCGGCCTGCTTCCGCTCCCGAGCTTCGCCGGAACCACGCGGGCTCCCGTGGCCGGCGGGGAAGCGGGAGGCGTGGAGCATGCCCTTACCGGGCTGGTGCGGGCCCGGGACGGCCGTACGAGGGTCTTCCTCGCTGCGGGCGCCGGGCCGGTGGCGCTGCGACTGGCGCGGATGTCGGCGCCGATGGTCGGGCCGGCGGAGAGCCTGCCCCCCGTGTTCCGGGCTGCGGTCCCCTATCCACCAGGTCTATTCGAGGCGCAGGCCCTGGCCGTCTCCCGCGGGCCGTGGGGGGCCGGCCGGCTCACGGCGCCCGCGCTCTCGGGCGTCACATTGGTGCGCGACGCCCTCGGCAGGCCCTTCCCCAGCGCGGCGTTCGAGGATTCGACCGGACGGCGCATCGCAGCGCTCCTGCTCGGCCTGATGGAGGAGGGGGGCGCGCGCCCGGTCCTGCTTCGCACCGGGGGCGAGGGGCTCCCGTCGCCTGCCGCGCTGGTGGCTCGGTGGAGCCGGTTCCCCGTCTGGGAGCAGCTGCGGGATTCCGCGGCCGGCGCCGGCGCGAGGGTAGAGCCGGGGCCGGTGCGCTACCAGTTCCGCGGGACGGAGCTGACCGCCTGGCAGGCGCATTTCGCCGCAGGCCCGGGGCAGCGACCGGTCCTCCTCTGGGTCAGCGTGGCGGCCGGCGGCCGCCTCGGCGCCGGGCGTGGCCTGGAGGATGCCTGGCGCAACCTGGGCGGGCTCGACGCCCCGCTGCCGCCGGGTCTCGGGGGCACCCGGCTCGACGAGGCACGCCGCTGGCTCGCCCGGGCAGACTCCGCACTCCGGGCGGGTGACTGGGCCGCCTTCGGCCGGGCGTTCGAGGCCCTCCGTTCCACCCTCGGCTCGGCCCCCGCCGATTCCGGGCGCTGAGCCTCCCGGTTGTCCGGAACCCCGATTTCCCGCTACTTTTCGCGGCTTTGTGAATCCCGATCCCGGCCCCCGGACAGCGGTCCTCGCCCTCGGCGGCAACGCGCTCGCGCGGGCCGGTGAGCCGGCCACCATCACGAACCAGTTCCGGCACGCCCGCGAGAGCGTGGCACCGATCGTCGAGCTGGCGCGCGAGGGGTGGCGGATCGCGATCGTGCACGGGAACGGGCCGCAGGTCGGGGACGAGCTCGTGCGCAACGAGGTGGCGCGCAACCTGGTCGAGCCGCTGCCGCTCGGCGTGCTCGTGGCCGGCACCGCGGGGTGGATCGGCTACATGCTGCAGCAGTCACTGCAGAACGGACTCCGGCGGGCCGGCGTGGCGCGCGAGGTGGTCACGGTGGTGACGCAGACGGTAGTGGATCCGCAGGACCCGGCGCTCTCCCGGCCCACGAAGCCGGTGGGGCACCCGCTGCCGGCGGGCGAGGCCGAAGCGCTCGCAGCCCGGGGCGCGGCGCTGGGCCGGGACGGGAAGGGACGGATCCGGCGGCTGGCGTCGAGTCCCGCGCCCCTCGGGCTGGTGGAGGCCGCACTGGTCCGCCGGCTCGTCGAGGCGGGCACGGTGGTGATCGCGGCGGGCGGCGGCGGCCCCCCGGTCTACCGCGACCCGGTGCTCGGGTGGGAAGGCGTCGATGCGGTGGTCGACAAGGACCGGACCGCGGCGATCCTCGCCCGCGAGCTGGACGCCGACGTCCTGGTGATCCTGACCGACGTGGACGCGGTGTACCGCGGCTGGGGCACACCGGCCCAGGCCCCGATCGCGCGGCTGTCGCTCGCGGAGGCGGAGGCCCTCGCTGGCTCGGGGGCGCTGGACGAGGGCGGGATGAGGCCGAAGGTGGAGGCGGCGGCCGCGTTCGTGCGCGGTGGCGGGCGACGCGCCGTCATTGCCCGACTCTCGGAAGGCCCTGCGGCCCTCCGGGGGACAACCGGAACGACCATCACGAGGGACGCGTGAACCTACACGAGTATCAGGCCCGGGCCCTGCTCAAGCAGGCGGGGATCCCGGTGCCGGACGGGGACGTCGCGGAGACGCCGGCGCAGGTCGAGGCGATTGCCCGCCGGCTCGGGGGCCCCGTCGTCGTCAAGGCGCAGGTGCACGCGGGGGGCCGAGGAAAAGCCGGTGGGGTGAAGCTGGCCAAGGACCCGGCCGAGGCGGCGCAGGTGGCGGAGAAGATCCTCGCTCTCACCATCAAGGGCCTGCCGGTGCGAAAGGTCCTCGTGGCCCCGGCGGCGGACATCGCCTCCGAGAGCTACGTCGGCATCATCCTCGACCGCGAGACCCAGCGGCCGGTCTTCATGGTGAGTGCGGCCGGCGGCGTGGACATCGAGGAGGTGGCGGCGACGACCCCCGAGAGGATCGTCCGGCTCGCGGTGGACCCCCGCTACGGCCTCTTGCCGCACCAGGCGACGACCCTCGCCTTCGCCCTCTATCGGGACCTCAAGCAGGTGCGCGCCGCAGCGCGGATCATGGAACAGCTCTACGCCGCGTTCCTGGCGAATGGCGCCTCGCTCGCCGAGATCAACCCGCTGGTGACCACCCCGGCGGGCGAGGTCGTCGCCCTCGATGCCAAGGTCGTGCTGGACGACAACGAACTGGAGCGGCGGCCCGACCTCGCGGCGCTCCGGGACGCCACCGCCGAGGAGCCGAGCGAGGTCCGCGCGCGCGAGGCCGGCCTCACCTTCATCAAGCTCGACGGCAACGTCGGCTGCGTGGTGAACGGCGCCGGGCTCGCGATGGCCACGATGGACCTGGTCAAGTACTACGGCGGCGAGCCCGCCAACTTCCTCGACATCGGCGGGAGCTCGAACCCGGAGAAGGTCGTCAACGCGCTCCGGATCATCACCCAGGACCCGAGCGTGAAGGCGATCCTCTTCAACATCTTCGGGGGCATCACGCGGACCGACGACGTGGCGAACGGCATCGTGGCGGCCACCAAGCAGTTCCCCGTGCCGGTGCCGATCGTCATCCGGCTCACCGGCACGAACGAGCGGGAGGCGGTCCGGATCCTCGAGGCGGTGGGGATGACCGCCCTCAACGACATGGACGACGCTGTGCAGAAGGTCGTGGCGCTCGTGAAGGAGGCGGCGTGAGCATCTTCATCGGCAATGACACGCGCCTCGTGGTGCAGGGGATCACCGGGCGCGACGGGTCGTTCCACGCGAAGCAGATGCTGGAGTACGGCACCCAGGTGGTGGCGGGGGTCACGCCGGGGAAGGGCGGGCAGGTCTTCGAGGGCCGCGTCCCGGTGTTCGACACGGTGGCCGGAGCGGTCCGCGCCACCGGCGCCAACGCCGCGGTGATCTACGTGCCGCCGATGCTGGCTGCGGGTGCGATCTACGAGGCGGCGGACGCCGGCCTCCCCTTCATCGTCTGCATCACCGAGGGAATCCCGGTGCTCGACATGACCCGGGTGATCCCCTTCCTGCGGGAGCGGGGCGCGCGCCTCCTCGGCCCCAACTGCCCCGGGCTCATCTCCCCTGGACAGAGCAAGGTGGGGATCATCCCCGGGAACATCTGCGCCCCCGGCCGGATCGGCCTGGTGAGCCGGAGCGGGACGCTCACCTACGAGGTCGTGAACCAGCTGACCCGGAACGGGTTGGGCCAGAGCACCTGCGTCGGCATCGGGGGTGATCCCCTCATCGGGACGAACTTCATCGACTGCCTCGCGGCGTTCCAGGCCGACCCGGGCACCGACGCAATCGTGATGATCGGCGAGATCGGCGGTACCGACGAGCAGCAGGCGGCCGCCTGGGTGAAGGCCAATGTCACGAAGCCGGTCGTCGGGTTCATCGCGGGCCAGACCGCCCCGCCGGGCCGCCGGATGGGCCACGCCGGGGCGATCATCTCCGGGTCCTCCGGCACCGCCGCGGAGAAGATGGCGGCCTTCGAGGCGGCGGGCATCGCCGTGATGAAGCGCCCCGCCGAGGTGGTGAGCCTCCTCCGGGCGCGACTGTGAACCTCCGGGGGCTGCTGGCGGCGGACCGGATCCTGGTCTCGCTGCCCGCGGCGACCCTGGAGGCGGCGATCGAGCGCCTCCTCCAGGCCTGCGTCGCCGGCGGCGTGGTGCGCGACCCGGCGCGCCTCGCCGCCGACGTCCGCGGAACCCATTCGGCCGACGCGGTGACCGCCTTCCCGGGCGCCTTCCTCCCGCACTACCGGACGGAGGCCGTGGACCGCCTCATCGCGGCCCTCGCGATCACCGCGCAGCCCGTCGCCGGTGGTGGCCGAGGGGGACGGAAGGCGCGCCTGGTGCTGCTCCTGCTCGCCCCACCGCGCGCCGCCACGCCCTACCTCCAGGCGGTGGCGGCCTTCGGCCGGATCCTGCAGCAGCCGGAAGCCGTCGCAGCCCTCACCGCGGCCACCGACCCGGGTGCCGTGCTGGCGTTGCCGGCCTTCGAGGCGGCGAGCCCCGCCGGTCCCCTCCTGGTCCGCGACGTGATGACGACGCCGGTGCGCTCGCTCCGCCCCGACCAGCCGCTGCAGGACGCGGCCCGGGAGCTCCTCCGGCTCGGGGTGGAGGCGATGCCCGTGGTCGGGCCGGCGGGGGAGGTGCTCGGCCTCTTCTCCCACGAGGCGCTCCTCAGGTACCTCCTGCCCCGGCAGGCCGACTGGGCCAACACCGGGTCGCAGCGCGTTGCGGCGGCCGGCGGCACCGGGCCGGCGCCCGGGGAGATCACGGTGCGCGACGTGATGACGCGCCGGGTGCTCTGCGTCGCGGAGGATCAGACGGCGGCCGAGGTCGCGCAGCTCCTCGTCGCCAAGCACATCGACCGCTTCCCGGTGGTCCGGGAAGGGACCCTGACCGGATTCCTCACCCGGGCCGACCTGGTGCGCCGGCTGCTCGGCCCCGGCGCGCCGGCGCTTCGTCCGTAGACCCTTCGACCTTCGACTTTCGACTCGCCATGCCCAGCCAGACACTCGGCATCGTCAAGCCCGACGCCGTCGGCACCGGGAAGACCGGGGCCATCCTCGCCCACCTGGAGCGCGCGGGGTTCAGCGTGCGGGCCTGCCGGCTGGTCCGGCTCACGCGGCCCCAGGCGGAGGCATTCTACGCCGTGCATCGGGGCCGGCCGTTCTACGACGATCTGGTGGCCTTCATGACCAGCGGGCCCTGTCTCCCGATGGCCCTCGAGCGGGCCGGCGCCGATGCCGTGCCGGCAATGCGGGAGACGATCGGCGCCACCGACCCGGCGGAGGCCGGGGAAGGCACCATCCGCCGGCTCTACGCCGAGTCCAAGGGCCGGAATGCGATCCACGCCTCGGACAGCGACGAGAACGCAGCCCGGGAGATCGCCTTCTTCTTCGGCGAGGGCGAACTCGCCGGTCTGTGGGGAGCGTGACGGTTCGCCGGGCGGTTCGCGAGCCGTAAGGGCAGGCGGGACGGCAACTTGACCTAACTGACGTTCCCGGATAGGTTTAGTGGCTATGCTCCGCATTGACCGACGGGAGCTCCGTGCCGGGCCGGTCGAGACGACGGGCACGGTGGCGGCCGACGACCCGCTCCTCGAGGGACTCGACCTCGGGCTCGAGGGAAGCCTCGAGGTGTCGGGCCGACTGCAGCAGGCGGGGCATGGGGACTACCTCTGGCGCGGGCACCTGGCCGGGATGGCGCGGGGAGAATGCCGCCGCTGCCTGACGGAGGTGCCGGTGCCGATCGCGGCGGACGTCGACGTGCTGTTCAGCGCCGACCCCGACGCGGGGGACGACCCGAGCGTGTATCCGCTCGCGGAGGAGGCCACCCATGTGGACGTGGGCGAGGCGGTCCGCGAGGAGCTCGCGCTGGCCATCCCGGCCTACGTGCTCTGCCGGGACGACTGCGCCGGGCTCTGCCCGCGCTGCGGCGCCGATCTGAACGCGGGCCCGTGCGGCTGCACGCCCGCCGAACCGAACTGAGGGACCGATGGCCGTACCGAAGAGAAAGCTGAGCAAGTCGCGCAAGCGCACCCGCCGCGGCGGGCACGTGCGGAACACCACGATGGCCACGCAGGCCTGCCCCCGCTGCGGCAGCCCCAAGCTGCCCCACCGCGTGTGCGGCGAATGCGGCTTCTACCGGGGGCAGAAGCGGATCGAGGTCGAGGACCGCTGAGCGTGACCCGGGTCGCGCTCGATGCGATGGGCGGCGACCACGCGCCGGCGACGGAAGTCGCCGGCGCGGTCCGGGCGCTGGCCGAGCTGCCGGCGGGCTGCGAGCTCCTGCTCGTCGGCCGGCCCGACGCGATCGAGGCCGAGCTCGCCCGCCATCCCGACGCCGACCGCTCGCGCCTCCGGATCGTGCCGGCCTCCGAGGTGGTCACGATGACCGACAAGCCGCTCGAGGCGGTGCGCCGGAAGCGGGACTCCTCGATCGTCGTCGGCCTCGGCCTGCTGAAGACGGGCCGGGCCGATGCCTTCGTGTCCGCCGGCAACACCGGCGCCGTCCTGGCTGCGAGCACCGTCATCCTCGGGCTCCACGACGGGGTGCGCCGGGCCTCCGTGGCCACCCTCTTCCCGACCGACGCGGAGCCGGTCCTCGTCCTCGACGGCGGGGCCAACGTGGACTGCTCCGCCGAGGAGCTGGTCGGTTTCGCGCTGCTCGGCACCGTCTACGCCCGCGATATCCTCGGCCGCCAGTCCCCCAAGGTGGGGCTGCTCAACGTCGGCGAGGAGGACGAGAAGGGCAACGCGGTGTGCAAGGAGGCCCACCAGCTCCTGCGGGCGCGGGCGGGCCTCAACTACGTCGGGAATGTCGAGGGCCGGGACATCATCGGCGGGCACTCGACGCTCGGGCTCCTCGACGTCATCGTCTGCGACGGGTTCGTCGGGAACATCGTGCTCAAGTTCTACGAGTCGGTGGCCAAGCTCATCGTGCGCCTGGTGCGCGACAAGGCGCCGGAGATCCTCAAGCGGGACGACGTCCGCGAGGTGCTGCGGATCCTCGATTACTCGGAGTACGGCGGCGCGCCGCTGCTCGGCGTGCGCGGCGTCTCCATCATCTGCCACGGCAGCTCCTCGCCCAACGCCATCAAGAACGCCCTGCGCGGCGCCGTCCAGGCCGTCGATGCGGGGCTCGACCGCCACATCGGGGCCGAATTCGCCGGGCGCGCCGGGGCCGCCGCCCCGTGACCGCCCGCCCCATCGCCGCGATCGCCGGTCTCGGGGTCGCGGTGCCGCCGCGGATCCTCACCAACGCCGACCTCGAGCGCACCCTCGAGACCTCCGACGAGTGGATCGTCGAGCGCACCGGCATCCGGGAGCGCCACATCGGGGAGCCGGGCGAGTCGCTGGCGGCGCTCTCGGTCGAGGCGGCGCGGCGGGCGATGGCGGAGGCGGGCGTCGCGGCGGACGACATCGACCTGATCGTCCTCAGCACGGCCACGCCGGACCGGCTCCTCCCCTCGACGGCGTGCGACCTGCAGGCGCTGCTCGGCACCACCCACGCGGCGGCGTTCGACATCTCCGCGGCGTGTTCCGGGTTCGTCTACGGGCTCGCGACGGCGGAGGGCTTCCTCGCCAGCGGACAGTCCCGGACGGCGCTCGTCGTGGCCGCGGAGAAGCTCAGTGCCGTCACCGACTGGGAGGACCGTTCCACGGCCGTGCTCTTCGGCGACGGGGTCGGCGCCGCAGTGGTGCGGCCCGCCGAGCGCCCGGGCGACCCCGCCGGCCGCGGCATCCTCTCGGTCTACATGCGCTCCGACGGCCGGCTGGCGGAGCTCCTCTACCGCCCCGGCGGAGGCGCGGTGCGCCCGCTGAGCGAGGAGGTGCTGCACGACCGGTCCTACTACATCAAGATGGCCGGCCGGGAGGTCTTCAAGTCCGCCGTGCTCGCGATGGCGGAGTCGTGCGACGAGGCACTCCGCCGCGCCGGGGTGACCGCGGAGGAGCTCGACCTCCTGGTGCCGCACCAGGCGAACATCCGGATCATCGAGGCCACCGCCAAGCACGCCGGGATGCCGATGGCCAAGGTGATGGTGAACGTGGACCGCTACGGCAACACCTCCTCGGCCTCCATTCCGCTCGCGCTCGAGCAGGCGCGCGCCGAAGGCCGCCTGCGGGAGGGCTCGCTGGTGATGCTGGTCGCATTCGGGGCCGGGTTCACCTGGGGCAGTACGGTGATCCGGTGGTGAGGGCGGTCCTCCTCTGCCCCGGGCAGGGGGCGCAGAAGGTGGGCATGGGCCGCGACCTCGCCGAGCGGTTCCCGGCCGCGCGGGAGACCTTCGCGGCGGTGGACGACGCCCTCGGCATCCCGCTCTCGCAGCTGATGTGGGACGGCCCCGAGGAGGACCTCACCCGGACGCAGAACGCCCAGCCCGCGATCCTCGCCCACACCTGTGCCGTGCTGGCCGCGGTCGGCGACCACCTGCAGCCGGCGGTGGCGCTGGGCCACAGCCTCGGGGAGTACAGTGCGTGGGTCGGCGCGGGCGCACTCTCGGCGGTGGATGCCGCGCGGCTGGTCCGGCGCCGGGGCGAGTTGATGGCGGAGGCGGGGGAGCGCCGCGCGGGGGCGATGGCGGCGGTGCTGCTGCTCGACCCCGGGGAGGTGGAGCGGGCCTGCCGGGCGGCGTCGGTGGAGGGCGAGGTGGCGGTGCCCGCCAACCTCAACAGCCCCGAGCAGACGGTGATCTCCGGCGATCCCGGCGCCGTGGCGCGGGCGGGCGAGCTCTGCAGGGCGCAGGGCGCCAAGCGGGTGGTGCCGCTCAAGGTGAGCGGGGCATTCCATTCGCCGTTGATGGCGCCCGCCCGTGACGGGCTCGACCGGGCGCTCGCCGCCGTGGCGTTCGCCACGCCCCGGGTGCCGGTCGTGGCCAATGCGACCGCGGCGCCGGTGACGGACCCGGCCGAGGCAGTGCGGCTCCTCGGGGAGCAGCTGGTGGCGCCGGTCCGCTGGGTCGAGTCGGTCCGCCGGGCCGCGGCCGACCATCCCGGCCTGCCGTTCGTCGAGGCGGGCCCCGGGGCGGTCCTCACCGGGCTCCTGAAGAAGATCGTCCCGGAGGCGCAGGGGCTGACCCTGGGCACGGCGGACGAGGTCGAGCGCTTCCTCCAGTCCTGAGGCTCCCCCCGATGGTCGGCATCGATCTCACCGGCAAGGTGGCACTCGTCACCGGCTCGACCCGCGGCATCGGCCGCGCGATCGCCCAGGCGCTGCACACGGCGGGCGCCGCGGTGGCCGTCCATGGCCGCGATGCCACGCGCGCCCGCGAGGTGGCGGCGACCCTGGGGCCGCGGACCGTGGGCGTCGCGGCCGAGCTGACCGACGCGGAACAGATTGCGGCGGCGGTGGCGGCGGTGGAGGCGGCCCTCGGCCCGGTGGACATCCTGGTGAACAACGCCGGCCTCACCCGGGACAACCTGCTCCTCCGCCTCAGCGA
>DATIBS010000056.1:0-3419 GCA_035457305.1 Gemmatimonadales bacterium
GAAGACCGTGGTGGTGAGGCCGATCTCCACCACCCGGTCGCCGTCCACGATGGTCCCCTCGCCCCGGTTCACCCGGCGGCCGGACCGGATCCCCGCGGCGAGCGCCGCCCAGAGCTCGGAGCAGCGGCTCTTCACCTGGTCCAGCACCGGGTACCCGAGCCCCGCATCGGGGTCGAGCCCGAGGAGCTTGGCCCCGGTCGCGTTCAGGAAGGCGAGCCGGCCCTTGCCGTCCACCGTCAGGATGCCCGAGTGGATGTTCCGGAGGATGTCGTCCGCCTCGAGCCGCACCCGGCGGAGCTCACTCTGGAGCGACGCCTGTTCCAGGGTGGCCTGGCGGAGCCGCTGGCCCAGCAGGGCCACCACCAGGAACACCACCAGGAACACCGCCACCTGACCCCACGCCGCCACCGGCACCGGCCCCGGCTGCCCGAGGAAGGCATCGGTCAGGTGGAGCAGGGCCGCCACCAGCGCCACGGCGAGCCCGGCGCCGAACGGGAGGAGCAGCGCGTAGACCGCGATCACCAGGACGAAGAGCGCGGGGAAGACGCTTCCCGGCCCGCCGCCGAAGTGCGCGAGCAGCGCCACGAGCCCCAGGTCCACCAGCGCCTGGGTCCGGAGGAACCACCCCGCCGGCTCCGCGCCCCGGACCAGCACCACCCAGGACCCGTAGGCGGTGACGGTGAAGGCGAGGAGCACCGCCGCGCTCACCCCGAGCGACAGTTCGGGCGCGGCGGCCCAGAGCAGCGCGGCCCAGAGCAGGATGCCCACGGCCAGCGCCAGCCGCGCGGCGAAGAGCCACGAGACGAGAACGCGCGGCGACGGCAGGGCGCGGGACGCCTCGGTCATTCGACTCCGGGGGAGGGCGGCGGCGGAAGTGTCGCGACACCACGAAGATAGGAAGTCGTGGAAGGCGCGGGCAAGGCTGGACTTGCCCCCGCGAGCCAGCCGGGGGAGGTTTCGGGGTCACGAGTCGCGAGTCACGAGTCGCGAGGCGCGAGACGAGCCCGCTCCCCGTTCCCTGCTCCCCGTTCCCCGTCCCCGTGTTCACCCCCGCCTCCTTCCGCTTCCTCCGCGCGCTCCGGCGCAACAACCGCCGCGACTGGTTCGAGGCCCATCGCGCCGAGTGGGAGCGCGTGGTGCGCGATCCGCTGCGGGAGCTGGTCGAGGAGGTGGACGCGCGGCTCGCCACCACGCTCCCCGAGATCGTGGGCGACCCGAAGGCGTCCATCTTCCGGATCCACCGCGACGTGCGCTTCTCCCCCGACAAGTCGCCCTACAAGACCTGGGCGGCGGCGTGGTTCTTCCATCGCGACGCGGGGCGGCAGGTCGGCACCGAGGGGAACGGCGGCGCGGGGTTCTACTTCCACCTCGAACCGGGCAACTCGCTGCTGGGGGGCGGGCTCTGGATGCCGCCCAGGGATCAGCTGGCGCGGCTCCGGGACGCGCTGGCGGAGGACCACCGGCCGTTCGGGGCGATGGTGGACGCCCCCGCCTTCCGCCGCCGCTTCGGCCGGCTGGACGAGGAGGCGAAGCTGGTGCGGCTCCCGCGGGGCTACGCGCCGGGCCACCCGGCGGAGCGCTGGCTCCGCTACCGGTCGTTCACCGCGGGACGCGCGCTCTCGGCGGCCGAGGTGACCGGGGCGAAGCTAGCTGATATACTAGCGAAAGACTTCGAGCGGATGGGGCCGTTCGTGCGCTGGCTCAACACGGCGGTGGGGTTCCTGCCCGCGGCCCGGCGATGAGCGCCGCCGGCGTCCGCCTCGACAAGTGGCTCTGGGCCGCGCGGTTCTGGAAGACCCGCTCGCTGGCGGCGGAGGCGATCGACGGCGGCAAGGTGGAGGTGAACGGGGAGCGCGCCAAGCGCGCGCGGCACGTCCACGAGGGCGACGAGGTGCGGGTGCGCCAGCCGCCGTACGAGCACGTGGTGCTGGTGCGGGGCCTGAGCGAGCGGCGGGGGCCGGCGAGCGAGGCAGCCCTGCTCTATGAGGAAAGGCCGGAATCGGTGGAGCGCCGGGCGGCGCTCCGCCGCCAGCTCGCGGCACTCCCGCCGCCGGCGCCGGGCCGGCCCACCAAGAAGGACCGCCGCGAGATCCGCCGGCTCAAGGGCGACGAATGACGGCGACCTGCCCTCACCGCACCCGGCACACCAGCCCGTTGTGCGCCTTGATCACCCCCGCCCGCTCGATCCGGAAGCCGTTCTCCCACGCATACAGCCCCAGCTGGCGCACCGTCATCAGCTCCCGGTAGCCGAAGTTCATCCGGTCGGCCATGATGGTGTAGAACGCCCGCCCCCGCCACTGGTCCCGCGGCGTGGTGATCACCGCCGTGCCCCCCGGCTTCAGGAACTTCCGGTGGAAGTCGAACGCCTCCGGCTTGTGCGCGTCGTCGAAGTGCTCCACCAGCCCCACGCTCACCACGATGTCGAACTCCGGCCCGAAGCCGAGGTCGCGGATGTCGGCCACCTCGAAGTGGATCGGCATCTCCTCCCGGTACCAGATCCGCTTCCCGCCGGTGGCGGGATCGGCGCCCAGGAACGGGTAGCGCTCGGGGAACCTGCCGAACCGGTCGGTCCGGCAGAACTCGTCGTAGTCCACCAGCACCACCTCGCCCCCGGGATACATCGCGGCGAGCTGCATCGCCTCGTACCCGTCGGCGGCCCCGAGGAAGAGCACCCGCGGCCGCCGCTGGCCCAGTCCCTCGAAGAGCGCCCGCTTTCCCCGCGGGTCCCAGACGGCGTCCTCCACCCGGTGCACCCGGTTCCAGACGGCGAGCTGCACCAGCTCCTCGACCGTCTCCGCCGCCCTGCGCACCTTCGCCGCGGCGAGCTGTCGGAGGAGCCGCCGCCGGCCCTCGCGGCCCTCCGCCGCCGGCTCCTTGAGGAAGAGCTCGTGGAAGCTCCGGTTGAATCTCTCCCACCCCTCCTTGACCGAGAGTGCACGGCCCTGGGTCCGCTCGAACTCGCGCTTCTCCTCCGCCCACCGCTCGACCCGGTAGGGCCGCCCCACCTGTCGCCAGGTGAGCCGGGCCCAGTCGGTGGCGCCATGGTCCAGGAAGACGTCGGGCGGAGCGTCGCGGGTGTCAACGACGTGGGTGGGGGTGCGCTCGAACTCCCCGATCCGGTGCATGCGGCCCTCCCTGCGGCGCAGCCTCAAGTATGGCGACGCGGCTCCGCCTATCCTATCCTATGGCACGCCCCCAGCCAACGGCCCCGGTGACCGGACCGAACGACGACCTCCGCTGCCCCGACGACGAGGGCCGCCAGTTCCGCGACGGCGTCGACCGCCCCCTCCCCGAGGCGGAGCTCCCGGTCGCCCCCGACGCGGCCCGCTTCCCCGACCGGGGCCACGGTCCGCCCTTCCGGCTCTGGAACGAGGTGCCCCGGGTCCCGCGGCTCCGCCACCTCCTCGGGCCCTCGGTGA
>DATIBS010000057.1:0-4255 GCA_035457305.1 Gemmatimonadales bacterium
TCCCCGGCTTCCCTCCGCCCACGGTCGAGGGGCACAAGGGTGAGCTGGTGGCCGGCACGCTCGCCGGCACGCCGGTGGTGGCGCAGAGCGGCCGCTTCCACCTCTACGAGGGGCACGACCCCGCCGTGGCCGCGCTGCCGGTGCGGGTCTTCGCCTCGCTGGGGGTTCGCACCCTGGTCGTGACCAACGCGGCGGGCGGCGTGCGACGGAGCTTCGCCGCCGGGACGCTCATGCTCATCGCCGACCACCTCAACCTCACCGGGCGGAACCCGCTGCTGGGCGAGGTGCTGCCGGGCGAGACCCGGTTCCCCGACATGACCGCGCCGTACGACCCGGGCCTCCGCGCCCTCGCCCGTGAGGGCGCCGCCGCGCTGGGGCTCCGGCTCGAGGAGGGGGTGTACGCCGGCCTCCTCGGCCCGAGCTACGAGACGCCGGCCGAGATCCGCTGGCTCGAGCGGGTCGGCGCCGACGCGGTGGGCATGTCCACCGTCACCGAGGTGATCGCCGCGCGGGCGCGGGGCCTCCGGTGCCTCGGCTTCTCGCTCATCGCCAACCCGGCCGCGGGGCTGGGCGCCAGTCCGATTTCCCACGAAGAGGTGATGGAGGCCGCGGCCCGGTCGGGCGGCGAACTGGCGCGGCTGGTGGAATGGGTGGTGGGGCGGGGAACAGGGACCGGGGAACGGGGAACGGGATCGTAGCGGGATCAGCCCCGCTCCCCGCGCACCGCAACGCCGTGCGCCAGCGGACCGTGCCCCCGCCCCAGCCCCGGCGCCGCGGCGATGGCGCGGTGGACGAAGTCGAGCGCGTCCGGCACCGCGGCATCGAGCGGCCGGCCCAGGGCGAGACCGGCGGTGATCGCCGCCGAGAGGGTGCAGCCGGTCCCGTGGGTCGAGGTCGTGGCGATCCGCGCGTGGCGGAACTCCCGGACTCCGGCGGAGGTCACCAGGACGTCCACCATCCCGAGCTCGTCGAGGTGGCCGCCCTTCACCAGCGCCGCGGCGGCGCCGAGTCCGAGGATCCGCTCGCCGGCCCGCGCCATGGAGTCCGGGTCGCGCACCGGGAGGCCGGCGAGGATCCCGGCCTCGTCGAGGTTGGGCGTGACCAGGGTGGCCCGGGGCACGAGCAGCTCGCGGATCGTCGCCTCGGCATCGCGGTCGAGCAGCCGGTCGCCCGAGGTGGCGACCATTACCGGGTCGAGGACATAGCGGCGCCAGCCGTGACGGTCGACCAGCGCCGCCACGAGCCGCACCAGCGCCGCGGTCGCGAGCATTCCCGTCTTCACCGCGGCCGGCGGCAGGTCCTCGGCGATCGCCGCCGCCTGGGCCTCGACGACGTCCGGGGGCACCGCGTGCACCGCGCGCACGCCAAGCGTATTCTGCGCGGTCACGGCCGTGATCACGGACACGCCGTGCACCCCGAACTGGTGGAACGTCTTCAGGTCGGCCTGGATGCCGGCGCCGCCGCCGGAGTCGGATCCCGCAATGGTGAGGGCGATCTGCACGTGACCAATCTACCCCCCTGCGGCCACGGGCCGCGATGAAGCACGACCTGCCCGGCACCATCCGCGACCTGCACCGGCGCCGCGGCCGCGAGCGCCGCGGGCGCACCCTGGCCGAGGGCGTCCGGCTGGTGGAGGAGGCGCTGGCGTCGGGAGTCCCGGTGGATGGCGCCGTGGTCTCGCCGGCGCTCGAGACGACGCCGCGCGGCCGCGCGCTGCACCAGGCCCTCGCGGCACGCGGCGTGCACGTCGAGCCCGTCTCCGAGCGCGAGTTCGCCGCCCTCGCCGACACCGAGCATCCGCAGGGGGTGCTGGCGGTCGTCGCTCTCCCGTCGTGGGAAGCCGGGGACCTCCGGCCCTCGGCGGGGCATCCGGTGCTGGTGCTCGACGGCGTGCAGGACCCCGGCAACGTGGGGACCGTCGCGCGGACGGCGCTGGCCCTCGGCGTGGCGGGCATCGTGGCGCTGCCGGGCACGGCGGAGCTGGCGAACCCCAAGGTCGTCCGTGCCGCGATGGGCGCACTCTTCCGCCTCCCCGCCGTCCACCTCGAGGCGGCCGCGCTTCCGGGCTGGCTCCGGGCGACCGGCGCGGAACTCTGGGTGGCGGAGGCGGACGGGGAGCCGCTGGGTCGCGCCCGCGCCGCGAAGCCCGTCGCCGTGGTCGTCGGCAACGAGGGCGCCGGCGTGCATCCCGAGGTTGCGGCCCTCGCGGACCGCCGCATCGGCATCCCGCTCGCGCCCGGTGCCGAGTCGCTCAATGTGGCCGCCGCCGCGGCCATCCTTCTCTACGAGGTGACGCGTGGCGGATGACCTGGCGCTGCTCGGCCCCGTCCTCCCGGTGATCGCCGGGCTCCTCGGCCTGGTGGTGGGGAGCTTCCTCAACGTCTGCACCCTCCGCTGGCCCAGGGACGAGTCGGTGGTTCGCCCGCCGTCCCGCTGCCCCGGCTGCGGGAGCGGCATCGCGTGGTACGACAACATCCCGGTCATCTCCTGGATCCTGCTCCGCGGGAAGTGCCGCAAGTGCGGCGAGCGGATCTCCATCCAGTATCCCCTCGTGGAGCTCGCCACCGGCCTCCTCTGGGCCGGGATGGCCTGGCGCCACGGCGCGGAACTCGAGGCGCTCCGCGGCGCGGTCTTCGGCACCATCCTCCTCGGCATCGCGGTGGCCGATGCACGGTTCTACCTGATCCCCGACGAGTTCACGCTCGGCGGTCTCGCGATCGGCGTGCTCTTCAGCCTGGCCGGCGGGCTCCCCTCGCTCGGCCAGGCGGTGCTCGGCGCCGGCGTGGGCTTCGGCCTCCTCTGGGTGGTGGGGGTCCTCGGCACCCTCGCCTTCAAGGAGGAGGCGATGGGCGGAGGGGACATCAAGATGATGGCGATGGTCGGCGCGTTCGTCGGATGGAGCGGCGTGCTCCTCACCATCTTCCTCGGGGCGCTCCTCGGGTCCCTCATCTTCGTCCCGCTGGCGCTCGCAGGGCGGAAGAAGCTGGTGCCGTTCGGCGTTTTCCTCGCGCTCGGCGCCGCCGCGGCGTACGCGGCCGGCCCCTCGCTCGTCTCCTGGTACCGCGACACCTTCCTCTTCGGATGAGACCGATCCTCTCCGGCCTCCTCGGCCTCGCCATCGCCACCGCCTGCCGCGGCGAACGGCCGCAGGTGCCCGACCAGTTCGCCGCCGCCGCCGAGTTCGAGCGGCTGGTGGACAGCATCGCCCCCGATGTGGCGCGGGTGACCGGCCTCGAGTGGCGCCAGCCGCCGCGCGCCGCACTCCGGACCAGGGAGGAAGTCCGGCGCTACCTCCTGGAGAAGGTGGCCGCCGAGCTCCCGCCCGAGCGCCTCGACGGGATGACCGCGTCCTACCGGCTCCTCGGCCTCCTGCCCGACACCCTCGACCTCCAGCAGCTGCTGGTGGACCTCTACGCCGAGCAGGTGGTGGGCTTCTACGATCCCGACTCCGCGATGCTCTTCGGCGTGCAGGGCGCCGATCCCGCCCAGCTCCGGCTCCTCGTCGCGCACGAACTGACCCACGCGCTCCAGGACCAGTACGTCCGGCTCGACTCCATCCTCGGGATGAAGAACGAGAGCGATCGCCAGGCCGCCGCGCAGGCGATCATGGAGGGGCAGGCGATGATCGTCTCGATGCAGGTGTTCGCGCCGGACCCCGCCGCCATCACCCAGCCGGGATTCTGGGAGATGGCCCGCGGCGCCGTGCGGGAGCTGCAGGGGGGCACGCCGGTCTTCAAGTCCGCGCCGCTCGTGCTCCGCGAGGGCCTGCTCTTCCCCTACCTCGACGGCGCGGAGTGGATCGTCTGGTGGGAGAACTCGGCGCTGGCCGACAGCGCGCCGTACGGGGCGCGGCTGCCGGAGTCGAGCGAGCAGATCCTGCACCCGTCACGGTACCAGGCGGGCGATCGCCCGCTCACCGTGCGCTTCGCCGCCGACACCGCCGGGGTGCTCTACGAGGACACGATGGGCGAGCTCGAGCTCCGGATCCTGGATGGCCAGCTCGCCGGCCGCGACTCCCGGAGCGAGTCGGCGGTGCCCTACGGCTGGGCCGGCGACCGCTTCCGCGCCCTCGACACGCCCGCCGGGCCCGCGCTGGTCTGGTATCTCGCGTGGGACGAGCCACGGCACGCCGATCGGTGGCTGTCGAGCACCGGCAGCCAGCTGCGCCAGCGGAGCAGGGCAGGGTACCGCACCACGGTGGACGCGGTCACCATCGGCGATCGCGCCGGCACCCGCGTCGTCATCGCGCCGGAGG
>DATIBS010000058.1:0-24158 GCA_035457305.1 Gemmatimonadales bacterium
GGCATTGAGCGGGATCGCTGGGTGCCGAAAGTGGCCCCTTATCCCAAGCGGCCAAGGGGCTCGAGCCACCCCCCCTGATAGACGAGTCGGCCCTCCCCACAGAGCCAAACCTCGCTCACCGCATCCCTCCCGATCCTCGCGTTGACCTCGAGGATCGGGCCTCCGCGGCTCTGGAAGCGTAGCGGGAGGTTCGCCATCCCCTTCCCGGCCGCGTACACCGCCGCGGCAACCGTCCCGGTCCCACAGGCCAGTGTCTCTCCCTCGACGCCGCGTTCGAAGGTCCGGATTCGCCAGGCCTGGTCACTCCGCCGGGGCGCGCTGATGAAGTTGGCATTGGCCCCCGCGTCGCCCAGCGCAGGATGGTGGCGGAGCTCCCGGCCTCGCCGGTCCAGGTCCACCTGATCCACATCGGCCACCAGGATCACGAGGTGCGGCACGCCGACCGTCGCGAGGGCGATGTCCGCCTCTCCCGGCTCGGGGGCGATTCCCGGCACCGGCGCGGGTGGGGCGAACGCCGGGAGGTTGAGCTCGGCGGTCCACGCCTCGGCACCGGCCCGGGTACGGAACATCCCCGCATCGGTGACCAGGGTCATCCCCTTCCCGTCGCCGAGGCCGAGATGGACGGCGAGTGCGGTACTGCAGAGCGCGGCGTTGCCGCACATGGCCGCCCGCCCACCGTCGCAGTTGTAGAAGTTCATCCGGACGGCTCCGTCCTCGGGGGCGAGGACCACGAGCCCGTCCGCTCCGGCGCCCATTCGCCGGTCGCAGAGCGCCCGGATCCGCTCCGGTGGCCAGTCGCCTGCGGCAGTCACCCGGCCGTCCAGCACGATGAAGTCGTTGCCGGAGCCGGTCATCTTGTAGAAGGACACTGCCTTCGACATCGAGCACTCCCGTCAGAGGGAACGGGGAGCCGGGAGCGGGCCCCCGCGCCGCGCCCTGTGGTCTCCGTTCCCGCGGTTCTACAGTCTCCCCACCATTGCCCGGAGCCGCAGCCACCAGACCATCCAGACGGCCTCGCGGACGATGCGCTTGTTCATCTTGCTCTGGCCTTCCACCCGGTCCACGAAGACGATCGGGATCTCCGCCAGCCGCATCCCCTTCTTCCAGGCCCGGAAGCTCATTTCGATCTGGAAGGCATACCCGTTCGACCGGACCCGGTCGAGATCCACCGCCTCGAGGACTCGGCGCCGGAAGCACTTGAAACCCCCGGTGGCGTCGGAAAGGGGCATGCCGGTCACGACCCTCGCGTAGACATTGGCGAAGTACGACAGCAGGAGGCGGGCCATCGGCCAGTTGATGACATTGACCCCGGTCTTGTAGCGGGAGCCGATCACCAGGTCCGCGTGCCCGACTGCGTCCAGGAACCGCGGCAGGAACTTGGGGTCGTGGCTGAAGTCGGCGTCCATCTCGAAGACGTAGTCGTAGGGCCGCTCGAGCGCCCAGCGGAAACCGGCAAGGTAGGCCCGCCCGAGGCCCTCCTTTGCCGTCCGGTGGAGTACGTGGATCCGCGGGTTCCGGGCGGCCATGTCGTCCGCCAGCGCCCCCGTTCCGTCCGGCGAGCTGTCGTCCACCACGAGAACTTCGAGGCGCGGGTCCTGCACCAGGATCTCGGGTACGATCCGGGGCAGGTTCCTGGACTCGTTGTAGGTCGGGACGATGACGAGGGCGCGCTCAGCCACCGGCCCTCCGCGCGCGCAGGGCCGGGATCGTCATGGCCAGGAGCGCGAGTGCCAGCGCCGCCCAGCTCACCAGCTTGCCGGTCCGGTAGCTCCCGGAGGCGAACCGGAGGACCACCTGCCTGGCCGTGGCCGGCAGCTCCACCGTGAGGAACGTCGCCTGCCCCCGATGCACCTCCACAGCGCGCCCGTCCACCTCGGCGTGCCAGTCCGGGTACCAGTTCTCGGCCACCACCAGCCATGACGGCCGTGGGTCCTCCCCCTCGATGGCGATGACCATCGCTCCCGGCTCCCACTGCGTGACCCGGGCGCGGCGTGCCGTCGGCGCCGGGAGGCCCTCTCCAAGCAGCGGCGGGGTCACACCGGCCGTGTCGGGCAGGAGCACCACGCGGTCCTTCGGGAAGCGTGGATCCACCACCGTCGGGACGATCTGTGCCTCCGGGACCTTCAGGGCGCCCGGTACCACCCGGGCCCAGGGCGGGACGCTGTCGCGCTGGTAGAGGATGGCGGTGCCCCCGGGGGTCACCGGGGCCGGTCCTTCCACCCGGGAGAATCCCGGGACCTCCTGCTCCCCGGGCAGCAGGAGGTAGCGGACGGCGAGGAGGTCCCAGAATGGGGGGCCGGCGTTCAGGTTGGCCCAGACGTTCTTCCCGCCGAGCAGATCGTCCCAGGCGTGAAGCTCGTTCCCGTGGTAGCCGAGTACCTGGGGGACGTCGAGGCCCATGAGGAACGAGTGGGGGTAGACCCCTGGGTCCAGGACCCGGTAGGGTCGCTCGGTGGCCTGGAGCCGCCGGGTGATGGCATCGACCGCGTAGAGGTCGGCCGCCGGTGCGGAGAACCGGAAGAAGCGGCGATCCACCAGGAAGAGGTCGGCGAAGGTGACGAGCACGAGGGCCCCGACCGCCGCCGCGCCGGCCAGCCGCCGACTCGCGATGGCCCACGCCACCGCCCCGCCGGCGACGGCGGCGCCGAGGAGGCCGAGCGCGCCGGCCTTGAGGGCGTCGGCATTCGCGATGGCGGCCTGGAGCCGGGCCGGATCCGCCACCGCTTCCGCCACCGGCTGGAGAAGTCCGGCCGCGCCGAGCAGGCCCAGCGCGGCAAGCGCGCCGAACGCGACGGTGACGGAGCGCACCCCGACCTCGCCGCGCAGCAGTCGTTCCGCGCCCGCCGCCACCCACACCGCCATCGGGAGTGCCACGAGCATGAAGGCCATGCCGGGTGCCCGCACCGACTTCATCATCGGCATCACCTCGTACCACAGCCGGTAGAACGGGGTGTGGCGCCCGAGCGCGATGAGCAGGAACAGCGCACCGATGCCGAGGAAGGCGAGGAGGGCCGCCCGCCGCTTCCGCTCGCCCCAGCCGACGGTGGCGAGCGCGACGGCGACCGCGCCGAGGTACTCGGTGTGCAGCTTGATCGGGTTCTCGCCCCAGTAGCGTTCCACGACGCCGTTGAAGTCGGGGAGCACGGCGGTCATCAGCTCGGCGCGGGGGAGCGAGTAGGAAGTCGCATAGTCCCATCCGCGGCTCCCCCCCGCGTCGCCCCGAGGGGACCACGGGATGTACTCCAGGAACGGCAGTGCCTGCACCGCCGAGATGGCGAGGCCGAGGAGGACCGCGGCCAGGGCGAGGGCCAGCGGCACCACCGGGTTCCCGGCGGGTCGCTCCGGCGCGCGGAACACGAGCCAGAGGGTCCAGAGGCCGGCCGCCACCAGCAGGTAGTAGGTGAGCTGGTAGTGCGGGCTCACCATGCAGAGCCCGACCAGCAGTGCGAGGAGGCCGTAGGCGCCCGGGCGCCTCCCGGTCACGGCCCGGTGCAGTGCGAGGAACACGAGCGGCGCGAGGGCGGAGACGAACAGCTTCCCGTCGTGCCCGGGATGGACCAGCGAAGCGACGATCCCGCTGAGCTGGTAGGCCACCCCGCCGGTGAGCGCCGCGCCGAACCCGAACCGGAGCGCCCGGAGCAGCGCGTACATCGCCACCCCGGCCAGCACGAGGTGGAACGCGAAGCCGAGGTTCATCGCCGCGTCCACCGGGAGCACCCAGCGGAGCCACGCGGTGGGATAGAAGATGTCGCCGTGCATCGCCGCGATGAACGGCATCCCGCCGAAGAGATACGGATTCCACTGCGGGATGTGCCCGCTGGCGCGGAACGCCTCCGCGCCGAATGCCCGGAAGGCGTACCCGGCGGAGTACTGGTCGCTGAGCGGGCTCACCAGGAACTGGCCGGCGAGCATCGGCCAGCAGAGCGCGAGGGTGGTGAGGGCATAGAGCGCGACCGCGAGGAGGAGCGGGCGGCGCGGCTCGAAGCCGGTGTCAGGTGTCTCGGGACTCGGCACGACGACTCCGTCTCGATGCGAGGAACGGGAGGGCGATCCCGACCTCGGTGACCGTCAGCAGCAGCCGGGAGGCGAGCGCGAGCGCCGTGGCGCGCGGCAGGCCCAGCACCGGCTGGAGCAGCACGATGAACAGCGCCTCGCGGACCACGAGCCCGCCGGGCGCGAACAGCGCCAGCAGCCCGGCGAGGTAGCTCGCGGCGAACGTGCTGATCGCGGCGCCGAGGGGGAGGGCCACGGCCCCGAACACGCCGCGGGCCAGGCACCAGAGCGCGACCCCGTACCCGGCCCACGCCGTGGCATTGGCCGCGATGGCGAGCGCCATCGTGCCCGGCCCCGGCAGGCTGGAGTCGTCGCCGTCCCCGGCCCGAAGCAGGCGGCGCGCCACCGGAGGCCAGAGGACGACCCCGATCCCCGCCGCGCTCGCAACCGCGAGCGCCAGGAGGACCACGCGCGCGCCCGGATGCGCCGCCTCCAGGGCCGCCGTGCCCGCCAGGGCCACCACCAGCGCCCCGGTTCCGACGGCCAGGACCTGCATCAGGATCGCGGCCCCCGTGGCGGCCCACGCCTCCACCCCCGCCTGCCGCGCCATCACCGCCATCCCGGCCACCGCCCACACCTTGCCGGGGAGGTACTTCCCCAGGCTCGACAGGGCCCAGATCCGCGCCGCCTCCCAGCCACCGAGCCGCCGGCCCCAGGAGGCGAGGATCCCGCGCCAGGCCGCGATGAGGAGGCCGTACATCGCCCAGACCAGCGCGGCACTCAGGACGAGCCAGGCCGGCTGGAGCCGCAGCTCCAGGGGCTGGGACCGGAACTGGGTCCAGTTCGCCGCGAAGGTGCGCCAGACGAACACGGCCACGAGCAGCGACGCCGCCGCGCCGAGCAGCAGCCAGCGGCGGTCACGCACCGAGCGCCTCCGCGTACCACCGCTCCACCTCGCCCGCGACGACGTCGGGCTCGAGCCGGTCCCGCCAGCGCCGGCCGGCATCCCGGGCTGCGGCCCGGGCAGCCGGGTCTCCCAGGAGGCCGCGCACCACGCCCGCGATGGCCTCGGCCGTGGGCGCGACGAGGCGCCCCGCCCCCGGCTCGGAGAGGACGTCCCGCACCCCTCCGCCGTCGGTGCACGCCACCACCGGGGTCCCCTGCTCCAGCGCCTCCACCGCAGCGAGCCCGAAGCCTTCCCCCGCCGCCGGGAAGAGCGCGACCTCGGCTTCGGCGAGGAAGGCAGCGACGCGCGACGTGGGCACCTGCCCCTCGAAGGCCACGATGGCGCCGAGCCCGCGGGCGGCGGCGAGCCGCTCGAGCGCCCGGCGCGCAGGACCGTCGCCCACGACCCGGAGCCGGGCCTCGACCCCCTGCCCTGCGAGCAGCGCGAGGGCCTCGATGGCGAGGTCCACGCGCTTCTGCGGTGTGAGGCGCGCCACCAGGACCAGCTGGCCGGGCGCAGGGCCGCGCGGAGCGCGCGCCGGCCCCCCCCGGGCCGTGAGCGGCATCGGCTGCACCGCGTCCACCCGCCGCCCGGTCGCCGCCTCGATGAGCGAGGCGAGGTGGCTGGAAACCGCAGTGACGATCCGGGCGCGGCGATAGACCGGCCGGGCCACGAGGCGCGCGAGTACCGAACCTGGCAGCAGCCGAGCGTCGGTGCCGTGCGACGTGAGCACGAGGGGCCAGCGCCGGGGCGCGGCGATTCCCGCGGGAACCCACCAGTGCGCGTGCACCACGCCGCGGGAGCCGGCCAGCCATTCGCGGGCGCCGCGGCGGAGCGCCCCGATCATCCCCGCGAGGGCCCACGCCGCCCCGGGGCTCGAGAGCGCCTCTGCCATCCGCCCGGTGTATGCGAGCGTCTCCCGCGCGGGGGAGGCGTAGCGCATCCGGCGGACCGGGACGCCGTCCACCTCGTCCTCCCCACCGCGGCCGGCATCCCCCGGCGCGACCACCAGCAGGTCATGCCCGCGGGCGCGCAGCGCCGCGGCCAGGGGCACGAGGAACGCACCGGCCAGGTCCCCCGGGTGCCGGGGGAAGTTGTGGGTGACGAAGGCGACGCGCACCGGTCAGGCCCGGTCGTCGCCCCGCTGCTCGTCCCGGGCGGCCAGGCGCAGCTGCTCGCGCTGCTCCTCCCGCATCCCCGCGATCATCTCGCCGACGAAGCCGAACCCGAAGAGGGCGATGCCGCTGATGACCATGGTCTCGACCAGGTTGAGCAGCGGCCGGAACCCGATGCCGTACCCGAACCGGAGCACGAGGGCCACCACGCCGGCCAGGAAGCCGACGAGGAACAGGATCGCCCCGGCGAGGCCGAAGAAGAGCATCGGCTTCCGGCCGAAGCGGAGCTGGAACCAGACCGAGAGCAGGTCGAGGACGCCGACCGGGATCCGGCGCCAGTCGAACTTGGAGACCCCGGCGCGGCGCGGGTGGAGCGGCACGGGCACCGAGGTGAGGCGGAAGCCGTCCGCGGCGGCCACGACCACCATGTACCGGTGCCAGTCGGGCCGAAGCGGCACGCCGAGCAGCACCTCGCGGCGCCACGCCTTCACCGAGTTGAGGTCCTCCACCTGCACGCCGAAGAGCCAGCGGCAGAGGCGGTTGTACACCCCCGAGACGAACGCCTTCTCGTACCTCCCCTGCTTGCTGCCGGTGACGACGTCGGCCTCGCCGCGGAGGACCGGCCCGGTGAGCCGGGGGACGTCCGCGGGAAGGTACTGCAGGTCCGCGGGGTAGAAGACGAACACCTCGCCCCGGGCCGCGTCACCCGCGGAGCGGAGCGCGTCCGCGATCCCGCGCTGGCGGCGGTGGGTCACGACCCGCAGGAACGGGTGGGCCGCCGCCAGCCCGCGGAGCACCTCCGCGCTCGCGTCCCGCGAGCCGTCGTCCACCACCACGACCTCGTGGGCATCCGGTTCCGGCGCGAACGCCTCGGCGCAGAGCCGGAGGAACTCCGGGAGGTTCTCCGCCTCGTCCTTGGCGGGGACGAGGAGGCTGACCCGGGGAAGCGGCCCGCCCCGCGCGGCGAGCGTCATACCCGCTTCCGCATGCGGGCGGGGAGGATGCCGAGCTGGTCGCGATACTTGGCGACGGTACGGCGCGCGATCTTGATCCCCTGCTCCTGGAAGAGGTGCACGATCTGCTGGTCGGTGAGCGGCTTCGCCGGGTCCTCCTCGGCGACCATCTTCTCCAGCTTGGCCCGGATCGAGCGTGCGCTCGCGTCCTCCCCGGACGCGGTCGAGAGCGCACTCGAGAAGAAGAACTTGAGCGGGAGGACCCCGCGCGGCGTCTGGACGTACTTCTCGTTGGTCACCCGGCTCACGGTGGACTCGTGCATGTTGATCACCTCGGCCACCTCGCGGAGCGTGAGCGGCTTGAGGTACTCGATGCCCTTCTCGAAGAACTCGCGCTGCCGGTCGACGATGAAGTTCATCACCTTGAGCATCGTCTGGCGACGCTGCTCGATGGCCTGGATCATCCAGTTCGCGCTGTTGAGCTTCGAGGTGATGAACTCCCGGTTCTCCTGGGTCATCTTCTTCTTGTCGCGCGCGATCTCCTGGTAGGTGCGGGAGAGCCGGAGCCGGGGCATGCCCTGGTCGTTCAGGAACACCCGGTACTGCCCGTCCACCTTCTCGACCACGAGGTCCGGCGTGATGTACCCCTCGTTCCCGGCGGAGTGCTTGAGCCCCGGCTTCGGATCGAGGCGCGCCAGCCGGTCGGCCGCCGCCTGCACATCGCCGGGCTGGACCCCGAAGCGGCGCGCGAGGTCGTTCCACCGGTGCGCGATCAGGTCGGGAAAGGCCTGGTCCACCAGCCGGGAGGTGAGCGACTCGGTGTCGCCCTCCTGGCGGAGCTGGAGCAGCAGGCATTCCCGGAGGTCCCGGGCGCCCACTCCCGGCGGGTCGAGGTGCTGGATGAGGCCGAGCATCTCCTCCGCCTCGGCCAGCGTATAGAGCGGGAGGTCGGCGTCGGCGGGCACCGGGGCCTCCTCCTCGTCCTCGGCCTCGCCCGGCTCCGGCTCGGCGGCGGCCTGGCGGGCGTGGCCGCGCACCAGCTGGTTCACCGACGCCAGGATCTCCTCCAGCGAGGCGGCGAGGTAGCCGTCCTCCTTGATGTTGCCCAGGAACTCCTCGCTCAGGAGCCGCTGGCGCGGGGTCAGCTCCAGCATCTGGAGCTGCTCGCGGAGGTAGTCGATCAGGTCGGTGGTCTCGACCGTGACCGGCTCCGCGTACTCCAGCGACTCGAACTGCTCCCGCTGCCCACCGACCTCGAAGCCGTTGAGGAGGATCTCCTCCCAGTCCACCTCGTCCTCCTTCTCCTTCTCGGCCTTCTCCGTCTCCGCCGTCTTCTCGGCCGTCCCCTCCTCCTCCTCGGGCTCGACCAGCTCGAGGAAGGGATTGCCGAGCAGCTCCTGCTTGAGGTGCTGCTGCAGGTCCATCATCGGCATGTAGAGCAGGTCCATCGCCTGGTAGAGGCGTGGATTGACCCGCAGTTCCTGCCGGAGCCCGGTGTGCTGCCCCAGTCCCTGTCGCATCATGCCGCCTCCATCCGCGCCCGCAGTCGGGCGGTGAGCGTCGGTCCGAGGTAGACCTGCGATACCCGGTCGTCGAAGACCAGCTCCCGCACCGTGCCGGCCGCCTGCACGCGGCCCTCGAACATGATGTACGCGCGGTCCACGATATCGAGCGTCTGTTCCACGTTGTGGTCGGTGATGAGCACGCCGATCCCCCGGTGCCGGAGCCCGGCCACGATGGTCTGGATGTCGTGCACGGCGATCGGATCCACTCCCGCGAACGGTTCGTCGAGCAGCATGAACTTCGGCTCGGTCACCAGCGCCCGGGTGATCTCGAGCCGGCGCCGTTCGCCGCCGCTCAGGCTGTACGCCCGGTCGTGCCGCAGGTGGCGGATGGAGAGCTCGTCCAGCAGGGTCTCCAGCCGTGCCCGCCGCTCGGCCGCGGAGAGCGGGAGGGTCTCCAGGATGGCCAGGATGTTCTCCTCGACGGTGAGTCGCCGGAAGATCGAGGGCTCCTGCGCGAGATAGCCCAACCCGGCCCGGGCCCGGCGGTACATCGGGAGCCCGGTGAGTTCCACGCCATCGAGCAGCACCCGGCCCGCATCGGGCCGGACGAGGCCCGTGATCATGTAGAAGGTGGTCGTCTTCCCCGCCCCGTTGGGCCCGAGGAGGCCGACGATCTCCCCCTGGGCCACCCGCACGCTCACGTCCTCGACCACCCGCCGCCCGCGGAAGGCCTTCACCAGCCCGTCGCCCTCGAGAATGCTGGCCCCCGCGGGCACCGGGTGCTCGGCGGACCGGTGGGCGAAGCCGGCGCCGGCGAGGTCGAGCAGGGCCCGGCGCGCCGCCGCCCGGTCGGCGCGGGCGGCCTCCCACCACGCGCCCCGCGCGTGCACCGGGTCCCAGCCACGCGGGGCGCCGTCCTCCACCCACCCATCGGTGGCGAGCCGCGGGAGCACCGACGCGGTCAGGCTCTCCCGCAGGGCAGCCGCGGTCAGGTCCCGGCTCTCCGTCGCCGACGCGCGCGCCAGGAAGGCGGTGCGGTAGGCGAGGACGAGGTCCGCGAGGGCGATCCGGCCCACGTCGTCGGCGTCGGCGACGACGGCCGCGAGCGCGAGCGGCAGCGAGTGGTCACGGCCGCCGAGCGGCACGAGCCAGGCGGGGCTGCTCACCGGGACGCTCCGGGTGGCGCCGGCGGGCGCGTCGTGTCCGCTACCGCCGAATCGGGGGCCGGCGGGCGCCCCGGCTCGAGGTGCACCCCGTCGGCCCGGCCCACGACGTCCACCCGCTCCACGGCCCCGCCAGGCAGGAAGGTGACCCGGATCCGGTCGCCGCGCGCGTAGTCCACGGACGGCCGCCCGGGCGACTTCGGGTCGTGGATCTGGTAGTAGGACCGGGCCGAGCCCCGGGCCTCCACGGTCCGCAGCTCCCGCTTCGTGGTGTCGGCGACGGACGGGGCGAACCCGGCGGTGACGGAGTCGCCCTCGAGCCAGTTCGTCTCACCGGTCACCGAGTCCGGACGGGACTCCACGAAGGCGCGGCCGAACCCGCGCAGTTCCCGGAGGCGCTGGCCGGGGGTGTCCACCGCCAGCGAGTCGGCGCGGACGGTATACTCGTCCGACACCGCCTCGGGCCGCCGGTCCTTCCCCCAGGCCAGGGTCTGCACCAGCGTGTCCCGCTCCACGTCGAGCCCGATGGTGTCGGCCACCAGGCGCACCCCGCCCGACACCGCGGATGCCTGCGCCTTGGCCGTCACGAAGTCGAGCCGGCGCTCCCGGAGGCGCAGATCGATCCGGGTGCCGCGGAGCTCGAACGGGTCCTCCCCGAGACCGCGGACGACCGGCTCACCCCCGATGAGCGTGCCGTCGCTCCCCGGCCCGGTGTCGAGCCGGATCGAGTCGGCGCTCGCGGCGAAATCGCTGCGGCTCACCTGTGACGTGCCCCCGGTCCAGATCCGGTCGTTCCCCCGGAATCGCACCCGGTCGGCCACCACCCGGAAGGGCTCCTCGCCCGGGGTGGCGGAGCGGAAGACGATGGTCGGCCGGCCGGTGGAGTACACCTCGGCGTCCGGGCGGAGGCCGGGCAGCGGCCGGAGGTAGTCCATGGACGGTCCGGTGAGCTCCGAGCCGTTCGCGAGGTTGCGTGTCCGCACGTTTCCCCGGGCCTCCCAGCGCTCGCCGTTCTTGAAGTAGGTGCCCCGGTCCGCATCCATGGCGACGGTGGAGTCGCGGTACTGGACGTCCCCGATGAAGTACGCGACCTCCCCGCCGTTCATCGCCGCCACCGAATCGCTGGCCATCGAGACCGAGGTGCCCGCACAGGACAGCCGGACGCCGCCCCCGGCGTAGTAGTTGGTGCCGTCGGGCCGTTCCTCCACCGCGCCTTGCCGGCCGACGTGGTCGATCCGGAACAGGCAGCGGGAGTCCTGCGCGCCCGCCGGGCACGCTCCCGCCACGCAGCCCAGCGCCACGAGGGCCACCGCCTTCACCGCTGGCCCGGGAGGAGCATGCCACCGCCCTCGCGCTGCTGGCCGGTCGGCTGCTCCACGGTGAAGTCGCGGAACTCCGGGTCGGAGCGGAAGCCGTTCCCCCGGAGCGTGCCGTCGGGCCGCTCGAAGACGAACGGACGGTCGGAGGTGACCAGTGCCGCCCCCTGGTCGTAGCGCAGGATCTCGGCCGTGAGCCGCCGCCCGTCGGTGAAGATGACCCGCACGTCGCCCCGCGCCTCCATGACCCGCTGCTGCATCCGGTACGTGCCCTCGCGGGCCGTGAGCGTCGCCGTCGGGTTCCCCCGCGGGTCGTAGAAGTCCACGGCGAGGGTCCGCAGCTCGATCGTCTGGGACTGCTCGTACACATAGGCCGTGTCCGCGGCCACGGCGTTCTTCCGCTGCCCCGCATCCTCGATCACGGTGGTCATCCGGGAGAGCACCTGGTCCGCCGTGTCCGCCGCCGTGAGGGTGCCGGTCGGGCTCGCGCCCCGCTCCTTGCACGCGCCGAGGAGCGCGGCACCGCCCAGCACCAGGGCGGCGACGCAGGCCCGGGTCCCGCTCATACCGCCCCCGCGCGCATCAGGTCGTGGAGGTGCACGGTACCGAGCACCCGGCCCTCGCCGTCCACCACCGGCATCGCCATGATGCCACGGCGCTCCATCCGTCCCAGGGCCGCGGCGCCGAGCTCGTCGGCCCGGGCCGTGAGCGGCTCCCGCGTCATCACCTCGGCCACCGGCAGGTCGAGGAAGGCCGGGCCGCGCTCCGCGAGGCGGGAGAGGTCGCCGGCGGTGAGCACCCCGGAGAGGCGGCCGTCCCGGACGACCGTGGCGAGTCCACGCTGGTGCGCCAGGGTGATCACCGCATCCCGCATCGTCGCGTCGGCGGCAAGGAGGCCGGCCGGGGGGAGCATGACGTCCGCCACCCGCAGCAGGAGCCTCCGGCCCAGGCTTCCGCCGGGGTGCAGGGCCGCGAAATCCTCCCGGCGGAAGCCCTTGAGCTCGAGGAGCGCCACCGCCAGGGCGTCGCCCAGGGCCAGGGCGACGGTAGTGCTCGTGGTCGGCGCGAGGTCGTGGGGGCAGGCCTCTTCCCGCACCGAGGCGTCGAGGGCCACCGTGGCATGCCGGGCGAGCGGGGAGTCGAGGCTGCCGGTGATGGCCACGACCGGCACCTGCATCCGCTGGAGCGCGGCGAGGAGCCCGGTCAGCTCCTCCGTCGCGCCGCTCTTGCTCAGCAGGATCGCCACGTCCTCCCGCCCGACGATGCCGAGGTCGCCGTGCAGGCTCTCCACCGGGTGGAGCCAGGTGGCCGGCGTGCCGGTGGACGTGAGCGTCGCGGCGATCTTCCGGGCGATGATGCCGGACTTGCCGACGCCGGAGACGATGACGCGGCCGCGCGCCCCGGCGAGGAGCAGCACCGCGTCGGCGAACGGCGCGCCGATCCGGCCGGCCAGCCGGGCGGCCTCCTCGGCCTCGAGCGCCACCACCCGGCGCCCGGTGGCGACCAGCGCGTCCCGGTCAGCCGGCATCGCGTTCCTCCACATACCGGCGGACGCCCGCCTGCCACTCGCCGCGGGCGTCCAGCAGTGCCTCGATCACCTCGCGGACCGCGCCGTGACCGCCGGGACGGGTGGTCACCCACGCCGCGGCCTCCCGCACCTCGAGCACCGCGTTGGCGACGGCGATCGGCAGGCCCACGCGGCGGAACACCGGGAGGTCGGCGAGGTCGTCCCCGACGAACGCCACCTCCTCCCAGGCGATGCCCTTCCGGGCGAGGAGCTCGCCCAGGGCCGGCACCTTCCGCGCGCTCGACTCCTGGATCACGTCGGCAATCCGGAGCTCCTCGGCGCGAAGCTCGGTGGCCCGGCTCCAGCGCCCGCTCACCAGCGCCACCTCGACCCCGGCCTTCCGCAGGATGCCCAGGGCCAGGCCGTCCTGGATGTCGAACCGCTTGAACTCGACGCGCTCCCCGCCGACCTCGCCGATGAACACGGCGTTGTCGGTGAGCACCCCGTCCACGTCGAGGCCGAGCAGCCGGATGCGGCGCGCGGCCGCCGAGTCGATCATGGGGCCTCGCGAGCGCGGCGCCAGACGTCCAGCGTGCGCTCGAGCAGGGGCGCGAGCCGATCGAGGGGCCACTGCGTGGCAGCATCGCTCGGCGCGCGGGCCGGGTCCGGGTGGGTCTCCAGGAAGAAGCCGTCGGCACCGGCCGCGGCCGCGGCCAGGAGCAGCGGCGGGATGAACTCTCGCAGTCCGCCGCTCGCACCGCCCTCCGCCTGCCCCGGCTGCTGCACCGCATGGGTCGCGTCGTAGATCGCGGGCGCGCCCGTCGCGGCGCGGAGCCGGGCGAAGCTGCGGAAGTCCACCACCAGGTCGCCATAGCCGAAGAAGGTGCCCCGCTCGGTGACCGCCACCTCCCCCGCCCCGCCCTCCCGCACCTTCTCCACGGCGCCGCGCATTCCCTCCGGCGCCATCCACTGCCCCTTCTTCACGTTCACCGGCTTGCCGGTGCGTCCGGCCGCCAGGAGCAGGTCAGTCTGGCGGCAGAGGAAGGCGGGGATCTGGAGCACGTCCACCACCGCGGCCGCCGGGGCCGCCTGCGCCGCCTCGTGGATGTCGGTGAGGATCGGCAGCCCGCTGGCGGCCCGCACGCGCTCCAGGGCGCGCAGGCCCTCGTCGAGTCCCGGACCGCGCTCGCCGGCGAGCCGGGACCGGTTCGCCTTGTCGAAGCTGGCCTTGAAGCAGACCGGCAGGTCGAGCCGCCCGGCCAGCGCGGCCAGGGCCTCCGCCACGCGCGGAAGCACGTCGCCGGCCTCCACCACGCAGGGCCCGGCGATCAGGAAGGGCGCGCGAGCGAACCCGAAGGGCGCCACGGTCAGCGGGTGGCCGCGACGGACCGGGCGGGAGCCTCCGGCGGGGCGCCGCGCTCCGCGCCGTGCCGGAGTGCGGCCGTGACGAAGGCGCTGAAGAGCGGGTGCGGGCGGGTCGGCCGCGACTTGAGTTCCGGGTGGAACTGGCAGCCGAGGAACCAGGGGTGATCGGGGAGCTCGATCACCTCGACCAGCCCGCCGTCGGGCGACTGCCCGGAGAGGCGGAGCCCGAATTCGGCCAGGACGTCGCGGTAGGCGTTGCTCACCTCCCACCGGTGCCGGTGCCGCTCGCTGATCTCCGTCGTACCGTACGCCTGGGCGACCTTGGAGCCGGGGCGGAGCCGCGCGGGATAGGCACCGAGGCGCATGGTGCCCCCCAGGTCCTTCACGTCGCGCTGGGACTGCATCAGCGCGATCACCGGCGTCTCGCACTCCGGCGCGAACTCGGTGCTGTGCGCGTCCTCGAGGCGGCACACGTTGCGGGCGAACTCGATGATCGCGATCTGGAGCCCGAGGCAGATGCCGAAGAAGGGCAAGCCGTGCTCACGGGCCCATTGCACCGCGTGGATCATCCCCTCGACCCCGCGCTCTCCGAACCCGCCGGGGACCAGCAGCCCGTCGTAGCCCTCGAGCAGGCGGCCGGCCGCCTCCTGGTCGGTGAACTGGTCGCTGGCGAGCCAGGTGGCCTCCACCCGGGCGTCGTTCCCGATGCCGCCGTGGATCAATGCCTCCTGGATGGACTTGTAGGCATCCACCAGGTTCGTGTACTTGCCGACGATGGCGATCCGCACCCGGCGCCCGGGATGCAGCGCGGTGTCCACCATCGCGCGCCAGGCCGTCAGGTCCGGCTCCTTCGTCTCCAGGCGGAGCCGCTCGCAGACGGTGGTGTCGAGGCCCTGCTCCCGGAGCCGGAGGGGGATCTCGTAGATCGTCGCCACGTCGGGACTCTCGACCACGCAGCCGAAGTCCACGTTGCAGAAGAGGGCGATCTTCCGCTTGATGTCGGCGCTGATCGGGTGCTCGCTCCGGCAGATCAGGACGTCGGGCTGGATCCCGATCTGCATCAGCTCCCGCACCGAGTGCTGGGTCGGCTTGGTCTTGAGCTCCCCCGCCGCCGCGATCCACGGCACCAGCGTCAGGTGGATGAACAGGGCGTTCTCCCGCCCCACTTCCTGGCGGAACTGCCGGATGGCCTCGAGGAACGGCAGCGACTCGATGTCGCCCACGGTGCCGCCGATCTCGGTGATCACCACATCGTGGCCCGGCGCGGAACGGCGGATGGCGTGCTTGATCTCGTCGGTGATGTGGGGGATCACCTGGACGGTGGAGCCCAGGTACTCCCCGCGGCGCTCCTTGTTGATGACCGTCTGGTAGATCCGCCCGGTGGTCACGTTGTTGAGCTGCGACAGCGACCGGTCGATGAACCGCTCGTAATGCCCCAGGTCGAGGTCGGTCTCGGCGCCGTCGTCGGTCACGAACACCTCGCCATGCTGGAACGGCGACATCGTGCCCGGATCCACGTTGATGTACGGGTCGAACTTCTGCATCGTCACGCTGAGGCCGCGCTCCACGAGGAGCCGGCCGAGCGAGGCAGCCGCGATGCCCTTGCCCAGCGAGGACACCACCCCGCCGGTGACGAAGATGTACTTGGTGGCCTGGGTCCCCGTGGTCATCGGGCGCTCTCCCGTGTCGCGTGCCAGTGGGCTTCCGCCCGGTGGAGGTCGTCCGGCGTATCCACGCCGGGCAGGACGGGGGCGGCAAGCCGCGCCACGCCGATCGCGAGCCCGTGATGCAGGGCCCGCAGCTGTTCGAGCTTCTCGGCCCGCTCGGCCACGGTCGGGGCCAGCACCACCCAGCGCCGCAATGCCTCGGGCTGGTAGACATAGAGCCCGACGTGCTGCCAGTAGAGCCCCTCGGCAGGGGTGTCCGGATCCCGGCGGAACGGGATCGGGGCGCGGGAGAAGTAGAGCGCCCGGCCGGCGGCATCGGTGACGACCTTGACCCGGGCGGGATCGGCCGCCAGTGCCGCGTCGAGCGGCCCCGCGCAGGTGCCCACGTCGTCGCCGCCAGCGGCCCGCGCGATGGACCCGGCAATGGCGTCGGCATCGAGGAAGGGTTCGTCCCCCTGGACGTTCGCGACGAGGTCCATGCGGGCGAACTCCGGCCGGCCGGCCACCTCCGCCACCCGCTCCGTGCCGGTCTCGTGCGCCGGCGAGGTCAGCACGGCCCGGCCCCCCGCCCGTTCGACCGCCGCCACCACCTCCGGCGCCTCGGTCGCCACCACGAGCTCGGCGAAGTGTCCCGAGGCCCGGGCGCGCTCGTAGACGCGGACGACCAATGGCTGGCCGGCCAGGGGCTGGAGCGGCTTGTTGGGGAGTCGGGTGGACCCGAGGCGGGCCGGAATGACGCCGAGGACGCGCACGACCAAAACTAAAAGCGGTCCCGGCCCCTGTCAAAAGTCGTGCCGCGGGGCTTGACGGGGCGAGGCGGCATGCTACCGCCCCGCCGGACAACGGGTTACGGCCGGGGCAGGAGCGCGGTGGCGCGCTGGACCGCCGCCGAATCCCCGGTGGCGGTGGCCGCCCGCGAGAGGCCCTCGAGCGACCGGATCCGGCCGGGGTGGATCTCGAGCGAGCGGGTGAATGCGGCCTGGGCCTCGACCGCCTTCCCTGCCAGGAGCAGCTGTTCGCCCAGGAGCTCGTAGGCCGGTTTCACCACGCTGGGGGGACCGAACTCGACCGGGAGCGCCTCGTCGCGGCGCGCCGCCGACCGCAGGAGCGCGAGGCCCTGGTCCGCGCGCCCCGATTCCAGCAGCAACAACCCCTCGAGTTCGTCCCCCATCACCGCCACCTGGGCGCGGACCAGTTCCGCGTCGGCACCGGGGCCGATTCGACCGCTCAGCGCCCGGATTTCCGCAAGGGCGGCCTCCGCCGCCCGCCGATCCCCACGCCGCCGGGCCGCCTCTCCCTGCGCGAACAGCGCCGCCGCCCGGGCCGCGCCCCAGCCCGACGGCGTCGGGATCGC
This sequence comes from Gemmatimonadales bacterium, assembly GCA_035457305.1. Lineage (GTDB taxonomy): Bacteria > Gemmatimonadota > Gemmatimonadetes > Gemmatimonadales > GWC2-71-9 > JAICEH01. The sequence continues at coordinate 16,885 of DATIBS010000058.1, forward strand.
CCAGGCAAGTTCGGGCGCGTCCCAGCGCTCGGCGTTGACCACGTACTCGGCCAGCATCGCGAGGAGGTATCCGCGCGCGCGGTCGGGGCCGGCCGGCCCGAGCTGGTCCCGCACCCGGACCAGGTGGCGTCGGGCGTCGTCGAACCGCCCCTGCTGCAGGAGGCCGTAGCCCAGCCAGGCGGTGTAGTGCCCGGGACCCCAACGTCCGGAGTCGGGACCGGCGGCAAGGACGTTCTGCGCCACCACGTCATCCCACATCCCCAGCGCGAGGAAGATGTGGGTGGTCATGTGCTGCGCGTGCGCTGCCGCGGGGGCGATGCGGGAATAGGCCCGCGCCGCGGGGAGGGCAATCGGCGCGTGCGTCGGGTCGTCGAAGGCGTGGATCACGTAGTGCGCCGCGCCGGGATGATCGGGATGCCGCCCGAAGAGCTCGAGCGCCTCGGCCCCGGCCCGCACATAGGTGGGCACGTCGCGAATGCCCTGGCTCAGCCCCATCAGCGCGAGCGCGCGGAAGGCGCGGGCCTCGTCGTCCTCCGGGTGGGCGGCGACGAGCCGGTCCATCGCGCGCGCGTACAGGGTGTCGCGCGCCGGTTTCGACCCTCCGCCGTAGAGCGCCTCCACGGCCTCGACGTACATCCGCTCGCGATGGGAACCGGCGCGCGCCGCGCGCGCCGCGGGAGTCGGGGCCAGCCGCGCCAGCGCGGCGCGGGCCGCCACGCTGTCCTGCTCGTTCCAGAGCGGATGGGTGTAGGCCAGCGCCTCACCCCAATAGGCGAGCGCGAAGCCGGGATCCCTGGCCTGCGCGGCGCGGAACGACGCGACAGCGGTCCCATACTCGAAGCTGTGGAGGAGCAGTACGCCGCGCACGAAGTCGGCCTGCGCCTCCGGGGCGCCGCTGTTCGGGAACGCGATGGTTCCGAGCCGCTCGGCCGGCTCCTGGGCCGCCAGGGCGCGCCCCCGGCCGGCCGCCCCCGCGCACGTCCGCCAGGCCGCATAGGCCAGCGCGGTCAGCAGGCAGAAGACGACTCCCGCCGTGATCAGCGGGCCGGTGCGGCGGGGGTGCGGGGCGGGATCGGTCATGCCGCGCAATCTCCCCTAGCCCGGGGAGGGGCGCAAGCTCGCGAGGAAGTTGGCGAGGAGGTGTCGCCCATCCGTGGTGGCCACCGACTCCGGATGGAACTGCACACCGTGGATCGGCGCATGGCGATGGCGCAGTCCCATCACCTCCTCGCCCGGGGCGCGGTCGGCGGACCACGCGGTCACCTCGAGCTCGGCGGGGAGCGATGCGGCCTCCACCACGAGGGAATGGTAGCGCATGGCCGACAAGGGATCCGGCAATCCGGCGAAGAGGCCGGCACCGTCGTGCCGGACGCGGGCGGCCTTCCCATGCATCGGGCGCTCCGCGCGGACCACGCGGCCCCCGAACGCCTCGCCGATCGCCTGATGGCCGAGGCAGACGCCGAGGAGGGGGATGGACCGCTCGGCGGCGGCCCGGACGAGCGGCACCGAGATTCCGGCCCCGGCAGGGTCTCCCGGGCCCGGGGACACCACGATGGCCGCCGGCCCGAGCGCGAGGGCGTCACCGACGGTCAGGGCGTCGTTCCGCCGGACCTGCGGCTCGGCGCCGAGCTCCCCGAGATACTGGACCAGGTTCCAGGTGAAGCTGTCGTAGTTGTCGAGGACGAGGATCACGCGAGGCGCGCTACGGGGCGACCTTCACGGTCGCCGGCGCGCCGGTCCCTCCGCTCCGGGCGCGAGCGCGCGCCTCGTCGGCGCGCTTCCTCGCCTCCGCGGTCACGCTCTCGACGTGGGCGCTGACGGCCTGCTCGATGCTGTCCACCATCACCTGCGTGGCGGCCTCGATCGAGTCGGCCATGCGCTGCGCCGCCGCCTCGTGCTCCTCCGCGGCCTGGACGTGGGCGTCGAACTTCGCGGGGTCGCGGAACTCGCGCACCACCTCGGGCGGCAGGAAGATCTTCCGCACCACCACGCCGCCCGGCGTCTCGATTCGCACCTCGCCGAAGCCCTCGAGCCCGGCGAGCGCCGCTTCGCCCTTGAGGCAGCGGAACTGGGTGTTCTCGTCGAGGTGGGTCGGGTCCTGCACCGTGAAGCTGCAGTCAGCGAAGGCCCCCTCGGAAATCGAGTCCGCGTGCCCGACCCGGACCACGACGCCGGAGATCTGCTTCGGCGCATCCCGGAGGATGGTGATGCGGTCGATGCGTCCCGACCGACGGCCCTCGACGTTGAAGGGGACCATGCCGAAGAGCGGGATCGAGATCGCCCGGTCGGAGCCCGCCAGATCCCGGACCTCGGTCACTCCCCGCTCGATCATCGACCACCCGGCGAACCCCAGGACGAACACTGCCAGCGCGCCGAGGCCGATCTTGAGCCAATAGCGATCCATCGGAGACCTCCCCCCGCGCCGGGGCAACGGGACAGATGTTGCAAATAGAGACGCCCGGGACAGGGGAAAAGTTTCAGCCCTGCCCGCCGAGGGCAAGTCCGGGAGAATCCGGAGGTTGCGCGTCCCGCTAGATTGGGCCGGTGCGCCCGTCCTCCCTGCCTCCGTTCCCCGCCCTGCCGGAGAGCCCGATTCCCGGGGAGCCGCACCCGGACGCGGTGCGCTTCATCCTGCGGCTCGGGAAGGCCCTCCATACGTGCGGGTACGCCTCCCACCGGCTGGAGCAGATCCTGGAGCGGGCGGCGCACCGGATCGGTGTCCCCGCCCAGTTCTTCACGACCCCGACCTCGATCTTCGCGGCGTTCGGGCCGCTCGAGCGCCAGCGGACGTACCTGCTGCGCATCGAGCCCGCCGGGCAGGACCTGGGCCGCATGGCCGACATCGACGCGGTGATCGGCGAGGTGGTGCGCCGCGGCACCGTTCCCCTTGCCGAGGGGGCGGCCCGGATCGACGCCATCATGGCGAGCCCGAGCCGGTACGCTCCCGCGGTGACGGTCCTGGCCTTCGGAATCGCCTCCGGCGCCTCGGCTCGCTTTCTCGGCGGGGGGTGGCGGGAGGTCCTGGTCGGTGCGGGCACCGGCCTGGTGATCGGCCTCCTCGCTGCCTACGCCGGGCGTCGCCCGACGCTCAACCGCGTCTTCGAGCCGGTGTCGGCCTTCCTCGTCGCGGCGCTCGTCTCGCTCGCTTCGGTGGGCATTGCCCCGCTCTCGGTGCCAACCGGCACGCTCGCAGGGCTCATCGTGCTGATCCCGGGCCTGACGCTGACCGTCGCGATGACCGAATTGACCAATCGGCACCTCGTGTCCGGCATCTCACGGCTGTCCGGTGCCCTGATGCTGTTCCTCGCCATCGCCTTCGGCGTGGCGCTCGGCAATCAGCTCGTCGGGCGCCTGGCCGGCGACGTTCCCAGCGTGTCGCCCACGACGCTGCCCGGATGGACGGAGCTCGTCGCGCTGGTGGCGGCGACACTCGGGTTCACCGTGCTGCTCCACGCCCGGCTCCGGGACGCCCCGTGGGTCCTGCTCGTGGGCGCCGGCGCCATCTGGTGCAGCCGACTGGGCGCTGCCGCGCTCGGCGTGGAACTCGGCTCCTTCATCGGCGCGCTGACGGTGGGCGTTGCCAGCAACGTGATCTCGCGGCTCCGCGACCAGCCGTCCAGCGTCACGCAGGTGCCGGGAATCCTCTTCCTGGTGCCGGGCAGCGTCGGGGTCCGCAGCCTGTTCTCGATGCTCGACCAGGAGGTCGTCCGCGGAGTCGAAACCACCTTCGAGATGCTCCTCATCGCGGCGAGCCTGGTCGCTGGCATCCTGGTGGCGAACGTCCTGGCACCGAGCCGGCACCTGCGGGAGGGAGCGGTATAGGGAGGCGGGGAGACGGGCAGTCGGACGGCGGGAAGCCAGAATCGACCGACAGACCGACTGTCCGACTGTCCGTCTATCCCCGCGGGTGATACCGCTTGTGCACCTTCCGCAGGAACTCCCGGTCGACGTGGGTGTACAGCTGGGTCGTGGCGAGGTCGGCGTGCCCGAGCATCTCCTGGACCGCGCGGAGGTCGGCCCCGCCCTCGAGCAGGTGGGTGGCGAAGGTGTGCCGCAGGGTGTGGGGAGTCACCCGCTTGGTGATGCCCGCGGCGGTGGCGCAGCGCTTGACGATCCCCCACGCCCCCACCCGGGAGAGCGGCGTCCCCCGCGCGTTGAGGAAGACGCGATCCCGGGTGGTGCCGCGGTCGAGGGCCGGACGGAGGGTGTGGAGATAGACCGACACCGCCCCGACCACGCTGCGTCCCACCGGCACGAGACGCTCCTTGCCCCCCTTCCCCATCACCCGCACGAGGCCCTCGGCGAAGCGGAGATCGGTGAGCCCGAGCCCGCAGAGCTCGGACACCCGGAGCCCGGCCCCGTAGCCCAGCTCGAGCAGCGCCCGATCGCGCCAGGCGAGCGGTTGATCCACGCCGGGTGCCTCGAGCAGGGCCTCGACCTCGGCCCGATTGAGCGGCTCGGGGAGGGTCCGGCCCGGTCGGGGGCCCTGGAGCCGGTCCGCCGGGTCGATGGGCACCCGGCCCTCGCCGACGAGGAAGGCGTAGTAGGTGCGGATGGCGGAGATCGTGCGGCGGATGCTGGCGGGCGCGAGCCCCACGTCCTTGAGCGCGAAGACGAACTCGCGGAGCAGCGTCGGGGTGAGGGACGCGGGATCCGTTTTCCCCCGTCCCGCCGCGTACTCGGCGAGCCGGCGCACGTCCCGCAGGTAGCCCTCCACCGTGTTCCGGCTGTGCCCCGCCTCGAGCGCGAGAAAGTCGCGGAAGCCCTCGAGCCACCAGGTCCGCGCCGGCTCGCCGCTCTGCATGCTCACTCCCCGGTCTCGTGCCGGATCGCCTCCAGCGATTCGCGCGGCAGGTCGAGCAGGTGGGCGGCGCGCGTGAGCATCCGCTCGTCGCCCGGGTCGAGGGCCCCCTCGCGCGCCAGCAACCGCCACATCCGCCGGGCGAGATCGGCGCGCTCCGCCGGTCCGTACCGCTCGCGAAGCCGGGGTCGGTGGGCGAGCAGGTCGTCGAACATCCGGCCGGTGAAGAGGCCGGGCACCCGCCAACGCCGCCGGAACCGGTCGAGGAGGGCTGCCCGGTCGGGCTCGGCGAGGCCGTCGTCGGCGCAGGCCAGTTCGAGCACCAGCGGAGCGACCGCGTGCAAGCCCGCCTCGGGATCGTCCCGTCCCGCCTCGGCAAAGGCGGTCTCCACGCTCTGCCACAGAGCCTCACGCCGGGCGCGGACGCGCCGCCGGTGCCGGACGAACAGCACGAGACCACCCACTACCGCCGCCGCGACCAGCGTCTGGTTGATGCCCCCGATCACCGCGGCGATCGCCTCCCAGTTCTGCCCCACCACCGAGCCGAGTGCCACGATGCCGCCGTACCAGAGCCCGGCGGCCAGCAGCACCGGGAGAAGCGTCCGGACGGGGCCGATTCCGGCGAGCCCCGCGAAGGGCGGCACCGCGGCCCTGATCCCGGGCAGCAGGCGGGCGACGAAGATCCCGGCCACGCCCAGCCGCAGGTACTCCCGCTCCATGACGGCGAAGGCCCGGGGTGAGAGCAGCCGCCGGCCGGCCGGGGAGGCGAGCCATCGGCGACCCGGCCCGCGCGCCAGCACGTAGACCCCGGCGGCTCCGGCGACGTTGGCGAGGACGACGATGAGCAGGACGAGCCCTGGCCGGAGGATGCCGCGGGCCCCAAGGAAGGCGCCGAGCGCGGCGGCGACGTCCGCCGGCACGGGGGGGACGAGGTTCTCGAGGACGGCGAGCAGGCCGAGGACGGCGTAGATGGCACCCGGTGGCAGTCCGGCGAGCCAGCCGAGGAGCCCGTCGGTCAGCGGGCGAGCTCCAGGGTGGCCACGGCGAGCGCGGCGAGACCCTCGCCCCGGCCGATCCAGCCCATGCCCTCGTTGGTCTTGCCCTTGATCCCGATCAGGGCCGGGTCCGCGCCGGTCGCGTCGGCCAACCGGGCGGCCATCGCGCGGGCGTGCGGACCGATGCGCGGCGCCTCGGCCACCACGGTCACGTCGGCCTGATGGAGCCGCCAGCCAGCGGCGACGGCGCGCTCATGTGCCAGCCGGAGGAGGGCGATCGAGTCGGCGTCCTTCCACTGCGGGTCGGTGGGGGGAAAGAGGGTGCCGATGTCGCCGAGGCCGGCGGCGCCGAGGATGGCATCGGTGAGCGCGTGGGCCACCGCGTCGGCGTCCGAATGGCCCGCCAGGCCGCGGTCGTGGGGGACCACGACGCCGCCGAGGATCAGCGGGCGGCCGGCGAGGAAGCGGTGGGAATCGTAGCCCAGTCCCACCCGGATCGTCACGCCGCGCGCTCCCCCGGCGGCAGCAGCGTGTAGTCCTGGCGCCGGCGCCGCGGCTCGAAGCCGGCGTCCCGGATGACGCGTTCCATCTCGCGGACCGTGGCCCGGTGGGTCGTGCCCGCGGCGGAGACGACGTTCTCCTCCATCATCAGGCTGCCGTAGTCGTTCGCGCCGAAGCGGAGGGCGACCTGCCCGACCTTGTGGCCCATCGTCACCCAGCTCGACTGGAAGTTCGCGATCTCGGGGAGGAGCACCCGGGCCGCCGCCAGCGTTCGCAGGTAGGTCACGGCGTCGGTCTTCTCGACGTGGGAGAACTCCGGAGTGCCCTCGGGCTGCAGCGGCCAGCAGATGAACGCGGTGAAGCCCCCGGTGCGCCGCTGCACCTCGCGGACCCGGAACAGGTGCTCCACCCGGTCCGCGGTGGACTCGCCCATGCCGTACATCATCGTCACCGACGTGCGCATCCCCTGCCGGTGCGCCTCCTCCTGCACGCCGAGCCACTCGTCGGTCATCGCCTTCTTCGGCGCGACCCGGCGCCGCACCGCGTCCACCAGGATCTCGCCCCCGCCTCCCGGAATCGAGTCGAGCCCGGCGGCCCGGAGCTCCCGGATGACCTCCGGCACCGGGAGCCGGAACCGCTCCGAGAAGAACAGGACCTCGGACGGGGAGAAACCGTGGATGTGGATCGGGTGGTGCGCCTTGATGTAGCGCATCAGCTCGAGATACCACTCGAACGGGATGTAGGGGTTGTGCCCGCCCTGCAGCAGGATCTGCACGCCGCCTACGGCTCGGCACTCCTCGATCTTGGCGCCGATCTCCTCGTAGCCCAGGACGTATCCCTCCAGGTGCTTCGGCCGGCGCGCGAAGGCGCAGAAGCCGCAGTCGGCCACGCACACGTTCGTGTAGTTGATGTTGCGGTCGAGGATGTAGCTGACGACGGGCTCCGGATGCAGCCGCCACCGCTCCGCCTCGGCGAGC
>DATIBS010000059.1:0-18871 GCA_035457305.1 Gemmatimonadales bacterium
CCCCCCCCCCCCCCCCCCCCCCCCCCCCCCCCCCCCCCCCCCCCCCCCCCCCCCCCCCTCTCCCGTGTTCGGATCACTTGATGGTGAAGTCCTTCGTCCCCGCCGACGCGCCGTTCAGCATCACCTCCACCTTGTAGGCGCCGGCCGGCCAGGGTTGGGGGCTCATGATGTGGAACTCGGTCACGGCGGGCCCCGTCGGCGCGATGGTGCGCGAGTCCTCATGCACCACCTGGCCGTCCTCGAAGGTCCAGCGCGTGGCGAGCGAGGCGCCGGCCGACGTGCCCGTCGTCGCGATGGACACGTAGATCGTGTCCCGCACGCCGAAGGCGTTCCTCGGGGCGGTCACCTTAAAGTCGGGGCCGACGGCCTTGCCGAGGTCGAACGAGGCCACCTGGACCGCGACGGGCGCCGGCACGGCAGCTTCGCCCACGGGCGGCGCGGGTTCCTCCTGCGGCTTCTTGCATCCGAGCGCCACTGCCGGGATGAGCAGGAGCGCGGGGAAGAGACGGCGGATCGGGATCATCGGAGGCCTCCGTTCACTGGCCGGGAAGGTCGGGGATCACGAACTCCTGGCCCGGGAAGATCAGGTCGGGGTTCTCGATCTTGTCCCTGTTCGCGTCGAAGATGGCGCGCCACCGCTTCGCATCGCCGTAGTACTGCTTGGCGATCTTCGACAGGCTCTCGCCCTTCGCGACGGTGTGGATCCGTGCGGCGGCCCTCGGGGTCTCGGGCGCCGTGGACGAACTGCCCCCTGTCACCCGGGAGAAGTCGGCCTTGGGACGGTTGGGATCGGGCATGGGGGATGCCTCCCGGTTGGTGTGGCTACTCGATGGCGAACGACGCGTGGGCCGTCGCCGTGATCTCCTTGTCGATCGAGGTCAGGTCGTTCACCCCGTAATCTGCGATCATGGTGCTGTGCTTCGGCGTGATCTGGAGCACGCCCATCCGGGCCCGCCGGATGGCCCCGAGCCGGGCCCCGCTGGCTTCGGCGATGCTTCGGGCCCGCTCCATCGCATCCCGCGCCGCCGCCGCCTGCACCGCCCCCTTCACCTCCGCGAGCCGGGTGAAGTGGTACTCCGGGGCCTCCGGCTCGACCCGCACCCCCTGCTCCACCAGCCCCGCCAGGTCGAGGGCCAATGCTGCCACCCGGCGCACGTCGCCTGACTGCAACTCGTAGCGCTGCCGGTAGTTGTAGCGCAGGGTCCGGCCCGTCATCTGCCCCTGGGGGGTCCACTCCTGGATCGGCTCGATGGTTACCGGCTGCACCGTGACGCTCTCCGCCGCGAAGCCGTGCTCCCGGAGGAAGCCCTCGAGCGCCGGTCCCTGGCGCCGGAGGTCACGGTAGGCGGCCTCCGCGGTTTCGCTTTCGCCCCGCAGGTTGAACCGGAGGACGGCAAAGTCTGCGGTGATCTCCTGCCGCGCCGAGCCGGAGACGTCGAGGGTCTGCGCCAGCCGGTGATTGCCGCGCCAGGTGAAGGCGATGACCCCGGCCGACAGCACCAGACCGCAAGCGAGGATGAAGCTGGAGGGGACGCGGGGGCGGTCCGCCACGGCGGGGAGCTCCGATCGGGGGTGATCGTCAAGATACCCCGGGGCCCCGAGGCGTGCGCAGGGAGGGGAATGAGGCGGGGAGAGGGGAGAGGGGAGAGGACCCCTCCCCTCTCCCCTCTCCCCTTTCTTTCCGGCAGCTACCGCTCCCCCCCCAGCACCACCCGGGCATCCGCCACCACGACGCCGTCGGCTCCGGCCATGACCGGATTGAGGTCGAGGCTCGTGATGGCCGGGAAGTCGAGCGCCAGCCGCGAGACGCGGAGGAGGAGCTCGACGAGCGCCGGGCGATTCACCGCGGGGCCGCCGCGTACCCCGTCGAGCGCCTTCGCGCCCCGGATGGCGCCGAGCAGGTCGTGTGCGTCCTCCACCGCGAGCGGGGCCAGCCGGAACGCGACGTCCTTGAGCACTTCGACGAACACCCCGCCCAGGCCGAACATCACCAGCGGCCCGAAGGCGGGCTCCCGGCTGACGCCGACGATCACCTCGAGCCCCTTCGGCGCCATCCGCTGCACCAGCACTCCCTCGATCGCCGCTCCGGGCGCCGCCCGGCCGACCACCGCGAGCATCTCGCCGTGCGCCCGCCGTACCGCCTCCCCGTCCGGGAGCCCGAGCCGCACGCCGCCCACGTCCGACTTGTGGGAGAGGGTGGGCGCCATGACCTTGAGCGCCACCGGAAAGCCCAGCTCGACGGCGAGCGACGCCGCCTCGGCCGCGCTCCGCGCCAGGCGTCCCGACGCCACTGGAATCCCGTAGGCCTCCATCAGCCCGAGCGCAGCCGCCTCGTCGAGCCGGTCCCGCTTCGCTGCGCGCGCCGCCTCGAGGATTGCCGCGGCCCCCGCCCGGTCGATCGCGGGCTCCGGGGCGGGCGTGCGGGTCCGCTCCCGCCGCTCGCCCCACCAGGCCAGTGCCGCCAGCGCCCGCGCCGCCGACTCGGGGAAGATGTAGGCCGGCACCTTCACCTCGTTGAGCGCCTGCCGCCCCTCCGGCAGGCCCTCGTTGCCCATCAGCACGGCCAGCACCGGCTTGCCGGCGTGGGCCGGCACCACCCTGGCGATGGCGGCCGCCACATCCTCCTGCCGCACCCCGAGCGGCGGGACGAACATCGCCAGGGCCGCGTCCACGTTCGGGTCGGCGAGCATCGCGTCGAGGCCGGCGCCGTACGCCTCCGGTCCGGCCGAGGCGATCATGTCGAGCGGGTTCCGGAGCGAGGCCTCGGGCGGCAGGAGCTTCCGCAGCCGCTCCACCGTGGCGGGTGAGAGGTCCGGCAGCTCGAGCCCTTCGGCGTCGAGGGCGTCGGCGGCCAGGATGCCGGCCCCCCCGGAGTTCGACACCACGGCGGTGCGCCGCGACCGCGGGGCGGGCTGCCCGGTGAAGGTCATCGCGTAGTCGAAGAGCTCCTCGACCGACTCCGCCCGGATCACGCCCGCCTGGATGAGGAGCGCGTCCACCGCCGCGTCACTCGCCGCGAGCGCGCCGGTGTGCGAGCTGGCCGCGCGGGCTCCCGCGCGCGACCGCCCCGACTTGACCAGCACGATGGGCTTCCGCCGGACCACCCGCGACGCCACCTCGAGGAACTTCCGGGGATTGCCGAAGCTCTCCACGTACATCAGGATCACGTCCACCGCGTCGTCGTGCTCCCAGTACCCGACCAGGTCGTTGCCGCTCACGTCCGACTTGTTGCCCACCGACACGAACTGGGCGATGCCGATCCCGTAGGAGCGCGCGTAGTCGAGCACCGTGAGCCCCATCGCCCCCGACTGGCTGACGAAGGCGGCCCGGCCGTGCGGGGGCATCACCCGGGCGAAGGTGGCATTGCAGGCATAGGCCGGGTCGGTGTTGAGCACCCCGAGGCAGTTGGGGCCGACCATCCGTACCCCGTTCGCGCGCACCAGCTCGGTCAGTCGCCGCTCCCGCTCCACCCCCTCCCCGCCCACCTCCCGGAACCCGGCGGAGATCACCACCAGGCCCTTCACCCCGGCAGCCACGCACTCCTCGGCCACGGCCTGGACCCGCTCCTTGGGCACGACGATCACCGCCAGGTCGGGCGCCTCCGGGATCGCGCCTACCGACGCCCAGGCCGGCAGGGCGTGGATGGCACGGGCCGAGGGGTTCACCGGGAAGACCGGGCCGGTGAACCCGTCGTTGACCAGGTTGGCGACGATCTGCGATCCGATCGTGCGGGGATTCCTCGAGGCGCCGATGACGGCCACCGAACGGGGACGGAGGATCGGGTCGAGCGTGCCCGGCATCGGGGCTCCGGCGAGGAAGTTCAGGGCGAGTTCAGCCGCTCTTCAGGGCGGCCACGCTAGGTTGACAGCACCCGCCACACGCGGTCCGGGCAGTGGCAGGTCCCCGTAGTAGGCGGTTCGCACGCAGGAGGTCATATGAAACTCACCAAGGTGTCCCCCGTCCGGGCTCCGATCAAGGAGACGATCGACCGGCTGTTCGATCCCTTCCTGTCCGGCGCGCTCTGGAATGAGCCGCTCGCGAGGGTGATGGAGCCGACATGGCTCCCGGCCATCAACTTCTCGGAGACCGACAAGGAGTACCTCGTGCGCCTGGAGATCCCGGGCATGCACAAGGAGAACCTCGACGTCAACCTCACGGGTGACGTTCTCACGCTGTCCGGCCATCGTGAGATCACCAAGGAAACGCCGGGCGAGAACTTCCTCTATCAGGAGAGCGAAGCCGGCCGGTTCACCCGGTCCATCCGGCTCCCCGCCCCCGTGACGGAGGCGAAGGTGGAGGCGGTGTACGCCGACGGCGTGCTGACGGTGCATCTCCCCAAGGCGGAGCCCGTCGTGAAGAACCGGATCGCCATCAAGTAGGCGATCCCCGCCCCCAACAGCGGCCCCGCTGAATCCGGCGGGGCCGCACGCCCGTCCGGGGAGGAATGCTTGTCCCCCGCTCCCCGGGCGGGTTATCGTCTCCCCCGATGACCCGGCACCCCGGCACCCGGCTCCTGGCACTCTTCCTCCTGCTCGCTTTCGGCGCGGGGAGCGGGGGGATCGCGCTGCTGGACGCCGGGATGCACCACCGCGACCGCGCCGCCGGCCACCCCCTCGGCACCCACGTCGAGGAGGCCGGCGATCCGGGCTGCCACGCCGGGCGGTGCTCGCTCGGGGTGATCCAGGGGGTGGGGTCGCTGCCCGGCCCTCCGCCCGCGGTGGCCTCCGCGGCCCCCACGCCCGAGGCGGCACTCGCCGCCACCAGCCCCCGGCCGGCTCACCGGCTCCACGCGGCCGCCCGGCCGCGCGCCCCTCCGCACCACTCCGCCTGACGCCGCCCTGCGCGGCGACGTGATTCCGCCGGCGCCGCGCTTCCGTGGGCCGGCCATCCCGTACACGCGGAGCCGTTCCATTGATCGCTTCACTGCTACTCGCCGCCGCCCTGGCGGGGCCACCGGCGGCGCCTCCGGACGCCGGCGTGGTCACCGGCTGCGTCACCGACACCGCCGGCGCGCCGCTCGCCTCGGCCCGGGTGGCGCTGGTCGAGCTCAACCGCGCCACCACCACGGATCCCACCGGCCATTACACCGTCTCCGACGTGCCGAGCGGCACGTACTCGATCTCGTTCTCGATGATCGGGTACCGGCCCGTCGTACGCCGGATCACCGTCGGCACCACCGAGGTGACGGTGAACGCCACGCTCAGCCGGTCCCTCATCGAGCTGCCAACGCTCCAGGTCACCGCGTCGCCCATCGCGACCACGTCCCTCACCTCCCCCCAGCCGCTCGGTCTCCTCACCCAGGGGGACCTGCAGCTCGCCCCGGCGCAGAACCTCGGCCAGACCCTCGAGCACCTGCCGGGCCTCCGCAACCTGAGCACCGGCAACGGGATCGGGAAGCCGGTCATCCGCGGCCTGGGCTCCAACCGGGTGCTGGTGCTGGAGAACGGCTCGCGGGTCGAGAGCCAGCAGTGGGGCGACGAGCACGGCCCCAACGTGGAGGCCTCCGACGCGGAGCGGGTGGAGGTGCTCCGGGGGCCGCAGAGCGTGCTCTACGGCTCCGACGCGCTCGGTGGCGTGGTGAACGTCATCACGAAGCCGGTGCCCGAGGCGCTCGATCGGGCAACGTTCGCGGACGCCAGTCTGGCCGCGGGCTACTCGACCAATGGCGGGGCGCCCGAGGGCTCACTCGGGGTCGAGGGCGCCTCCGGCGGCCTCGGGTTCCGGCTGGGAGCCACCGGCCGCACCAGCGGCGACGCGCGCACCCCGACCGGGGACCTCGCCAATAGCGGCGCCGGGAGCTACACCCTGCGCGGGGCCGCGGGTTGGCACGCCCGCTGGGGAACGCTCGGCGGGGACCTCGCCTGGCGCGACGAGAAGGTGGAGATCCACGAGGACCCGGCGGAGGAGCCGGGCGCCACCCCGTTCCAGCGGGTCGGCGACTTCCGCGCCCGGGGCACGCTCAACCTGGCATTCGGGAGCTCCCGTCTCGACGTGATCGGCGGCTGGCAGCAGAATCGACGGCGGGAGTTCGAGGAGGCGGGTGCGGAAGCGGTGGCCCTCGGCCTCACCAGCCGTACCGCGACGCTCGAGACCCATCTGCACCACGCGCCGCTCGGGCCGGTGGTCGGGTCCGTCGGGCTGAGCCTCGCCGGAACCGACGTCACCACGTTTGGCGAGGAGCGCCTGGTGCCGGAGAGCCGCGACCTGGCCCTGGGCGTCTTCGCCTTCGAGCAGGGCCAGGCCGGCCCGGTGACCGTGACGGCGGGCCTGCGCTTCGACGCCCGTTCGCTCGACGTGGAGGCGGAGCCCGCGCTGGGGAATGGCGCCGACGAGCGGGACTGGACCGCTGTCACCGGCAGCCTCGGCCTGCTCTACCGGGTGGCCGAGCCGGTGGCGGTGGTGCTCAACGTCGGTCGCGGGTACCGGGCGCCGAGTGCCTTCGAGCTCTATGCCAACGGGGTGCACGAGGGCACCGTCCGCTTCGAGCGCGGCAATGCGGCGCTCGAGGAGGAGACGTCCTTCAACACCGACCTGGCGCTCCGGGTCCAGACCGGCGCGGTGAATGCGGAGGCCGGCGTCTTCCACAACCGGATCGCCAACTACATCTATCCCGATCCGACGGGACTGGTCGACCCCGAGTCGGGATTCCAGGTGTACGACTACGTACAGGGCGACGCGCGCCTCGTCGGCGTGGAGGCCTCGGCGGACTTCCACCCGGCGGATTGGCTCCATCTCCGTGCCGGCGCGGACTACACGAAGGGCGACAACCTCGACACCGACCAGCCGCTCCCGTTCGTCGCGCCGTTCCGGGCGCAGCTCACCGCGCGGGCGGAGCTCGGGAGCCGCGGCGCGCTGCAGGACTCCTACGCATGGCTGGGGGGCGAGGCCAATGCCCGGCAGACCCGGCTCGACCCGGATGACGTCGGGCCGCCGGGCTACGGCCTGCTGAATGCGGGATTCGGCTTCCGGCTCGCCCTCGGCTCGGCGCCCCTCGAGGTGGACGTGATCGGGCGGAACCTGCTGGATCACTCCTATCGGAGCTTTCTCAGCCGGTACAAGCTCTACGCGGACGATCCGGGGAGGAACGTGACACTGCGGGTGCGGACGGGGTTCGCGTTGCGCTGACGGCTGGAGGGATGGACGGATAGTCGGATGGACGGGTAGATGGATGGCAGGCGCTTCCGTCCGTGCGTGCCACCCGTCCTTCCGGCTACCCGTCTATCCGTCCATAACTCGCCGGCCTCCGGATGCTCGGGGGAACGGGCACGTTCGGTCCCGGCGCCCCATGCATCCGCCGCGCCAGTTCCACCTGGGGAGCGAGGACGTCGGCCAGCTGCTGGGCGAGCGCGGCGTCGGGCCGGCCGAACCCTTCCGGCCCCGCGGCGTGCAGCAGGAGCGCGCCGGTGATGCGCCCGGCCACCCGCAGCGGGACGATGAGCGCGCCGGTCACCTCCCCCCCGGGGCGGCCGGTGGCGAGCGCGTGCGGCTGCTCGCCGCGCACCACCCGACCGAGGTCGCTGCCCGCGGCACTGGTCACCGGGAGCTCCGCGATGGGGCGGGTGTCGCCCGGGCCGAGCATCGCGACGTCCTCGCCGGACCCCATTCGCACCGCCACCTCCAGTCGCGTGAACGGCAACAGTGACGCCGCCTCGCGCGCCACCAGCCGGAGCGCCGCGCCGAGCTGCGGCGTCGCCGCGAGGAGCTCGGCCACGCGCGCGAGACTCGCGGGCACATTGCGGAGCACGCCCAGGTGGGACCGCAGCACCTGGGCCCGGAACCCGAGGAGCAGGGCCTCCACGCGCGGCGCCACGAGCGGCGCCACGGCCTCGAGTTGCACCCGCGCCGCGTCGTCGAGCAGGCCTGGCGAACCGCTCCCCACCAGCACCCAGCCGAGCGCGCCCTCCGTCCCCCGCAGCGCCGCCCCGGCCACGCTTCGCATCGGCGACGTCCCCGCCGTCGGCGGCCACGCCGGCCGTCCCGCCCCGGCATCCGGCACCACGAACGATGCCGCGCCGGCGGCGAGGGAATCCGCGTCGAAGGCCGCGGCCGGGATCACCAGCGCCGGCTCGCCCCACAGCATCCCCGACTCGTGGCCGCTCAGGAGGTAGAGATCCG
Source organism: Gemmatimonadales bacterium (assembly GCA_035457305.1). Taxonomy (GTDB): domain Bacteria; phylum Gemmatimonadota; class Gemmatimonadetes; order Gemmatimonadales; family GWC2-71-9; genus JAICEH01. The sequence continues at coordinate 8,116 of DATIBS010000059.1, forward strand.
GAAGCGTGGGCTCGCGCACGACGATCGCGAGCCGGTCGTGCGGCAGCGCGGGCTGCAGCGCGGCCGAAAGCCCGGTGGCGATGGCCTTCGGGGTCGGGGCGGCCAGCGCGCGGCCCAGGTCCCGGAGCAGGTCGTCCCCGCCGCTCGCCCGGGATTCCACCGCCGGCGGGCCGCCGGCGAGCATCCGGGCCACGCGCCCGAGCGAGGGCCCGATCGCTTCCGCGGTACGGCGGAGGAAGAGGAGCTGGTCGTCGCCGTAGAGGCCCTTCGGGAAGTCGGCCACGAGGATCAGGCCGACGTCCTGGTCGCCCAGCGGGATGCCGAGCGCGAGGGCGGAGGCATAGCCGGCGCGACGGAGGATGTCCTCGAGCTTCTCGAGTTCGCGGTGGTCGATCCGGGGGGCCGGCTGCGGCACCTGGAGGTGGTCCTCGGCGAGCGCCGGCGGGCCGAGCAGCACGGGCTGGCCCGCGGCGTCGAAGAGCCACAGGGCGAGGAGCGAGTGGGGGAGCTCGGAGCCGAGCGCGCCGGAGAGCACCTCCCGCCAGGTATCGAGCGCCACCTCGTCGGGCGCGGTGGCCTCGAGGCGGAGGACGGGGATTGGCGGGAGATCGCGCGCGTTCATATCCGCGCGCGAGTGCACGACCTGTGCCGGTCGGGACAGTGACTAGCCACCGCCCCCGGGGTCGGCCCCATCTCCTTGCGGGATAACGCTTTGCCGCACGATAGCCCCGCGGAGTCGCGAAGGGCCGCGGAGCGGGGTCACCGCAGAGGCGCAGAGAACGCAGGGAACTACAACCGCAACAACATCTTTGCCCCACCCGACCCCACGATCATGGGGGGGAGGGGTGGGGCAACCAGAATCAGGTGCTTGGGCTTCGCTCCAGCCACTGCGCGCTCTGCGCCTCTGCGGTGAATGCAGTCCTCCGCGGCCCTCTGCGCCCTCGGCGCCTCTGCGGTGAACGCAGTTGAGCCGACGGTCGGTGCTACGGCAGCGCCGGGAAGTTGCCCGTGGGCCGGCTCGCGGCCCGCCCCATGTCGTAGGCGACCGTGCGGGTGGCGAGGAGCGTCACGAGCCCGCCGGCGATCGCCACCACGGGGAGCACCATCACCGCGTTGTGGATCCCGAACCGGTCGGACAGCGCGCCGACCAGCGGGAAGGCGATCGCGTCGCCGGCGAGGTGGATGAAGAGCAGGAACGCCCCCATCACCGTGGCGCCGATCCGCGGCGGCACGACGTCGAAGAGCGCCGCGGCGATCGGCCCGTTGTACCAGGTCAGGAAGAAGAACGCGAGGGTGAAGAGCGGCCCGAAGTACCTGAGGTCGCGCACGTAGAGCAGCGCCACCGTGAGGAGGCCGCCCACCACGACGCCGAACGCCACGGTCACCACTCGGCTCGACCCGGGCGCTCGCGCGAGCCAGCCCGACCCGCGGAGCCAGTCGGCCACGTACCCCCCCGTCACGGTGCCGGCGGTGCCCGCCAGCAGTCCCCAGAACCCGAGCATCGTGGCGGCGCGGCCCGGGTCGAGCCCCAGCTCGCGGCTCAGGAACGTCGGTCCCCATCCCACGAGCCCGTTCATCCCGAACGAGATCATCGCCCCGCTCACGAAGAGGTAACCCAGCGTGGGCGTCCGCAGCACCAGGCGGATGGCCAGGAGCATGCCGTCGAACGCGCCGCTCACCTCGTGGCCGAAGGCGGTGACCTCGGGCGGCTGGTGCCGGAGCGCGCGGCTCCAGATGACGATGTTGAGCGCGAGCCCGAGCCCCACGATGAGCCCCGCCACCGCCACGTCCAGCCGGGAGTCCGCGCCGAGCCGCTCGGCGAGGTACCAGACGGCGACCCCGGCGACGACGGCGGCGGCGATGAGCGGCCAGAACTGCCTCGCCACCGCCATGAGGCCGATCTCGACCTGCCGGAGCGAGTCCCGCACCGAGACTTTCGAGGGCATCCGGGTCGGGTCCACCAGGCGCGCCGCCAGGGCCGCGAAGACGAAGCCCGGGAATGCCACGGCCATGAACGCGACCCGCCAGCCGTACTGCTGCTCGAGCAGGCCGCCGAGCACGAGGCCGAGCACGCCGCCCAGCGCGACCCCGCTCGCCAGGATCCCCATGGCGAACGCGCGCCGGTCGCCGGGGAAGAAGTCGGCCACGAGCGAGCTGGAGGCGGGCCCGTACGCCGCCTCCCCCACGCCCACGGCGGCCCGCGAGACGAAGAGCTGGCCGAAGCTCCGCGCCAGGCCCGAGAAGAAGGTGAACGCGCTCCAGATCGCCACCCCCCCGGCGATCACGGCGCGGCGGGAGCGGAGGTCGCTCAGCACACCGGCGGGCAGGGCCGCCAGGGAGAAGACGATGATGTAGGCCGAGCCCAGCCAGCCGAGCTGCGCGTCGGAGAGCCCGAGGTCGCGCTTGATCGGCTCGAACAGCGCGAAGATGACGTTCCGGTCGAGGTAGTTGAGGATGTTGATCGCCGCGAGCAGCCCGAGGGCATACCAGCGGTAGTTCTTCCGCTTCCCCCACCAGATCACGCGCACCCTCCGGTCCGGTCAGCCACGCGCGTTCGCCTCCTCGGCCCGCCGGTCGCGGACCCCCAGGGCGGCGCGGTACTCCCCCACCAGCCGCTCCATCATCGCCGCGCGCCGCGCGTAGAGCCGCCGGAGGGGCCGGGGCTCGTGCTTCGCGAGCGCGTAAGCCGCGAGCAGCGGCAGCGTGATCGTGTTGTCGGCGTAGACCACCACCGTGCCGGGGAGCATGTCGGGATCGATCTTCCCCCAGCTCACCGCCTCGTTCGGCGTCGCGCCCGAGAGCCCGCCCACGTCGGGGCGCGCGTCGGTCATCTGCAGGAAGAAGTCGTGGCCCCGCTCGTCGATGCCGAGCACCTCCTGGATCTGCGGCTCGGTCTGGAGCAGGAAGTTCTTCGGGCTCCCTCCGCCGGCGATGAGCGCGCCGCTCTTGCCCCCCGCGCGCTTGGCCTCGAGCACGATGGCGGCGGTCTCGTTCACGTCGGCGCTCACGTCGAAGCGGAGCCGGCTGCCGGCGAGCGCCTGCTCGGCCACGTTCATCCCGATCGAGCTGTCGCCGGGCGAGCTGGTGTAGATCGGCACCTCGAGTTCGTGCGCCACCCCGAGCACCGAGCGGCGGGAGAGCCCGAGCGCCCGCTCCCGCTCCCGCAGGTACCCGCCCAGCAGGTAGTGGTATTCCGCCGTGCTCATCGCCTTCTGGAACTCCTCCCGGGCCGACACCTCGCGCACGAAGGCGTCGGTGGAGAGGAGCACGTCGTAGTCGAAGAAGATGTCGTAGATCCGGACCACGCCGGCGTCGCGGAGCTCCACGTCGTCGGCATCGTGGCGGCCGCGATGGAGCGCGAGCCCCAGGGCGAAATGGGCGTCATGGTAGAGGTTGGCGCCGGTGGAGATGATCCAGTCCACGAACCCGGCCTCCATCAGCGGGATCAGCGTGCTCATCCCGAGCCCGGCGGGGGTCATCGCCCCGGTGAGGCTCATCGCCACCGTCACCTCGGGCTCCAGCATCCGCTCGGTGAACAGGCGGCACCCCTCACGCAGCCGGCCGGCGTTGTACGCCAGGAAGGCGTTGTCGATCAGCTCGGCGGCGCTCTCCCGGCCGGTGATGGCGGCCGGGTTGATGCGCTGTCCGCGGAGGTAGGGGGCGGAGGGACGGGTCATCGTGTCACCCGGCGGGAGACGGGGCGGCGTCGGATTCGGAACCGACGAATATACCCCGGCACGACCATGGCACCACGGTGATCGCCGCGCGCGAGGGAGGCGCGGCGCGCCGGCCGGGCCTATCTTCCGGGCGTGCCGACGCCCGCGCCTTCGGTCCCCTCCCCCGCCCCGTTTCGCGGCGCGCCAAGCTGGGCGGCACTCGCGGGCGGCGCGGCCCTCCGGGCGCTGGTGAACCCCCGCCTCGCCCTCGACCTCCTCCGCGCGGCTTGGGCCTTCCGCCGCCGGCGCTGGTGGGCACGGGCACCCTTCCTTCCCCTCCCCGACCGCACCTACCTCCGCTGGCGGATGTACACCGCCTACGGCAGCGAGGAGGCGGTGCCGCCGCTCGACGACCTGATCCGGTTCGTCCAGTGGCGGAGGGAGACGATGGGGATGTAGGCGGGGAGCGGGGAACGGGGAGCGGGGAGCGGGCCCTTCCCCGCCCCGCCATCGAAGAGCGAACAGCGACCAGCGAATAGCGCCCTTGACCCTTGACCCTCGGCCCGTGACCAAGCGCATCGTGATCGTGGGCGGCGGCTTCGCCGGGCTCTACTGCGCCCGGGCGCTCCGGCGCGCCCCGGTGGAGATCACGCTCATCGACCGGCGGAACCATCACCTCTTCCAGCCGATGCTGTACCAGGTGGCGAGTGCGGCGCTCGCACCCAACGACATCGCGTCGCCCATCCGGTCGATCTTCTCGCGCCAGCCCAACACCCAGGTGCTCCTGGCGGAGGCGGCGCGGGTGGACCTCGCCGCGAGGCAGGTCGCGCTGGTCGACGGCTCCGTGGTGCCCTACGACGCGCTCGTCCTCGCCCCCGGCACGCGCCATCACTACTTCGGGAGGGACGCGGAGTGGGAGCCGCTCGCGCCGGGCCTCAAGAGCATCGAGGATGCCGAGACGATCCGTCGGCGGGTGCTGCTCGCCTTCGAGGCGGCCGAGCGCGAACCCGACCCCGTTCAACGGCACGCCTACCTGACTTTCGTGGTGGTGGGTGGCGGGCCCACCGGGATCGAGCTCGCCGGGGCCCTGGCCGAGATCCGCAAGTATGCGCTGGCCAAGGACTTCCGGCACATCGACCCGCGCGAGGCGGTGGTGATGCTGCTGGAGGCCTCCCCCCGGGTGCTCTCCTCCTATCCGGAGCACCTCGGGCAGCGCGCCAAGGAGGACCTGCGCCGGCTCGGGGTCGAGGTACGGGTCGAGGCGTTCGTCTCCGACATCCGGCCCGGCTGCGTGGTGGCGGCGGGCTGGACCATCCCCACCCACAACGTCGTCTGGGCCGCCGGCAACGTGGCGAGCCCGCTGCTCCAGACCCTCGGCACCCCGCTCGACAGCCAGGGCCGCGCGATCGTCGAGCCCGACTGCTCGCTCCCCGGCCACCCCGAGGTGTTCGTGCTGGGCGACGCCGCCTGCTTCACGCACGGGCGCACCGACGGCTCCCCGGTGCCGGCACTCTGCCCCGGCGCGATCCAGATGGGGAAGTTCGCCGCCGCCGCCCTCAAGGCGGATCTGGCCGGCAAGCCCCGCGGCGAGTTCCGCTACTTCGACAAGGGCCAGCTCGCCGTGATCGGCCGCGGACGCGCCGTGGCGGACATCTGGAAGTTCGAGTTCGGCGGGCTCATCGCCTGGCTGCTCTGGATCTTCATCCACATCGCCTTCCTGATCGGCTTCCGGAACCGCGCGGTGGTGCTCACCGAATGGGCGGTGAGCTACTTCACCTACAAGCGCGGGGCCCGGCTCATCACCGATGAAGAGCCGCTGGGGAATCCGGAGCAGGCGCTGCTGTCCGAATGAGGTCGGAGGTCGAAGGTCAAAGGTCGAAGGTCACTCCCGACGAGGTGAAGGCGCGGGCGCTGGAACTCGGGTTCAGTGCCTGCGGCATCACCACCCCCGCCCCCCTGCCCTCCCGGACCGCCGAGCAGCTCGACCGCTGGCTCGCCTCCGGGATGGCGGGGACCATGCGATACCTCCACCGCCAGGCGAAGCGCCGAAAGGACCCCCACCTCATCGTCGAGGAAGCGAAAAGTATAGTAGTAGTACTTGCAACATATTACACCCAGAATCTAGATTCGACCTTCGACCTTCGACCTTCGCCCCCCCGCGTCGCCCGCTATGCCCGCGGCCTCGACTACCACGACATCGTCGGTTCCCGGCTCCAGGAACTGGCCGACTGGCTCCTGGCCCGGGGCGCCGCCGCTGCTCGCCCCTTCCTCGACGCCGGGCCCGTCCCCGAGCGCGAACTGGCCCGCCGCGCCGGGCTCGGCTGGATCGGCAAGAACACGATGCTCATCCGACCGGGCCTCGGCTCCTGGACCTTCATCGGCACCGTCTTCACCGACCTCCAGCTTGAGCCGGACCAGCAGTTCGAGGCGGATCATTGTGGTAGTTGCACTCGCTGCTTACACGCCTGCCCGACCGGGGCCTTTCCCGAGCCCGGCGTCCTCGACGCCACCCGCTGCATCTCCTACCTCACGATCGAGCAGAAAGGGCCGATCCCCGAGGACCTGGCCACCCGGCTCGACGGTTGGACCTTCGGCTGCGATATCTGCAACGAGGTCTGCCCCTGGAACGTGAAGTTCGCCCAGTCGACGCCATTCGAGGCGCTCCTCCCCCGCCCCGAGACCGACCTCGCCGGCCTCCCCGCGGATCATTTCGAGCGGCTGACCGACGAGGGGTTCGCCGAGCGTTACGGCCGGACGGCGTTTGCCCGCCCCGGTCGTGCCGGGATGGACCGCAACCTCAAGGCGGCCCTCGGCGCCGGTCACCGGGTGCCCCCCGGCCGTCCGGCACCCGGCACGGGGCACATTTAGCTTTCGGGCATGACCATCCGGCTCCACAGCGCCGCCATCTTCGTCTCCGATCTGGACCGCGCGCTGGTGTTCTACCGCGACCATCTCGGCCTCCCGCTCGACAAGGTCGGCAGCTTCGGGGCCGAGTTCCTCGACGGCGAGACCAAGCTCGGCGTGCATCCCGCCATCCACCCCGACGCGAAGGCGATGGTCGGCCGGCACACCGGGCTCACCTTCTTCGCCGACGACGTCCCCGCCCGCTGCGAGGCGCTCCGCACCCGGGGCGCCACGATCGTGGCCGAGCCGAGCCAGACCGCCTTCGGCATCATGGCACTGGTGGCGGACCCCGACGGCAACGTGATTGCACTGTGGGAGGACCGGTTCCCGGGAGGGGCGGCGTGACGGTGCTCCGGAGCTTCGCTTCCGACAACGCCGCGGGCGCCCACCCCGACGTGCTCGAGGCGCTGGTTGCCGCCAACGACGGTTACGCCGAGCCCTACGGCGCCGACACGCTGACGCGCCGCGCCGCCGACCGGGTGCGCGCGGCCGTCGACGCCGACGCCGAGGTCTTCTTCACCTGGGGCGGCACGGCGGCCAACATCCTCGGCCTTGCCGCGGTCACCCGGGCATGGCACGGCGTCATCTGCGCCGAGCAGGCGCACATCGCGGTGGACGAGTGCGGCGGCCCGGAACGGTTCATCGGCTGCAAGCTCCTCACCGTGCCCACGCGGGACGGTCGGCTCACGCCCGACGGCGTGCGGAGCCGGATCCGGGGCGTCGGGGTGGAGCACCACGTGCAGCCGGCGGTCGTCTCGCTCACCCAGGCCACCGAATACGGCACCGTGTACACCGCCGCGCAGGTGGGTGAACTCGCCGACCTGGCGCATGGCAACGGGATGCTGGTCCACATGGACGGCGCGCGGCTCGCCAACGCCGCCGCGTCGCTCGGCGAGCCGCTGGCGGAGTTCACCTGGAGGGCTGGGGTGGACGTCCTGAGCTTCGGCGGCACCAAGAACGGCCTGCTCTCGGCGGAGGCGGTGGTGTTCTTCGAGGGCGTGCGGGATCGCGCGCGCGACTTTCCGTACATCCGGAAGCAGGGGATGGGGCTCGCGTCGAAGATGCGGTTCGTCGCCGCACAGTTCGACGCCGTCCTGGCCGGCGGCCTCTGGCTCCGGAACGCCGACCATGCCAACCGGATGGCGAAGCGGCTGGCGGCGGCGGTGCAGGGGACCCCGGGGCTGCTCCTCACCCAGCCGGTCGAGGCCAACGCGGTCTTCGCGGTGCTCCCGCGCCGCGCCATCGAGGCGCTGCGGGAGCGGTACTACTTCTACGTCTGGGACGAGGCGGCCGACGAGGTGCGGTGGATGACGACCTTCGCGACCACCGAGGCGGAGGTGGACGCCTTCGCCGACGACGTCCGGGGGGCGGTGGCGGCGGCGCGATAGGGCGCGGGCGGACGGTCGGACCGTCGCGCTTCATCCGCCCTTCACGTGGTCCCCCTATTTTTCCACCATGGATGCCAACGGTCGGGCCCCCCTCTACGATGCCGTCGTCATCGGCTCCGGCTTCGGCGGGAGCGTCTCCGCGCTCCGACTCGCCGAGAAGGGCCATCGGGTCCTCGTCCTCGAGCGTGGCCGGCGGTTCGAGGACGCCGACTTTCCGCGGACCACCTGGCACGCCAGCCGCTACCTCTGGCTGCCGTCGCTCCGCTGCTTCGGCATCCTCGAGATCAGCCCCTTCAGCGACGTCTGGGTGCTCCACGGCGCCGGCGTGGGCGGCGGAAGCCTCGGCTACGCGAACGTCCTCACCGCCCCGGCCGATCACCTCTTCGACACCCCGGCCTGGCGGCACCTCGCCGACTGGCGCACGGTGCTGGCCCCGCACTACGCCACCGCGCGCCGGATGCTCGGCGTCGCCACCAACCCGCGGCTCGGCCCCGCCGACGAGATCCTCCGCGACATCGCCGGCCAGTTCGGCACTGCCGACACCTTCCAATCCACCACCGTCGGGGCGTACTTCGCGCCGCCGGGCGAGGAGGGCAGGGAAGTCCCCGACCCGTACTTCGGCGGCGAGGGTCCCGCGCGCGCCGGCTGCCGGTTCTGCGGCGGCTGCATGGTGGGCTGCCGGTACAACGCCAAGAACACGCTGCCCAAGAACTACCTCTGGCTCGCGGAACGCCGCGGAGCCCGGATCGCGCCCCTCGCCGAGGTGCGCGACATCCGCCCCCTGCCCGATGGCCAGCCCGACGGCGCGCGGTACGAGGTGGTCTGGCGGCGCACTACCAGCCGCTGGCGCGGCGAGATCGGCCGGGTACGCGCTCGCACCGTGGTGGTGAGCGCTGGCGCCCTCGGCACCCAGCGGCTCCTCTTCCGCTGCCGCGACGAGACCGGCTCGCTCTCGCGGCTCTCGCCGACGCTCGGCGATCGGGTGCGCACCAACAACGAGGCCCTGCTCGGCGCGGTGAGCCGTCGGGCCGACACCGACTGGTCCCAGGGCGTCGCCATCACCTCGATCGTGCGGATGGACGACGTCACCGCCATCGAGCCGGTGCGCTACCCCGCGGGCTCGAGCACGATGCGCTTCCTCAGCGGCCCGATGCTGGAGGCGGGAAGCATCCCCTCGCGGGTGCTGCAGTCGCTCGCGCACATCGTCTCCCATCCCCGGGACTTTCTCCGCACCCACTTCCTGCCGGGCTGGGCGGAGCGCACCACCATCCTCCTCGCGATGCAGACCGAGGACACCTGGATCCGGCTCCGCCCGGGCCGCGCGGTCTGGACCGGTTTCCGGAAGGACCTGGTGTCGAGCCCCGAGGAGGGCCACGCGCAGGCGCCGGCCATCGGCGTGGCGCACGAGGTCACCCGGCGCTTCGCCGAGCGGGTGGACGGGGTCACGATGGGCTCGATCAACGAGGGGCTCTTCAACATCCCGATGACGGCGCACATCCTGGGCGGCTGCCCGATGGGGGCCGACGCGCAGGAGGGCGTGGTCGGCGCCGACGGCCAGGTGCACGGCTACCCCGGGCTCTACGTGGTGGACGGCTCGATCATGCCCGGGAACCCGGGGGTGAACCCGAGCCTCACCATCACCGCGCTCGCCGAGTACGTGATGAGCGGGGTGCCGGCGCGGTGAGCGAGTTCTTCCGCGCGGTGGCCTCGGCCTGGGCCTGGCTCTGGATGGGACTCGTGATCGCGCTGTGGTTCCCCATGGTGACAGGGCTCGCCTGGCTCACCGCACCATTCGACAAGGCCCGCTACGCCGCGGGGCGGTGGTTCCGGGTGATGGGCGTGATGATGGCGCGGGTGAACCCCCTCTGGCGCTTCCGCTGGAGCGGCTCGCCCCCGGCCGATCCGCGGCGCCCCTACGTCGTGGTCTCCAACCACGAGTCGTTCGCCGACATCCCGCTCGTCTCCCAGCTCCCCTGGGAGATGAAGTGGCTGGGCAAGGCGGAGATGTTCCGGATCCCGGTCGCGGGGTGGATGATGCGGGCGGTGGGCGACATCCCGATCCAGCGGGGCGTCGGGGGCAGGGTGGCGCTCGACGCCATGACGAAGTGCCGCGACGTGCTCGCGAAGCGGGTGTCGGTGATGATCTTCCCCGAAGGCACCCGCTCGCCCACCGGGGAAATGCTCCCGTTCAAGGACGGCGCCTTCCGGCTCGCCATCGAGACCGGGACGCCGATCCTCCCGCTGGCGCTCGCCGGCACCCGGAACGCGTTGCCGAAGCACGACTGGCGCTTCAACCGGGCGCGGGCCGAGGTGCGGATCCTCGAGCCGATCGAGACCGCGGGCCTCACGATGGCCGACCTGCAGGCCCTCAAGGCGCGCGTGAGGAAGGTGATCGAGGAGGGCAGGGAAGAGGTGCGAGCGAGGCTGGGCGGGGAGCGGGGGGCGGGGAGCGGGGAGCGGTGACTGCCGGGGCACGGCCCCTAGCGCTCCCCGTTCCCCGCTTCGTCCGGCGCCATCCCCACGTCGATCAGGGTGTGCTCCCGCACCCACTCGCGCACGAACGGGCTGTCGAACGCGTAGCCGGTGGTACTATCGGCCTTGAGGAGCAGCCCCTGGTCCACCAGCGCCGCCGCGGCGTTGGTGGCGGTGCCGGTGGCCCGGAGGCCAAAGCGCTCCAGCGTCTCCCGCGCCGTGAGGCCCGTCGTCCCACCCGCCACCGCCCGGAGCACGTTCTGCTGCAGCGGCGAGAGCGCCGCCCACCGTGCCAGCAGCAGGTCGTGCTGCTCGTCGACCAGCTCGGCGAGGGCG
>DATIBS010000060.1:0-4621 GCA_035457305.1 Gemmatimonadales bacterium
AATGGGACGACACCGCCGGCACCGGGAACACGCTCGTGGGCGGCGGCGCCGGCGCCACGGTGCGGGCGCGGTCGCCGAGGATCGGCGTGGTGGAGGGTGCCAACCGCTACGGGCGCACCGGCGAGCATCGGCGGGAGGGGATCTTCGTCGCCGTGGGCCCCGGCATCGAGCCGGGGACGCTGCCGGCGCCGATCTCGACGATGGACCTGGGGCCCACCTTCGCGGCGGCAATCGGCGTCCGGCTGCAGAACGTGGACGGGGTGGCGGTGGAACTCGGCGGCTAAGCGGCTCGACACGGGGCCGCGTGCCCCGCCTCCTTCGCCCCGCTCACTTCTCGCGTTCCAGCGCCCAGCCCACCACCTTCATTCCCTCGTGCCCGAGTTCCCCGGCGCGCACCGCGACGGCACGATCGCGTACCCGATCTCGACCGCGCCCTCGGCGTCGGGGAGGCCGGCATAGCCACCCTCGCCGATCACCACCCGGTCCCCGGCGTGCACCACGACCCAGGTGCCCCACCCGGCAAGGACGGGATCGGCCCGCGACGTTTCCTCGAAATGGAAGATGCTCTCGCCGAGGGGAGAGGGGAGCAGGGGGCGGGAAATCTGGCACACGACGCCCGACCGCCGAGCCGGCCCGAAAGCCGCCTTCACGCCCCCCTCACGCGGCGCCCACGGGCGCCGCCGTAGGCTTCGATGGGTTACCCGAAGGAGCGGCACGATGGAGCGGATCCTGATCGTCTACGGCACGTCCCACGGCTGGACCACCCGGATCGTCGAGCGGATGGCGGAGGTGTTCCGGGGGATGGGAATGGTTCCCACGCTGCACCGGGCCGACCACCTGCCGGCGAGCCTCGATCTCCGGGGGTTCGAGGGCGCGCTCCTGGCGGGCTCGGTCCAGTACGGCCGGCACCAGCGGTCGCTCGAGAAGTTCGCCACCCGCCACGGGGTGGAGCTGAGCCGGATGCCGGCGGCGTTCCTGTCGGTGTGCGGCGCGCTCGCCGGCAGTTATCCGGGTGGCCCGGCGGACGCCGCGAAGTATCGCGAGCTCTTCGCCCAGCGCACGGGCTGGCGGCCCGCGATGACCTGGTCGGTGCCCGGTCGGGTGGCCTACACCCAGTACCCGTACCTGCTCCGCCAGATGATGAAGCTCATCAGCTGGCGCACCGGGCGGCCGACCGACACCAGTCGCGACTGGGAGTTCACCGACTGGGCGGAGGTGGACCGGCTGGCGAAGGATTTCGGCCTGGCGGTGAAGGGCGACGCCGGCACCGCAGGCCGGCGCGGCGCCGCGGGGGATGCGCGGGAGAAGGTGGGGGGCTAGCGGGACGGCTGCGGCAGCTCGGGCGACTGGGTTCCTGGTAAGAGCCGTCCCAGCTGTCCGAGCCGCCTCAGCCGCCGTTCGCTTCCCGGCTACTTCGCCGCCGTCAGCTTCCGCTCCAGCTCCACCGCCATCTGCCGGTGGGCCTCGAAGGCCGGCGCCACCTTCACCACCAGCGCCTTGAGTTCCGCATTCCGGATCGCGGGGAGCAGCGTGGTCGTCACCGCCGCGATCACGTCGGCGTGGAACTTCGCCTCGTACTGCAGGAACGCGTGGTCGAAGGCCGCGCCCTGGAGAGAGCGGAGCCGCGCCATCGTCGCCGCGTGATCCTTGGCACTCTGGTCGCCCGCAGGCGGCGTCGGGGTCACCCCGAGCTTCGCGGCGAGGTCCCGGCCCTGCTGCCGCACCATCTGGTGGTCCCGGGCCAGCATGGCCCCGAATTCCCTGACTTCCTCCGAGACGCCGCGCTCGGCGGCGAGCTTCCCGGTCTCGATGTCGGCGGTGTTTGCGGCGTCGAAGATGGCCACGATGGTCGGGTCGTCGAGCGGGGCCTGGGACGGGAGCGCGGCGCCGAGGCCGAGGATGGCGGCGGCCGCAGCCGCGAGGGTGATCGTTCGCATGGAATCCTCCTGCAGGTCGTGGGTGACGGGCGGACTTCCGACCTGGACAACATGGGATGATTACACTAATTTGTCAAGTAATTATTTGCTTTATTTGCCAGAGCGGGGACTTCCCCGTAGGTTGGGGGTTGATCCCGAGGAGGCCGCGTGCCCGGCGAACGATCGGAACGATTCCTGGAAAGTACGAGAGGACAGGTACTTACGCTGATTCGCCAGGCCTCCCGGACGGTCGAGGAGCTGGCCGAACCGCTGGGGCTGACCGCAAACGCGGTGAGGACCCACCTGGCAACGCTCGAGCGCGACGGCCTGGTCCGGCAGGAGGGAGTGCGCCGAGCCGGCGGCGCCGGCAAGCCTGCCATGGTCTTTGGCCTGGCGCCGGATGCGGACACGCGGCTCTCCCGGGCGTACGCCCCGGTGTTGGTGGCGCTGGTCGAGGAGCTCGGCGCGAGCCTGCCGGGTGCGCAGGCGGCGGACATCCTGGCCGCCGCGGGACGCCGCCTGGCGGCAGCCGTGCCGCGACAGGGCGGCACGCTCGAGGCACGGGTCCGCGCGGCGGTGGCCCTGCTCAACGACCTCGGCGGCGTGGCGTCGATGGAGCGGGACAGGGCCGGGTTCACCGTGCGCGGGGCGGGATGCCCGCTCGCCACGGCGGTCTCGCGGGAGCCGGCCACCTGCGGCGCGGTGCAGGCGCTGCTGAGCGAACTGACCGGCGTCGAGGTGCGTCGCGAGTGCAGGTACGACCCGCGGCCGCAGTGCTGCTTCGGGATAGGCGGCCCGATCGCTCGGTAGCAGGCCCCCCGGGCGCTCACCGCATCTCCCGCTCCTTCCAGAGCGAGTAGATCGCGGGGATCACCACCAGGGTGAGGATGGTGCTCGACACCATCCCGCCCACCATCGGGGCGGCGATGCGCTTCATCGTGCTGCTCCCGACGCCCGTGCCCCACATGATCGGCAGCAGGCCGGCCATGATGGCGAGCACCGTCATCATCTTGGGCCGCACGCGCTCCACCGCCCCCTCGAGGATCGCCTCCCGGAGTTCCGCCGCCCCCGGCGCCGGCCCGGCGGCCTTTCGGGCCGCCCAGACGTGGTCGAGGTAGAGCAGCATCACCACGCCCGTCTCCGCCGCCACTCCGGCCAGCGCGATGAACCCGATCGCCACCGCCACCGACAGGTTGTACCCCAGCGCCCAGGTGAGCCAGAGGCCCCCGACCAGCGCGAAGGGGAGGGAGAGCATCACCAGCAGCGTCTCGGCCGCGCTCCGGAAGTTGAGGTAGAGAAGGAGGAAAATCAGCAGCAGGGTCGCGGGCGCCACGATGAGGATCCGCGCCTTGGCGTTCTGCATGTACTCGTACTGGCCGCTCCAGGTGAGGCGGTAGCCCGGCGGCAGCTCGACCATCGCCTCCACCGCGCGCCGCGCCTCCGCTACGTACGACCCGATGTCCCGCCCCTGCACGTCCACGTAGACCCAGCTCGTCGGCTCGGCATCCTCGGTGCGGACGACCATCGGGCCCGCCACCGGCGTGATCGTCGCCACCTGCCCGAGGGGGACGGACCCGGTCGGGGCGGCCGCGGACGGGGCCGGGCCGCCCATCGGCATGCCCGCGTCGGCGGCGGCCGCCGACCCGCCCACGGCGTGTGCCATGGGCACCAGCACCCGGGCCAGGCGCTCCGGGGTGTCGCGGAGCTCGAGCGGATACCGGACGCGGACGCCGTACCGCTCCCGGCCCTCGACCGTCTGGGTGATCTCCATCCCGCCGATCGCGGTGGCGATGACGTCCTGCACGTCACCCACGTTGAGTCCGTGGCGCGCCGCGGCCTGCCGGTCGATGGCCACGTCGAGGTAGAAGCCCGACACGGTCCGCTCGGCGAACGCGCTCCGGGTGCCGGGCACGGCCTGCACCGCCCGCTCCACCTCGCGCCCGATCCGCTCGAGCTCCGCGAGGTCGGGGCCGAAGATCTTGACCCCGACGGGGGTGCGGATGCCGGTGGCGAGCATGTCGATCCGGCCGCGGATCGGCATCGTCCACGCGTTCCGGAGACCCGGCATCCGGGTGGCGGCGTCCATCTCCGCCACCAGGGAGTCGTAGGTCACGCCGCGGCGCCACTCCCCTTCCGGCCGGAGCGTCACCGTGACCTCGAACATGTCGAGCCCCGCGGGATCGGTGGCGGTGCCCGCGCGGCCCGCCTTCCCCCAGACGCGCGTCACCTCGGGGAAGCGGCGGAGGATGCTGTCCTGGATCCGGAGGATCTCCTGGGCCCGGGCGACGCTGATGCCGGGCGTCGTGGTGGGCATGTACAGGATCGTCCCCTCGCCGAGCGGCGGCATGAACTCGCTGCCCAGCCGCGCGTAGGGGATCCAGCTCAGCACGAGGACGATCACCGCAGCCCCGATCACGGTCCATCGCCGGCGCAGCACCGCCCGGATGACCGGGTGGTACGCCCCGATCAGCGCCCGGTTGACCGGGTTGGCGCGCTCGCGCCGAAGGGTGCCGCGGATGAAGAGTCCCATCGCCACGGGCACCGCGGTGACCGACAGCAGGCTTGCCGCGGCCATCGAGAGGGTCTTCGTCAGCGCAAGCGGCTTGAACAGCCGCCCCTCCTGGCCCTCGAGGGCGAACACGGGCAGGAACGACACCGTGATGATGAGGAGCGACACGAAGAGCGCCGGCCCGACCTCGACCGCC
>DATIBS010000061.1:0-7813 GCA_035457305.1 Gemmatimonadales bacterium
CAACCTCAAGGGCGTGGACGTCGCCATCCCCCGGAACCGCCTCACGGTGGTCACCGGGCTCTCGGGCTCCGGCAAGTCGTCGCTCGCCTTCGACACCATCTACGCCGAGGGCCAGCGCCGCTACGTCGAGTCGCTGTCGGCCTACGCCCGCCAGTTCCTCGGGCTGATGGAGAAGCCGGACGTGGACGCGATCGAGGGGCTGTCTCCCGCCATCTCGATCGAGCAGAAGACCACCGGGCACAATCCCCGCTCCACCGTCGGCACCGTCACCGAGATCTACGACTACCTGCGCCTGCTCTGGGCCCGGGTGGGGACGCCCCACTGTCCCGACGACGGCACGGCGGTCACCCGCCAGAGCGCGAGCCAGATCACCGACACCATCCTCGGCTGGCCCGAGGGCACCCGCATCGAGGTGCTCGCGCCCCTGGTGCGCGGCCGGAAGGGCGAGTTCCGCGAGCTGTTCGACGACGTGAAGAAGCGCGGCTTCGTCCGGGTCCGGGTGGACGGCGAGACCCACGAGCTCGACGCGGTCCCCAGGCTCAATCGGCGCCAGAACCACGACGTGGCCGTCGTGGTGGACCGGCTCGTGGTGCGCGCCGCCGACCGCGCCCGGCTCAACGACTCGATCGAGACCGCGCTCAAGGTGGCGGACGGGGTGGTGGAGGTGGTGGAGCACGGGGAACGGGGACCGGGGAACGGGGAGCGGGAGGGGAAGGGGGCGGCCCGGTCCCCGGTCCCCGGTCCCCGGTCCCATCTCTTCTCCGAGAAGTACGGCTGCCCCACCTGCGGTCGCTCGCTGCCCGAGCTCGAGCCCCGGCAGTTCTCCTTCAACTCTCCCTTCGGCGTCTGCCCGGCCTGCCACGGCCTCGGCACCCGGAAGGAAGTGAACGCCGACCTCATCCTCGGCGATCCGAGCATCACGATCCTGGAGGGCGTGGTCCTGCCCTGGGGCGAGCCGACCGGGTACCTGCGGAAGGTCGTCCTGCCCACCCTCGCGAAGGAGCTGGGCTTCGACCTCAAGGCCGCCTGGAGGGACCTCCCCGCGCCGGCGCGCGAGGCGCTGCTCCATGGCGTGCCCGACCGGAGCTTCGCCTTCGCCATCGAGGGAGGACGGGGCGGGAAGGGCGCGTACCAGAGCGAGTGGGAGGGGATCCTCGCCAACGTGAACCGCCGCTACCAGGAGAGCGCGAGCGACGCGGTCCGCCAGCAGCTCGAGGAGTACATGGTCGAGCAGCCCTGTCCGGCCTGCGGCGGCCGGCGGCTCCGGCCGGAGAGCCTGGCGGTGCTGGTCGCTGGGCGGAACATCGGCGAGCTCACCGAGCTCCCCGTGGACCAGGCGCTGGCCTTCGTGGAGGGCCTGTCGCTCGGTGGCCGCGGCCGGCACGCGCTCGACCCGACCATCGCCGGGCCGATCGTGAAGGAAGTCGGCGACCGGCTCCGCTTCCTCCGCGACGTGGGGCTCGAGTACCTCACGCTCGCCCGCGCGGCCGGGTCACTCTCCGGCGGCGAGGCGCAGCGGATCCGGCTCGCCACCCAGATCGGGAGCCGGCTGGTCGGCGTGCTCTACATCCTCGACGAGCCGAGCATCGGGCTCCACCAGCGGGACAACGAGCGCCTGCTCGGGACGCTCCGCGGGCTCCGGGACCTGGGCAACACCGTCATCGTCGTCGAGCACGACGAGGACACCATCCGCGCGGCGGACCATGTGATCGACCTCGGGCCCGGCGCCGGGCGCTTCGGCGGTGAGGTGGTCGTGGAGGGCACGGTCGCCGACGTGGAGCGGCACCCCTCCTCGCTCACCGGGCGGTACCTGCGCGGCGACCTGCGGATCCCGGTGCCGGCCGGTCGGCGCGCCCCGGTGGAGGGGCAGCGGCTCCGGGTGCGGGGCGCCCGCGCGAACAACCTGCGCAACCTCACGGTGGACATCCCGCTCGGGCTCTTCGTCGCCGTCACCGGCGTGTCGGGCTCGGGGAAGTCCACCCTGGTCACCGACATCCTCTACCACGCGCTCGCGCGATCGCTCTACCGCGCGCGCGTCGTGCCGGGCGCGCACGACCGGATCGAGGGTCTCGACCAGATCGACAAGGTCATCGACATCGACCAGAGCCCGATCGGGCGGACGCCACGGTCCAACCCCGCGACCTACACCGGCCTCTTCACGCCGATCCGGGAGCTCTTCACCCAGCTCCCGGAGGCCAAGATCCGGGGCTACGGGCCGGGCCGGTTCTCCTTCAACGTGAAGGGCGGGCGCTGCGAGGCCTGCGAGGGTGACGGGCTCGTCAAGATCGAGATGCACTTCCTCCCGGACGTCTACGTTCCCTGCGAGGTCTGCAAGGGCCGGCGCTACAACCGGGAGACCCTCGAAGTCCGGTACAAGGGGAAGAGCATCGCCGACGTCCTCGATCTCACCGTGGCCGACGGCCTCGAGTTCTTCTCCGCCCAGCGCCGCATCGCCGATCGGCTCGAGCTGCTCAACGACGTCGGCCTCGGGTACATCCACCTGGGCCAGGCCGCCACGACGCTGTCCGGCGGCGAGGCGCAGCGGGTCAAGCTCGCCACCGAGCTCGCCAAGCGCGACACCGGCCGGACCCTCTACATCCTCGACGAGCCCACCACCGGGCTCCACTTCGAGGACGTCCGGCTGCTGCTGGAGGTGCTGCACCGGCTGGTCGCCAAGGGCAATACGGTGCTCGTCATCGAGCACAACCTCGACGTGATCAAGACCGCCGACTGGGTGATCGACCTGGGCCCGGAGGGGGGCGACCGCGGGGGCCGGATCGTGGCGGAGGGCGCCCCGGAGGTGCTGGCCAGCGTCGCGGCGAGCCACACCGGGGCGTTCCTGCGGAAGGCGCTGGGGTAGTGGGCACGCCCCCGCCGGGAGCGCAGGTCCCCGGCAGCGCGCCGCTCCGGCGCACCATCGGTCGCCTGGCGCTCACCGGGCTGGTCCTGAACGCGGTCATCGGGAGCAGTGTCTTCGGCCTCCCCTCCACGATCGGTGGCCGGCTCGGTGCGGCGAGTCCCTGGGCCTGGCTGGTCGCGGCGCTCGGGATGACGCTGGTCGTGGCCTGCTTCGCAGAGGTGGCCAGCCGCTTCGAGGGGGCGGGCGGCCCGTACCTCTACGCGCGGGGCGCCTTCGGACGCCTGGCCGGCATCGAGATGGCCTGGCTCAGCTATCTCGTCCGGCTCACCGCGGCGGCCACGAACGCGAACCTGCTCGTCATCTACCTCGGCGAATTCGTGCCCGGCGTGCAGGGCCGGCTGGCCGCGTCGCTCGTGCTGGCGACCGTCCTCGTTCCGCTCGCCGTCGCCAACTACCGCGGCGTGGGCACGGGCCTCGGCGTGAGCAGCGCCTTCACCGTGGCCAAGCTCCTCCCGCTCACGCTCTTCATCCTCCTGGGCCTGGCGTTCCTCCCGCTCGACCCGGCGGTGCGACCGCCCATGCCCCGGCCGGGTGCCGGCGACTGGCTGGAGGTCATCCTCCTCCTCGTCTTCGCCTACGGGGGATTCGAGGCGGCGCTCATGCCCCTGGGGGAGGCCCGCGACCCTCGGCGCGACGCGCCGGTGGCGCTCTTCGCGGCGCTCGGCATCTGCGCGCTCGTCTACACGGCGGTGCAGGTCGTGGTGATCCTGGCGCTGCCGGATCCCGCCCTGGCCCCCCGTCCCCTCGCCGCGGCGGCAGCGGTCTTCCTGGGGCGCGGCGGGTCGATGCTGCTGGCGGGCGGCGCGCTGGTCTCCGTGTACGGGTACCTGGCCGGTGCCATGCTCAACGTGCCGCGGCTCACCTACGCCCTGGCCGAGCAGGGCGACCTGCCGTCCCGGCTCGGCGAAGTCCATCCCCGCTTCCGGACCCCCCACACCTCCGTCGTGCTCTTCGCCGTGCTCGTCTGGGCGCTGGCCTCCGCGGGGTCGTTCCTCCAGAATCTGAGCCTCTCGGCGGTCTCCCGCCTGCTGGGCTACGGCGCGATCTGCGTGGCACTCATGGTCTTCCGCCGGCGGGAGCGGCGCGGCGACCCGTCGGCTCCTCCGGCTTGGTACCGCGTGCCGGCCGGCCCCCTGGTCGCGCTGCTGGGTCTCCTCTTCACCGCGGTGCTGGCGTTGCGGATGAATGGACGGGAACTGGGTGTGCTCCTGGCCACGCTCGCGATCGGGTTCCTGCATTGGGAGTGGATGCGACGGCGCGCCGCTGGACCCGAGGCACCTCGGGAGCATGCCGGCGGCTGATGTGGGCGGGTCCCGGGGGTACCGATCCTCGAACTCGCCGAAACGCGATCGGCCGCCCTCCGCCCGTGGCTCGCTGCCTGGCGGTGAACGACCGATGCTGACTGGCCGGAGCCCGGGATCGCCGTCCCCATCAGGGGGATCGCTTCGCTCGGGGCGGACTCCCCCGCGCTCCGGTTCCATCTATCTTGCATCCCTACGCTCGCACGCCCGATCCTGTTCCACCGTGTCGCACGTCACAGTCCCGCGGAGTTGCACCGTGAAACTGCGTCCAGCCCTCGTCCTCCTCCTCGGTCTGGCTGCCGGGGCCGTTCTCCCCGCCGCGGCCCAGACGGCCGTCGCCGACTCCTCCCGCCTCACCGTGGAGCGGATCTTCGCTTCGCGCGATTTCGCGCCGGAGGGGGCGGCGCCGGTCCGCTGGCTCGATGAACGCTCCTACGTGACGCTGGTGCGGCCCGAGGACGGCCGGGGCCGCGACGTCGTGAAGGTGGACGCCGAGTCGGGCCGCAAGGAGGTGCTGGTCCGCGCCGCGGAGCTGGTCGCACCGGGCGACACGGCGCCGATGGCGATCGAGGACTTCGCCTGGACCGACGACCTCGGGAAGTTCCTCGTCTTCACCAACTCGGAGCCGGTCTGGCGGGAGAACACCCGCGGCGACTACTGGGTGCTCGACCGGAAGGCCGGGACCCTGCGGAAGCTCGGCGGGCCCGACGCGAAGCCCTCCACCCTGATGTTCGCCAAGTTCTCGCCCGACGGGTCGAAGGTCGGCTACGTCCGGGAGTACAACCTCTGGGTGGAGGATCTCGGGACCGGGGCCATCCGGCAGCTCACCACCGACGGCCGCCGGGACCTGATCAATGGCACCTTCGACTGGGTCTACGAGGAGGAGCTGGACCTGCGCGACGGCTGGCGCTGGAGCCCCGACGGGACGCGGATCGCCTTCTGGCAGCTCAGGGTGGACTCGACGCGCGACTTCCTGCTCCTCAACAACACCGACTCGCTCTACTCCTACGTCGTGCCGGTACAGTACCCCAAGGTCGGGGAGCCGAACTCCGCCGCGCGGGTGGGGGTCGTGGCCGATTCCGGCGGGGCGCCCACCTGGCTCGACCTGCCCGGCGACCCGCGGAACCACTACCCCGCCCGGATCTGGTGGAGCCCCGACGGCCGCGGGCTGGTGGTGCAGCAGCTCAACCGCAAGCAGAACACGATGATCCTGTTCGCGGCGAGCGCCGCGCGCGGCACGGTGCGGCCGATCCACACCGAGCAGGACCGGGCCTGGCTCTTCGTGGTGGACGACTTCGTGTGGCTCGACGGCGGCCGGCGCTACACCTGGGTGAGCGAACGGACCGGCTGGGAGCACGTCTACGTGCAGCGCCTCGACGGCGGGCGTCCCGTGGCGGTGACGAAGGGCGAGTTCGACGTGGTCTCGGTGCTCAAGGTGGACGCCCGGGGCGGGTGGCTCTACTTCGTCGCTTCGCCCGACGATCCCACGCAGCGCTACCTCTGGCGGGCCCGGCTGGACGGTTCCGGCCGGCCCGAGCGGCTGAGCCCGGCGAGCCAGCCCGGCACGCATTCCTACAATATCGCCCCCGGCGCGCGGTTCGCCGTGCACACCTACAGCCGCTTCGGGGTGCCCCCGGTCGTCGAGCTGGTCCGGCTCCCGGACCACCGGGTGGTCCGCCCGCTGGCTGCGAACGAGAAGCTCCATGCCGCCGTCGCCGCCCTCGACCGGGGGCCCAGCGAGTTCGTCCGGTTGGACGTGGGCGATGGCCGGACGCTCAACGCCTGGATGATGAAGCCCCCCGGGTTCGACCCGGCCCGGAAGTACCCGGTGCTCTTCTTCGTCTACGGCGGCCCGGGCTCGAACACCGTGGTGGATGCGTGGGGCGGCTCGCAGTACCTCTGGCACGCGCTCCTGGCCCAGCACGGCGTCATCGTGGCCAGCGTGGACAACCGCGGGACCGGCAGCCGCGGCGCCGAGTTCCGGAAGGTGGTCTACGGCCGGATGGGCGTGGTCGAGACCGAGGACCAGGCCGCGGCCGCCCGCGTGGTGGGGCGGCTGCCCGGGGTGGACGCCGGCCGCATGGGCATCTGGGGCTGGAGCTACGGCGGCTTCATGACGCTGAACGCGCTCTTCCGCTTCCCCGACGTCTACCGGATGGGGATGGCGGTCGCGCCGGTGACGCACTGGAAGTACTACGACAACATCTACACCGAGCGGTACAACGGGCTCATCACCGAGAACCAGGCCGGCTACGACGCCGGCTCGCCGCTCACCTACGCCGACTCGCTCCGCGGGAAGCTGCTGCTGGTTCACGGCACCGGCGACGACAACGTGCACTACCAGAACACCGAGGCGCTCATCAACCGCCTGGTGCAGGCGAAGAAGCAGTTCACCCTGATGTCGTATCCCAACCGGAACCACGGCATCTTCGGCGGCAACACCACGGTGCACCTGCGCACCCTGCTCACCGACTTCGCGCTCCGCGAGCTCGGGGTGGCGCCCGCGGAGCCTCGCCCGCTCCCCTAGCGGACGGTAGATTCGGTGGGAGACCCTCACCCGGAGGCCCCCGTGACCTACGAGGAGATCGTCGAGGTGCTCGGCTACGCCAGCGGGCACGAGCTGATGGTGAAGGTGGTCACCACCGACCGGCAGGAGGTCGTCGGCGTCCCCACGGCGGTGGACCCCGGGCTCACCGCCCACGAGGTCTACCTCCGGCCCGCGGGCGACCCGGACCTGGAGATCGCGGTGAACCTCGGGTCCGTCGCCCTCGTGGAGCTGGCCTAGTGGTCTCCCTGCTCGACATCATCGGTCCCGTGATGGTCGGGCCCTCGTCGTCCCACACGGCGGGGGCCTGCCGCATCGGGCTTTTCGCGCGGGCGCTGGCCGGCGGGCGCCCCGACGGGGCGAAGGTCGAGCTGCACGGCTCGTTCGCCCGCACCGGGGTGGGGCACGGCACCGACCGCGCCATCGCCGGGGGGCTCCTCGGCTTCCAGCCGGACGACGAGCGGCTCCGCCGGAGCCTCGAGCTCGCCGAGGCCGAGGGCCTCGCCATCACCTTCGGCAACGTGAAGCTCCGCGGCGAGCACCATCCCAACACCGCCCGGATCACCGTCACCCGCGGCGACCGCACCGTCACCGTCACCGGCTCCTCCATCGGCGCCGGCCGCATCGTCATCACCGAGGTGGACGGCTACCCGGTGGAGGTGACCGGGGCGCTCCCCACCCTCGTCTTCGTCGCCCCCGACGTGCCCGGCATCGTCGCCTCCGCCACCGCCGCCCTCGCGGGCGATGCGGCCAACATCGCCACCATCCGCGTCTCCCGCCGGCGGAAGGGCGGCGACGCCATCCACGTCTACGAGCTGGACGCGCCCCCCTCCGACCACGCCCTCGACGCCATCCGCGCCCTCGGCGTGCGGATGGTGCGCGCCGTCCCCCGGGTGGCCTGATGTTCACCTCCGTCCGTGAGGCGGTCGAGCGCGCCACCCGCGAGGGCGTGGGGCTCGGCGAGGTGGCGTTCCGGGCCGAGGTGGAGGCCGGCCTCCGGACCCGGGAAGAGGTCGAGGCGGCGCTCCGCCGCGCCCTCGAGGTGAT
>DATIBS010000062.1:0-8361 GCA_035457305.1 Gemmatimonadales bacterium
CTCCCGCTCGAGCGCGGCCAAGAGCGGCATCGCCGCCGCCGGGCCGAGCCGCCCGAGCGCGGCGGCGGCCCGCGCCCGGGTCCCACCCTCGGCGTGACCCAGCGCCCGGTGCAGCGCCTCGGCCGCGCGCCGGTCGGCGAAGCTCCCGAGCGCGTCAATGGCGGCGTGCCGTGGACGCGGGTCGGGATGCGCCGCGAGCCGGGCGAGTCCCGGGATGGCCGACGCCGCCCGCAGTCGGCCCAGCAGGTCCGCCGCGTGCCGCGCGGCCGCGGGGGCATCCCCGTCGAGCAGGGGGAGCAGCAGCGGCACCGCGGCCGGCATCGTGGCGAGCGCCTCGTGCAGGAACCGGCCGGGTTCCGCCTGCTCCACCGCCTTCACGTGGTCCACCATCGCGTCCGCGCCCGGCGCGCCGAGCCAGCGGAGCACCTCGGCGGCCCGGTCCTGCTCCTCGGGCATGCGCAGGGCGAGCGCGATGATGCCGTCAAGGATCGGCCGCACGAGCACCCGGCGCACCTCGAACATGAAGCCGCGGCGCTCGACCTCGGGGAACCGGTGCTCCATCCGCACCAGCGCCTGCGCGGCGTGCAGCGCCTCGACCCACTGCCGGCGCCGCGCCGCGGCCTCCACGGCACGGGCCAGCGCCTCCATCTCGCGTCCGAGGCCGGTGCGCGGCCGGGCGCGGCGCGGCAGGACCCCCTCGTCGCCGAGCAGCTGGATGCCCTGCGGCCGCTCCCGCGCCGTGCCCGCCGGGGGCCCGCTGCCAGGCCGGATCACCTCCACCATCTCCACCGCCACCGCCGGCGTGCTCGGCACCGCCCCCCCCTCGGCGGCGAGCGCCCGGGCGAGTGCCAGGAGTTCCCCGGCCGGGGCGCCACGCGCCACCAGCACCCGGTCCACCTGCCGGGCGAGGAGCCGCGACTTGAGGAGGTCCGCGGCGTCCGCGCCGGCGTCGAGCTCGAACCCCGCCTCGAGCATCGCGGGCCCCGCGAGCACGCCCTCCGCCGCGGCCTCCGCCAGGCCGGCCAGGCCGGCGGCGTCCCCGGGGCGCTCCCGCGCGCCGGCCACCAGCGCGCGGAACCGCGCCGCGAAATCGGTCATGGGCGCCAATCTACCCCCTTCGGGACGGCCCGCGAGAATCCCCGCACGGCATTGCGGCGCCGGTTCGAGCCGCGTTCATTCCCGGCCTATGGGCGTGGACGTGCCACCCATCGGGAATGCCGAGTTCGCCGCCGCCGTGCTCCAGACGGCGGTGGCGCTCACGCTGGCGCTCCTCTCCGGCGGCCTCTTCCTCCGCTACCGCAAGGCCTGGCTCGGCTGGATGGCGGTGGCGTGGTCCTTCTACGTCCTCCGGCTCGGCATCATCATCAGCTTCCTGCTCACGCGGAACTGGAACTGGCTCTACTGGCACCAGGTCATCACCGGCTGGACCGCGCTCGCCGTGCTCTGGGCGGCCTGCGTCTTCTCCGGCCAGACCCGGTGGCGCCCGGCGGTGCTCGCCCTCGCGCTGTTCCCGCCGGCC
Organism: Gemmatimonadales bacterium; assembly: GCA_035457305.1. GTDB lineage: Bacteria > Gemmatimonadota > Gemmatimonadetes > Gemmatimonadales > GWC2-71-9 > JAICEH01. Next base: position 1,520 of record DATIBS010000062.1, read on the forward strand.
TGGTCCTACATCGCGATCTACCGCCTCGACCACTTCCTCTGGGCGGCCCTCCCGGCGGTGCTGTTCCTGAGTGCGGCCACCCTCTGGGCCGGCTGGGTGTTCCTGCGGCACTACCGGCGGGTGGGCGGACCGGGGGCGGCGGTGCTCGCGGGGGCGCTGCTGCTGTGGGGCCTGCACCACCTCGACTACCCGTTCCTCCGGGCCCGGGGCGCGTGGAGCCCGTGGGGCTATTACCTCGACGTCTGCTTCCTCCTCGCGGTCGGGCTGGGCATCCTGCTCCTGCTGATGGACGACCTCCAGCGCGGCCTCAACGCGCTCGCCGCGCTGTCCGGCGAGCTGCAGCGCGGCGGGGACGACGTCGCGATGCTCGACGCGCTGCTTGCCAAGCCCCTGACCCTCCCCGCGGTGACGGGCAGCGCGCTCTACCGCCTCGACGAGTCGGGTCGCCGGGCGTTCGTGCGCGGCGCGGGGGCCTGCGCCGGGCGGGATCCGGCTGGCCACGGGGCACGCGCGGAGGCCCTCGCCACCGCCCTCACCACCGGCAAGCCGCAGGTGCTCGACGCTGCCGCGGCGCCGCGGGCGGGCGAGCCGGCGTACACCGCCATCCTCCCGGTCTTCCTCGACCGCCAGGTGACGGGTGCGCTCCTCATCGTCGGCGACGCGCGCGACCCCTTCACCGCCCTCGACGAGGAGTTTCTCGTCACCCTGGGCCACCATGCCGGCGCCGCCCTGGCCAACGCGGAGCTCTACCGCCGGCTCGAGTCCCGGACCGAGGAGCTGGGGCGGCTCTCCGCGATGATGGTGCGGCAGCACGAGGAGGAGCGCCGCCGGCTCTCGCGCGAGCTGCACGACGAGACGGCCCAGGTGTTCTCCGCGGTGAAGATGGAGCTCGGCGTCCTGCGCGAGACCGTGCCGCCGGCCGACGGCCCGCGGCTGGACCACATCCTCACGCTGGTGGACTCGGGGATCCGCGCCGTCCGGCGGGTGACGGTGAACCTCCGGCCGTCGCTGCTGGACGACCTCGGGCTCCTCCCCGCCCTGCGCTCGCTGGTGGCGGAGTTCCAGGAGCGGAGCGGGCTCGCGGTCACGCTCGACGCGCCGCCCGCGCTCCCGCCGCTCACCAAGGAGGCGGAGCTGGCGGTCTTCCGCGCGCTGCAGGAGGCGCTGGCCAACGTGGCCCGCCACGCGGGGGCCCGGAGCATCGCCGTCGGGGTCCGGTCGGCCGACGGCATCCTCCGGCTCGAGGTGACCGACGATGGCGTGGGCCCGCCCCCCGGGGCGAACTTCGACCGGTTCGAGCGGCTGGGCCACCTCGGCCTGGCCGGGATGCGCGAGCGCATCGGCGCGCTCGGCGGCTCGGTGCGCTTCGCGCCGGGCACGCCCGGCGGCTCGCGCCTGGAGATCAGCCTGCCGGTGCGGACGGGGGAGACCCGATGAACGACCAGACGACCGAGGCCCCCATCCGGGTCCTCGTGGCGGACGACCACGCCGTGGTGCGCGAGGGCATCCGGCGGGTGCTGGAGCGCGAGCCCGGCTTCGAGGTGGTGGCGGAGGCGGCCGATGGCGCGACCGCCCGCGCGCTGGCGGCAGCGCACCATCCCGACGTGGCGGTGTTCGACATCTCGATGCCGGGGGAGACCGGGCTCCAGGCCGCGGCGCGGCTCCGGGAGACGGAGCCGGCGTGCCGCGTCCTGATCCTCTCGATGTATGACGACGCGGAATACGTGGTCGAGAGCGTCCGTGCCGGCGCGTTCGGCTACATCCTCAAGGACACCGCCGCGCAGGAACTCCGCCAGGCGGTGCGCGCGGTGCACCGGGGCGAGGCGTACTACAGCCCGCCGGTGGCGCGCAAGCTCTCCGACGCGGTCCGGGGCGACCTGGCGCGGGACCAGCAGAAGTCGGCCGCCGACCTCCTCACCGGCCGCGAGCGCGAGGTGCTCGTCGGGATCGCGCAGGGCCGGACGAACAAGGAGATCGGCGCCGAGCTCGGGATCAGCCATCGCACGGTGGAGACCCACCGCGAGAGCCTGATGCGGAAGCTCCGGATCCGCACCGTGGCCGGCCTGACCAAGTTCGCGCTCGAGACCGGGCTGATCCGGGAGTAGCCGGTGCACGACGCCACGCGGCTCGAGCGCATTCCCACCGCCGTCTTCGCGGACCACGAGGCGCTGGGCCGCGCCGTGGCCCGGCGGATCGCCGGCGTGATCCGCGCCGGGGCGGGGCGCGCGGTGCTCGGGCTGGCCACGGGCGCCACCCCGGTCGGTGTCTACCGCGAGCTGGTGCGCCTGCACCGCGAGGAAGGACTCTCCTTCCGTCACGTCGTCACCTTCAACCTCGATGAGTACTGGCCGATGGCGCCGGCCAGCCTGCACTCCTACCGGCGATTCATGGAAGAGCACCTCTTCGGCCAGGTGGACCTCGACCCGGCGAACGTCCACCTCCCGGACGGGACCCTTCCCCGCGAGGCCCTCGCCGCCCACGCCGAGGCCTACGAGGCGGCGATCCGGGCCGCCGGCGGGATCGACCTTCAGCTCCTCGGCATCGGGAAGACCGGCCACATCGGCTTCAACGAGCCCGGGTCGGGAGCGGCGAGCCGGACCCGGCTCGTCACCCTCGACACCGTCACCCGGCGGGACGCCGCGGCGGACTTCTTCGGGGAAGCCAACGTGCCCCGCGAAGCGCTCACGATGGGCGTCGCCACCATCCTCGAGGCCCGGGAGATCGCGATCCTCGCCACCGGCGAGCACAAGGCCGAGATCGTCCGGCGCGCGGTGGAGGGCGAGATGGACACCGCCGTGGCCGCCACCTTCCTCCAGCGCCACCCGGCCGCCACGTTCTACCTCGACCCCGCCGCCGCCGCCGCGCTCACCCGGGTGGCCACGCCCTGGCTGGTGGATGAAGTCGAGTGGACCGAGCCGCTGGCGGTGCGGGCGGTGGCCTGGCTCTCCGCGCAGGCCGGCCGCGCCATCCTCAAGCTCACGATGCGGGACTACGCGGAGCACTCGCTCTCCTCGCTCGTGGCCAGGTGGGGCACGCCCGGGGAGGTGAACGGGTTCGTGTTCAACGCGCTCGGCGCCCGCATCCGGGGGCGCTCGAAGCTGCCGCAGGGCCGGCGGGTCGTCTGCTTCTCGCCCCATCCCGACGACGACGTGATCTCGATGGGCGGGATCCTGCGGAAGCTGGTCCTCAACCGGAACGAGATCGTCGTGGCCTACATGACGAGCGGCAACATCGCCGTCTTCGACCACGACGTGGTCCGCTACCTCGACTGGCTCGGGCGCCTCGCGCGCGAGCGGGGCCTCGCGGTGGCGGAGACCGACGCGCTCGAGGCCCGGGTGCGTGCGGCGCTCGCCGCGAAGGCGCCGGGCGACGCCGACGCGCCCGAGGTGCTCGACCTCAAGCGCCTGATCCGCGAGGCGGAGGCCGTGAGCGGGATCGGGACGCTCGGGCTGCCGCGGAGCGCCGCGCGGTTCCTCGACCTCCCGTTCTACCGCACGGGACAGGTGCGCAAGGATCCCGTCGGGCCGGCCGACGTGGCGATCGTGCGCCGCCTGCTGGAGGAGGTCCGCCCCGACCTGGTGTTCGTGGCGGGCGACCTCTCCGACCCGCACGGCACCCACCGGATGTGCAAGGAGGCGGTCGACCGCGCCCTGGCGGAGGCGGCCGGACCGCGGCCCGAGGTCTGGCTCTATCGCGGCGCGTGGCAGGAGTGGCCGGTGACCGACGCGACCTGGCTGGTGCCGCTCTCGCAGGAGGAGCTGGCGCTCAAGGTCCAGGCCATCTTCAAGCACCAGTCCCAGAAGGACTCCGCCCCCTTCCCCGGCCTCGACGACCGCGAGTTCTGGCAGCGGGTCGAGGCGCGCAACAAGGACACGGCCGAGACGGTGAACCGTCTCGGCCTGGCCGAGTACTACGCGATGGAGGCCTACGTCGTCGAGTAGGCGCGGTGTCAGCCCACCTTCACCTCGATCTCCCGCGGCTTGGCCTTCTCCACCTTCGGCAGCCGGACCGTCAGGAGCCCGTTCTCGTAGCGCGCCTCGATCCGGTCGGCGTCCACGGTGGTCGGGAGCGAGAAGGTCCGCTCGAACGCGCCGTAGCTCCGCTCGTACCGGTGCACGCGCTCGGCCTGCTCCTCCGCCGCCTGCTGCTTCTCCCCCCGGATCGTGAGCACCCCATTCTCGAGCGAGAGCTTCACGTCCTCCGGACGGACCCCGGGGATCTCGGCGACCAGCTTCAGGCCGTCGTGGTCCTCGAAGATGTCCACCGGCGGAAGCCAGGCGGAGGTGATGGTGCCGTTCTCGTCATTCCACGGGAACGCCCCGAACGTCTCGTCGAGGACGCGGTTCAGCCGGCGCAGGCCGGCGAAGTCGGGCCCGACCAGGGCGGGCCGGCGAGTGGTGAGGTACATGGGACTCCTCCTTGGCGATGTGCGGCCCAGGGGGCCATCGGGTCAGGTCACCCGGCACCGGCGCCGGGTGTCCGCCGGCGGATTTGCAGCCGGCGTGCCAGCCCCGGCTTGCCGAAATGACAGCGGGGCGCACCGGTGAATTCCCCTCTGGCACGCCCCGCTGTCACCCTGACCGACCCGGTTCCCGCCTCCCCTCAGCGCTCGACCGGATTCCCCTCCCGCTCCCACGCCCCGTAGCCTCCCGCCAGGTTCACCACCTCCAGGCCCCGGTTCTGCAGCAGGCTGGCCGCGATGTGGGACCGCCCGCCCCCCTGGCACTGCAGCACGAGCGGCCTGCCGACCGGCACCTCGGCCGCGCGCGCCTGCAGTTCGGCGAGCGGGATGTTCGGCGCTCCGGGCACGTGGCCTGCGCGCCATTCCGCCGCCCCGCGGACGTCGAGCACGACGGCGCCCGACCGTCGTGCCAGGTCCCTGGGCTGGAGATGGGGAATCTCGGCCAGCTCCCGGCCCGCCTCCGCCCACCACTCGAGCGCTTCCTCACCGGCGAAGCCCGCGGCCAGGTCGAGGCCGATCATGGCGAGTTCGCGCGCCGCGTTCGCGGCCGATTCGCCACCGGGTCCGTCGGCCGTGACGAAGTAATAGGGCGTGTCGTATGGAAGGAGCGCCCCCGCCCAGGTCACGAACGACTTGTTGAGGGGGATGCTGAGCGTGCCCGGCAGTCGGCCCGCGGCGGCCACCGCCTGGGGACGGATGTCCACGACCACCGCGCCCGCCTCGAGCCGGGCGGCGATGTCCGAGGGCTCGATCCGGGGCGGCCGGGGCAGCGTGCCCAGGAGCGGCGGGCCGGCCCGGTTCCGGCGCTTCATCTCGGCGAAATAGGCCGGCGGCTCCGGCTGGTCCGCGAGGACCCCGCGGACGAAGGTCGCCTCGTCGGCCGCCCCCACCCCCCAGTTGTAGAGCTTCTCGTACCCGACGGTGGACTGCGGCATGGCGGAGAGCCCCTTGCCGCACGCCGACCCGGCGCCGTGCCCGGGCCAGACCTGCAGGTGGTCCGGCAGCGCGCGGAACTTCTCCAGGCTCCGCCACAGCACCCGGGCTCCCGCCTCGGCCGATCCCGCCACCCGGGCCGCCTTCTCCAGCAGGTCGGGACGGCCGACGTCGCCGACGAAGACGAAATCGCCGGTGATGATGCCCATCGGGCCGGTGGCGACCGCACCGTCGGTGACGAGGAAGCTCAGGTGCTCCGGGGTGTGCCCGGGGGTGTGCAGGACCCGGAGCCGCACGTTCCCGACCACGATCTCGTCGCCGTCGTGGAGGAGCCGGGCCCCGTCTTCCGCCGCGAAGGCGTACTGCCAGTCGGGGCCGCCCTCGGCGGAGAGGTGGAGCCCGGCACCGGTGCGGGCCGCCAGCTCCCGGCTCCCGGACAGGAAGTCGGCGTGGATGTGGGTTTCGGTGACCGCGGTGATGCGGACCCGCTCGGCGTCCGCCGTCGCCAGGTACGGCGCCACGTCGCGGAGCGGGTCCACCACCACCGCTTCGCTCGCCTGGCTGCAGCCGACCAGGTAGCTGGCCTGGGCCAGTCCGTCGTCGTAGAAACGCTTGAAGATCATCGCCCGCTCCGTCAGCGGCCGGAGGCGCCCGGCCCGAGGTTCTGCAGAAGAATGAGCACGGCCATCGCGATGAGGAAGACCGCGAACCCCCGGCGGAGCCGGGCGGCCGGCACCCGCGGGGCCAGCGCCGCGCCCCCCAGCACCCCGACGATGGCGAGCGCGGTGAAGCCGGCCATCGTCGCCCAGTCGAAGGTGACGCGACCGAGATAGCCCGCCACCCCGGCCGCCGAGTTGATCGCGATCACCACGAGCGAGGTCCCGACCGCCTGGTGGATGGGGAGCCCGAGGAGGAGCACGAGGGCCGGCACGATGAGGAAACCGCCGCCCACGCCGACCAGCCCGGTGAGGATGCCGACGCCCAGGCCGGCGGGCAGGGCCCGGATGGCCTCGCCGAGGGTCGGCGTGCCGTGGCCTAGGCGGTCCGCCGTGGCCAGGCCCTTCGGCGGCCGGAGCATGGCCAGGGCCGCGGCGCCCATCACCAGGGCGAAGAGGACCAGCTGGGTGCGCCCCGACACCAGTGCGGCCAGCCGGGTCCCGAGCAGGGTCCCTGCGATGGCGCCGGGGGCGAACGCCAGCGCCGCGGGGAGCCGGACGGCACCGCGCTGCCGGTGGCGGAACGCGCCGATCGCGCTGGTGACCCCGACCACGCCGAGACTCATCGGCACGGCGGCCTTCATGGGAAAGCCGAACACGTAGACCAGGATCGGGACGGTGAGGACCGAGCCGCCGCCGCCGAGGAGGCCGAGGGCGAGTCCGACGAGCAGGGCGAGGGCGTAGCCGAGGACGACGATGGGGCCTCCCTATTGCGACTAATCAACTATGTA
>DATIBS010000063.1:0-53205 GCA_035457305.1 Gemmatimonadales bacterium
AGGCGCACGGCGTCCTCCTGGTGGCGGCCCGGTGGGGGCCGGGGAGCGGGACCGGACGGGCGGAATGACGTTCAGGGGTTGGGCCACTACTCTATCGCCGGAGGGAGGTCCGTCAAGAGGGGCGGCTGCGGACGCTCCCCCGGGGGGGCGCGTCCGCGGCCCGGTCAGGCGTCGTCGAGTGCTGCCACCCCCGGGAGCTCCCGGCCCTCGAGGAACTCGAGCGAAGCCCCGCCGCCGGTGGAGACGTGGGAGACCGCTCCCTCGAGCCCGGCAGCCGCGAGCGCCGCCGCGGAATCGCCGCCCCCGACCACCGTGACGGCACCGCGCCGCGTGGCCTCGGCCAGCGCGTGCGCCACCCCCAGGGTGCCCTGGTCGAAGGGCGGGGTCTCGAAGACCCCCATCGGCCCGTTCCAGAGCACCGTGCCCGCAGCCATGATCCGCTCGGCGAAGGCCCGGACCGTCCGGGGCCCCACGTCGTACATGGCCCACCCGGCCGGCAGGCGGTCGCAGGGCACCACCTGGGTGGTGATGTTGGGTTCGAGCGCGGTGGCCACGACGGCGTCCTGTGGCAGCACCAGCTTGGTCCCCGCCCGCTCGAGGAGCGCCCCGGCCAGCGCCGCCCGGTCCGGCTCGACCAGCGAGGTGCCGGTCTCCAGGCCCTGGGCCCGGAAGAAGGTGCAGGCCATCGCCCCCCCCACCAGGATCGCGTCCACCTTGGGGAGGAGCGACTCGATCAGGTCGATCTTGCCCGAGATCTTCGCACCGCCCATCACCGCCACGAAGGGACGCTTGGGCGCCTCGAGGGCGCGCCCGAGCCAGGCGAGCTCCTGCTCCATCAGGAACCCCGACACCGCCGGCTTGAGCAGCTCCGCGACGGCCGCGGTGCTGGCGTGCGCCCGGTGGGCCGAGCCGAAGGCGTCGTTGACGTAGAAGTCGCCCAGGAGCGCGAACCGTGCTGCCAGGGCGGCGTCGTTCGCCTCCTCGCCGGCGTGGAACCGGGTGTTCTCCCCCAGGGCCACGCCCCCCCGTGGCAGCCGGCGGACCTGGGCCACCGCCTCGTCCGAGGTGGGGTCCGGCAGGAAGGTGACCGGGATGCCGAGGTGCGCCTCCAGTGCCGGCACCACCGGACGGAGCGACTGGCCCGGGTCCGGCCTCCCCTTCGGCCGCCCGAGGTGGGAGAGGAGGACGACCCGCGCCCCTCGTTCCCGGAGCCACCGGATGGTCGGCAGGGTCGCGCGGATCCGGGTGTCGTCCGCCACCACCCCGCCCGCCAGGGGGACGTTGAAGTCCACCCGCACCAGCGCCCGCTTCCCCTCGACCCACGCGGAATCGAGGCTCGCGAGGGTCCGCTTCACAGCCGCTCCCCGATGTAGCGGATGAGGTCGACGCAGCGCGCCGAGTACCCCATCTCGTTGTCATACCAGCTCGACACGTGCACCAGCGTGCCGTCCACCACGTTGGTGGAGAGGAGGTCCACCGTGCTCGAGTTGAGGTTGCCCACGTAGTCGATCGAGACCAGCGGTTCGTCGCTGACCCCGAGCACCCCGGCCAGCGCGCCCGTCGCGGCCTCGGCGAACGCCGTATTCACCTCCGCGGTGGTCGTGGGCCGCTCCACGATGCAGGTCAGGTCCACCACCGACACGTCGGCGGTCGGCACCCGGAGCGACACGCCGTCGATCTTCCCCTTCACCTCGGGGAGCACGAGCGCCGTGGCCTTCGCGGCCCCGGTGGAGGTGGGGATGATCGAGAGGGCCGCCGCCCGCGCCCGCCGCAGGTCCTTGTGCGGCAGGTCGAGGATCTGCTGGTCGTTGGTGTAGGCGTGGATGGTGGTCATGAACCCGCGGACGAACCCGAACCGCTCGCGGATCACCTGCACCACCGGCACCAGGCAGTTCGTGGTGCACGAGGCGTTCGAGATGACGTGATGCACCGCCGGGTCGTACTTCGCGTGGTTCACGCCGTAGACGATGGTGATGTCCTCCTGCTTGGCGGGGGCGGAGATCACGACCTTCCTCGCGCCGGCGGCCAGGTGCTTCCCCGCCTGGTCGCGGTCGGTGAAGCGCCCGGTGGACTCGAGCACGACGTCCACGCCGAGGTCCTTCCACGGCAGGTTGGCCGGCTCCCGCTCCGAAAGGACCCGCATGAGGTCGCCGTTGACGACGATCCCGTCGGGCGCCGCTTCCACGGTCCCGGCGAAGCGGCCGTGGACGGAGTCGTACTTGAGCAGGTGGGCCAGGGTCTTGTTGTCGGTGATGTCGTTGACGGCCACGAAGTCGAGGTCGGCGCCGAGCTTCTTGGCGGCCCGGACCACGTTGCGGCCGATGCGGCCGAATCCATTGATGGCGACGCGAGTGGGCATCGAGGTCGAAGGTCGAAGGTCGAAGGTCGAAGGTCGAGGGGCGGCTGCCCGGGCCTCAGGCGCGGGGCAGCGGCCCGGTGCCGCGGGCGAAGGTCACCGCCTCCACCCGCCGGGCGCCCGCGGCGGCCAGCGCCTCCGCGGCGGCGGCCAGGGTGGCGCCGGTGGTGAAGACGTCGTCCACCAGCACCAGGCGCGCCGCCGGGAGCAGCTCCCGGACGCCGAAAGCGCCGTGGACGTTCGCCCGTCTGGCCTCCGGAGTCAACTTCGTCTGGGTGGCCGTCTCGCGCGCCCGGACCAGCAGCCGCGGCCGCACCGGAAGGCCGGCGAGGCGCCCCAGCGCGGCCGCGAGCCGGGCCGCCTGGTTGTAGCCCCGCTCGCGCTCGCGACGGGCGCCGAGCGGAACCGGGACCAGCACCGCGCCGGGACCGAGCGGGTCGAGCGCGACCATCACGGCGGCCAGGTCCTCCGCCACGCGCCACCAGCCCTCGTACTTGAACAGGTGCACCGCCTGGCGGGCGCCGCCGTCGAGCCACGCGGCGGAGCGGACCCGGACGAGGGCCGGGGTCCACTCGGGGCAGGAGTGCGCGCCCTCCGAGGCCCGCTCGAGGGTGTCCCCGCAGCGATCGCAGAATGGCGGCGTCACCGGGCGCCACCTGCGCCGGCAGGAGGTGCACACGAGCGAGTCGCCGTCCCGCTGCGGGACGGGCCCGAGGCAGAGCAGGCACTCCCCGGGGAGCCACCACTCCTCGACGGCCCGGAGGTCGGTCCCGAGGCGCTCAGCCCAGCGCGCGGCGAAGCGCGGCATGCATCGCCTCCCGGGGCGCCGGAGTGCCGGGAAACCAGAGTTCGAAGCCGGCGGCTCCCTGCGCCAGCAGCATCAGCCGACCGTCCTCGGCGCGCACCCCCGCGGCGCGGAGCGCCCGGACCCAGGGCGTGCCGCCGGCCGCGTAGACGAGGTCGAGCGCGTGCGAGACGCCACGTCGGACGTGGGGAGGGAACGGCATCGGGTCCGCGCCGCGGAGCCCGAGCGGAGTGGCATTCACCAGCACCTCGGCCTCCTCGGCTGTGGCCGGGGCGACCCCTCGCGCCTCGGCCCAGGCGAGGAACTCCCGCCCCCGGGCCGCGTCCCGGGATCGCACCGCGAGTCGCGCCCCGAGCCGACTCGCGGCCTCGGCCACGGCGCGCGCCGACCCGCCCGTCCCCGCCACCAGCCAGGCGGTGGCAGGCGCGCCCAGCGCCGCCATCGCCTCCACCACCCCGGTCACGTCGGTATTGTCGCCGGCGAGCTGCCCTTCCGTGCCCCAGAAGGTGTTGCAGGCGCCGGCGGCCACGGCCAGCGGTCCGGCGCGATCGAGGGCGGCGAGCGCCTCCGCCTTGTGCGGGACGGTCACGTTCCCGCCCCCGCCGCCCCGCGCCAGCGCGCGCATCACCGGGGCGAGTTCGCCCGGCTCGCAGTGGAGCGCGATATAGACGGCGTTGAGCCCGAGGATCCGGAAGGCCGCATTGTGCATCACCGGCGAGAGCGAATGGCGCACCGGGTCGCCCAGGACGGCGAACACCCGCGTCCTAGCGGTCGCGCGCACGCCGGCCCTCCGCCAACCGCTCCGCCGCAGCCTCCAGGAGCGTGGCGAGCTCGCGGAACGCCTCCCGGTACTGCGCGAGCTCGCCGCCGAAGGGATCTCGCACCTCGGCGGCGGGACCGTCCCGCCCGGCGAACTCGCCGAGCAGCACGGTGCGGCCCGCGCCGCCCAGCGCCTCGGCCCGCGCGACGTGGCTCCGGCCCATCGTCAGGATGACGTCCGCGCGCTCCACCAGCTCCCGGGTGAGCAGGCGCGACCGGTGCGCCGACAGGTCGAGGCCGTGCTCCAGGGCCACCAGGTAGGATCCCTCGGAGGCCGGGACGCCTTCCCACGCCCCGGTGCCGGCCGACTCCACGACCACGTCCTCGACCCCGCGCGCCTCGAGCTCGCGCCGGAGCAGCGCCTCGGCCAGCGGGGAACGGCAGGTGTTCCCGGTGCAGACGAGGAGGACCCGGGTCACGGCGCCAGGCTCCCGACCCGGCGGCGGAGCTCCCGGCGCGGGATGGCCCCCTCGCGCACGAGGTGGCCCTCGGCTCCGGTGCAGTCCACGATCGTCGAGGGCGGGACATTGCCGAGGGGGCCGCCGTCGAGGACGAGGAGCTCGCCGGCGGCGATGGCGTCGGCGAAGAGCCCGGCAATCGCCTCCGCGCCGGGGGCTGGCGGCTGCCCCGGCAGGTTTGCCGACGTGGAGGTGAGGGGATAACCGAGGCCCGCCACCAGCCGCGCGACCAGCGGGTGCGAGGTGTGGCGCACCGCGATGCCGCCCTCGGGACCACGAAGGCGGTCGGGGAGCTTTCCTTCCCCGCCCGGGAGCACCAGGGTCAACGGTCCGGGCCAGAACTCCCGCGCGAGGGCGGTCGCGACCGGGGGAAAGGCGAGGCCCCATGCCTCGGCCATTTCCCGGCCGGTGACGAGGAGCAGGAACGGCTTCCGCTCCGGCCGGCCCTTGAACCGCGCGAGCACGCCCAGCGGCCCGTCGGCCGGGGCCGAGCCCAGACCGTAGACCGTCTCGGTCGGGTAGGCGAGCAGGTGGCCGGCGGCGAGATGCGCCCGGACGATCGGGAGGGCCCCGTCGGCATCGGCCGGGGTAAGGAAGGGGAGGATCATCGCCGGGCCAGGGCCTCGGCGAGGATGAAGTCGGCCTCGGTGGTCACCTTGAGGTTGCCGGCGTCGTCCGGCACGAGCACGACCGGCTCGCCCATCGCCTCGACGAGGGCGGCGTCGTCCGTGGCGCCGGGCGCCCTGCCGGCATGCGCCCGCTCCAGGAGCGCCCGGGGGAATCCCTGCGGCGTCTGGGCGCGCCAGAGCCGCTCGCGCGGCACGGTGCGCGCGACCAGGCGTCCGGCCTCGGCCGCCTCCTTGATGGTGTCGCTCACCGGCACCGCGGCGAGGGCGGCACGCCCGGCCCGCGCCTCCGCGATGACGGCGTCGATGGTGGTGCGGGAGGGAAAGGGCCGGGCGCCGTCGTGCACCAGCACCACGGTACAGGCGGGCGCGAGCGCCGCCAGGCCGGCCGCCACCGAGTCGCTCCGCGCCGGGCCGCCGGGCACCAGGTGCACCCCCTCGCCCCGGAGGGCGCCCAGCCACGCCGGGGGAGCCGCGACCACGTCCGGCGGCAACACCACCGCCACCTCGACCACCTCCGGATGGGCCGCGAACGGGCGGACGGCGCGGAGGACCATCGGAACACCGCCGATCTCCCGGAACTGCTTCGGCAGCTCCCCGCCCGCCCGCCGGCCCTGCCCCGCGGCGACCACGACCACGCCGACATCACGCCGCGAGGGCACGGGCCAGCTCGTCCACGTGGTCGAGGCCGATGAGGCGGAGGCCGGGAATGTCCGCGCCGCCCCGCGAGGAGACGAAGGCCCGGCGGAAGCCCAGGCGTGCGGCCTCCTGCGCCCGCCGCTCCAGACCGCTCACCGGGCGCACCTCGCCGCCCAGGCCGATCTCGCCGAGGAAGAGCGCATCGGCCGGCGCCGGGCGATTGTGCAGCGAGGAGAGCAGGGCGGCCGCCACCGCCAGGTCGGCGCCGGGCTCCGCGAGCCGCACACCCGCGGTGGCCTGCACGAACACGTCGTAACTCCCGAACCCCGCGCCCGCGCGGCGCTCGAGCACGGCGAGCAGCACCGCGAGCCGGCGCGGGTCGAGCCCGGTGGCCACCCGCTGTGGCGTGCCGTAGCCGGTCGGGGCGGCGAGCGCCTGGACTTCCACCAGGACGGGGCGGGTGCCCTCCATCAGCGCGGTCACGGCGCTGCCCGCGGTGTCGGCGGAGCGGGCCGCGAGGAAGACGGCCGAGGGGTTGGGCACCGCCACCAGGCCGCGACCGGTCATCGAGAAGACGCCCAGCTCGTCCACCGAGCCGAACCGGTTCTTCGTGGCCCGGAGGAGGCGGTAGTCGAGCGTGGCCTCGCCCTCGAAGTAGAGCACCGTGTCCACGATGTGCTCGAGGGTCTTGGGCCCGGCGATCCCGCCGCCCTTGGTCACGTGCCCCACGGCGAACACCGCGGTCTCCGATTCCTTGGCGAACCGCATCAGCATGGCGGCGCACTCGCGCACCTGCCCCACGCTCCCGGGGGCGCTCTCGAGCAGATCCGACCAGACCGTCTGGATCGAGTCGAGCACGAGCACGCGGGCCCCGGCCGCCGCCGATGCCTCGAGCACCGCCTCGAGGCGCGTCTCGCCGAGCACGCGGACCGGACCGGCGTCCTCCTCCAGCCGGAGGGCGCGGAGGCGGACCTGCTCCGGGCTCTCCTCGCCGCTGGCATAGAGGACGGGAAAGCCCGCCACCTCGAGCCGGGCCGCCGCCTGGAGCAGGAGCGTGGACTTCCCGATCCCGGGCTCGCCGCCGATGAGGGTCATCGAACCCGGCACCAGCCCACCGCCGAGCACGAAGTCGAACTCGGGGAGCCCGGTGGGCCAGCGGACGAGCCGCGTCTCGGCGATATCGCGGAGTCGGACCGGCGTCCGTGCCGCGGCACCGGAGCCCCGCGTCTTCCCGCGCGACCCCCCCCGCCGCGGGGCGGCGGCCACCGGCTCCTCGGCGATGCTGTTCCACGCCCCGCAGGCCTCGCAGCGTCCGGCCCACTTGGGATGCTCGTGCCCGCACTCGGCGCAGCGGTAGGCCGACCGCCTAGGCATCGCCGTCCGGCCGGTCGCTGAAGCTGTCGAAGCGGGTGAACGCCTTGTGGAAGAAGAGCGGGATCGTCCCGGTGGGCCCGTTCCGGTGCTTGGCGAGGATGGCCTCCGCCTTGCCCTCGAGCGAGTTGCCGTCCTTGTCCACCGGGCCCTCGTACATCTCGGGCCGGTGGATGAACAGCACGAGGTCGGCGTCCTGCTCGATGGCCCCGGAGTCCCGCAGGTCGGAGAGGATCGGCTTGCGGTCCCCGCCCCGCTGCTCTGACGCGCGCGAGAGCTGGGAGAGGGCGATCACCGGGACCTCCAGCTCGCGGGCCAGCGCCTTGAGCGAGCGGCTGATCTCGCTGATCTCCTGCACCCGGCTCTCCGCCCGCTCGGCGGTGCGCATCAGCTGGAGGTAGTCGACGATGAGCAGCGCAATCTCGTTGTCCGCCTTGAGCCGGCGGGCCTTGGAGCGCATCTCGAGCAGGGTGATGGACGGCGTATCGTCGATCCAGATCTTGCAGTTCTGCAGGATCCCCGCGGCCCGGGCCAGCCGGGTGAAATCGGCGTCCTGCAGCATGCCCTGCCGCACCCGCTGGCTGTCCACGCGAGCCTCGGCGCAGAGCATCCGCTGGACCAGGGCCTCCTTGCTCATCTCCAGCGAGAAGATGGCGACCCCCTTGTCCGCCTCGATCGCGGCGTTCGTGGCCACGTTGAGGCAGAACGCGGTCTTGCCCATCGACGGCCGGGCGGCGACGATCACCAGCTCGGACCGCTGGAAGCCGGTGGTCTTGTCGTCCAAATCCACGAACCCGCTGGGCACCCCGGTAACCTTCTGGCCGCTCTTCTGGAGCGTTTCGATGCGCTCCATCGTGGGCCAGAGCATCTCCTTGAGCCGGGTGAACCCCTCCTGCCCCCGGGTCTGGGAGATGGTGAAGATCCGGGACTCGGCGGAGTCGAGGAGCTCGCCCGCGGTGAGCTGGCCATCGTAGGCCTCGGCCACGATCTGGGTCGAGGTCTCGATGAGCCGGCGGAGGATCGCCTTCTCCTTGATGATGCGGCAGTGGTACTCGACGTTCGCCGCCGTCGGCACCGACTCCAGCAGCTCCGCCAGGTAGGCCGTGCCCCCGACGGCATCGAGCTCGTTCCGCCGGAGGAGCTCGTCCCGCAGGGTCACGTGATCGATCACGACCCGCTGCTCGGTGAGCGCGACCATCGCCCGGAAGAGGCGGCGGTGCGGCTCCCGGTAGAACATCGAGTCCTCCACCAGCTCGGCGGCCCGGAGCGCGGCGTCCTGGTCCAGGAGCATCGCGCCCAGGACTGCCTGCTCCGCCTCGTTGTTCCACGGGGCCGTGCGGCCTACATACGGGTCAGCGGTCGAGGAGCTGACGGGCGATACGGACGTCATCCCAGGTGGGTCGCTTCCAGTTCGGGTTGCGGAGCAGTGCCGCAGGATGGTACGTGGCGATGAGCGGGATGCCGCCCCAGCGGTGCACCTTGCCGCGAAGCTCGCCGAGGCTCTTCCGGGTGCCGAGGAGGGCGGCCGCCGCCGTGGCCCCGAGGGCCACGAGAACCTGCGGCCGGATCAGCTCGATCTGCCGGCGGAGGTAGGGGAGGCAGGCCTCCTGCTCCTCGGGCAGCGGGGTCCGATTCTTCGGCGGCCGGCACTTCACCACGTTGGCGATGAAGACCCGCTCCCGGGGAATCTCTATCGCCGTGAGGATGGAGTCCAGCAGGTTGCCTGCCGCCCCGACGAAGGGGCGCCCGGTCTCGTCCTCGGTCTGGCCGGGTCCCTCCCCCACCAGCATCAGCCGCGCCCCGGGATCGCCTTCGCCCGGCACGGTGTGGGTGCGGCCCTCGCAGAGGGGGCACTTGCGGCACCCGGCCACCATCCGGGCCACCGCGTCGAGCGAGTCGAGGCCGGCCAGCTCGTCCACCAACCCCCACCCGGGCGGCTCGTAGATCAGGCCCTCGCCGGGGATCGGCGGCAGGTCCTTCCTCCACCGCGCCACCTCCCCGCCCTGCACGCGGTGCCCGGCTGCGGGTGCTGCGGGGGCGCCCGGTACCGCGGATCCGGGTTCTCCCCGCGACTCCCTACTCGCGACTCGGGACTCGCGACTCGTGAGGATCACCTCGCTGCCTCCCAGCTCCACCTGCTGCCGAAGCCAGCGCTCGAACGCGTCAGCCAAGGCGGGCCTCCACCGCGTCGAGGATGGCCTCCGCCACCGCGCGCTTGTCGAGGAGCGGGAGCGCAGTCGCCGCGCCGTTGCTCGCCACCAGCGTCACCCGGTTGGTGTCGTGCTCGAAGCCGGCGCCGGGCTCGAGCGCGTCGTTCACCACCACCAGGTCGAGCGCCTTGGCCGCGAGTTTCGCCCGGCCCTTCGCCACCGCGTCGCCGGTCTCGAGCGCGAAGCCGACCACCACCGCCCCCGGTTTCCGGGCCGGGCGGGTGCCCACGAGGATGTCCCCCGTCGGCTCGAGCTCGACCTGCAGCGGGCCCGCGTGGCGGGGGCGCTTGCGGTCCGCGGCGCCAGTCGGGCGGTAGTCGGCGGGAGCCGCGGCCATCACCAGCACATCGGCGCCGGGCAGCGCCTCGCGCACCGCCGCCTCGAGATCGGCCGTGGTCTCGACCCGGTGCACGGTCACCCCCACGGGCTCGGGCAGGGCGCCGGGGCCGGCCACCAGGGTGACCTCGGCCCCGCGGGCCCACGCGGCCTCGGCGATCCGGTAGCCCATCTTCCCGCTCGACCGATTGGTCACGACCCGCACCGGGTCGAGCGGCTCGCGCGTGGCGCCGGCGGTCACGAGCACCCGCCGGCCGGCGAGCCGGCCGTCCCCGCGCAGGAGGCGCTCCGCATGGGCCAGGATCACCTCGGGATCACTCATCCGCCCGGGGCGCTCGCTGGGGCCCTCGGCGAGCGGCCCGATCTCCGGCCCGACGATGTGTGCCCCGCGCGCGCGGAGCGTGGCGAGGTTGGCCTGGGTGGCGGGATGGGCGAACATCGCGTCGTTCATCGCCGGGGCGAGCAGCAGCGGGCCAGTGCGGGCCAGCAGCATGGCGGCGAGGAGGTCGTCGGCCAGCCCGAGGGCGGCGCGGCCGACGAGGTCGGCGCTGGCAGGCGCCACAATGAGGAGGTCGGCCGCGGCGGGCAGGCGGACGTGGTCGAGCGCCGTGCCGGCCGTCCAGAGCGAGGTGAGGACCGGACGGCCGGTCAGCGCCTCGAAGATTACCGGCCGGACGAACTCCGCGGCAGCGCGCGTGAGGACGACGTCCACGCGGGCGCCGGCCTCGGCGAGCCGCCGGGCGAGGGTGCAGCTCTTGTAGCTGGCGATCCCGCCCGACACGCCGAGGAGGACGTGCCGGCCGGCGAGCCTCACGCTTCCGCGCGGCGCCGCCGGACGAGGCGATACGAGAGGTCGCCGTCGGTCAGCTCCTCGAGGGCCACCGTCGTCAGCTTCTCCCCTTCCGCCGCCTCGGGGGCGTGCGGAAGCTCGTTCACGTACCGGGCGAACTTGGCCGCCACGAGCACGCCGAGGTACTTGTTGCCGGCCTGCTCGGCCACGTCCACCGGGGTGTAGATCTTCATCTGGGCCTCACTCCTTCGGAAGCGTCACGGTTCCACCGAATTGCGCCGCGGCGTGGAGGACGTCCCGCCGCAGGTCGAGCAAGCGCGCGGCCAGGTCCCGCTGGCGCCGCGTGCGCCGCGTCTCCGCGTCGATGATAGCGGCCACCTGCTCCACCGCGAGCACCAGATCGTCGTTGACGACGGTGTAGTCGTAGTCCAGCGCGGCGGCGAGTTCCTCCGCCGCCTGCTCCAGCCGGCGGCGCAGCGCCTCGGGGCCCTCGGTGCCCCGCTGCCGGAGGCGCTCCACCAGCACGTCGCCCGAGGGCGGGAGGATGAAGACCTGCACCGCCGCCGGAAAGCGCGCCCGCACCTGCCGCGCACCCTCGACCTCGATGTCGAGGACGGCGTGGCGGCCGCCGGCCAGGATCCGCTCGACCTCGCTCCGCAGCGTCCCGTAGCGGTGGCCGGCGTACTCGGCCCACTCGAGGAACGCGCCTGCCGCCACCCGGCGGTCGAATTCGGCCGCCGCGAGAAAGTGGTACGCGACGCCGTCCACCTCACCGGGACGTGGGGCGCGGGTCGTCGCCGAGACCGAATAGGCCAGGTCCTCCCGCCCCTGGAGCAGCTGCCGGGCGATGGTGCTCTTGCCGCCGCCCGAGGGGGACGAGAGCACCAGCAGGAACGGCGTCACTCCAGGTTCTCCAGCTGCTCGCGGAACTTCTCCAGCTCGCCCTTGAGCGCGATCACCTCCTGCGTGATCACGGCGTCGTTGGCTTTCGAGCCGATCGTGTTGGTCTCGCGGCCGAGTTCCTGGGCGAGGAACCCGAGCTGCTTCCCCACCGGCCGGTCGGCGCCGAGCGCCTCGCGGCAGGCCCGCACGTGGGTCCCGAAGCGCACCAGTTCCTCGGTGATGTCGAGCCGGTCGGCGAGCAACGCGAGCTCGAGCTCCAGCCGCTCTTCGTTCGCCTCCCGTCCGTCGAGCAGGTCGCGCACCGCGGCGCGCAGCCGGTCCCGTTCCCGGGCGAGGCGCCGGGGCGCCTGCGCCGCCACGGTCTCCGCCGCGCGCTCCATCAGGTCGAGCCGGTGGCGGAGTTCCGCCACCAGGGCCTCGCCCTCCCGCCGCCGGGCCGAGCGGCATTCCGTGACCGCGGCCACGACCACCGGCTCGACGTCGGCCCACGCGACCTGGGGAACCGCACCCGGCGGAACCACCAGCACCTCCGGTTGCCGCGCGACCAGCGCGAGGTCGATTTCCCCCGCCAGCCCGAGCGTGGCCTGGAGCTCGCGGAAGGTGGCCACGACTGCCCGGGCCCGGTCGAGGTTGAGCGACACCCCAGCGGCAGCGATGGGCGCCTCGGTCCAGCGGGCCGCCACCGACACGTGGCCCCGGTCGAAGTCCTTCCGCAGCAGGTCGCGCAGGGGGCCTTCCAGCGCCCCGAGCTCGAGCGGCAGTCGGGCGGAGAGGTTGAAGAACCGGTGGTTCACCGTGCGGATCTCCACCTGGAGCCGACCGCCGGCCACCGCACCTTCTCCCACCCCGAAGCCGGTCATGCTGTACGGCAAGCACCCACTCCCGGTTGGGCCAGAACCCTCAAGTTTAGTCGGGCGACGGGGTTTCGGCTACTTGGAGGGGGCCGGGCAGGTGATGGCCGGTTGCCCCCGGCGCGGCGGCGGCCCGACTGTCAGTCGCGAGTCGACCAGCCAGCCCGCGAGTCCGCCGTCAATTCAGGAACTCCCACCGTACCCCGAAGATCGTGCCGTAGCTCGGAAACCCGCCCCCCGGGATGTACTCGATCTCCCGCCCCATCAGGTTGGTCCGGTGGTAGTAGGCCAGGAACCGGCCCAGTTGGAGCTCGACGGTGAGCCGGGTCAGCGAGTTGCCGACGATGGGCACCGGGGTGCCATCGGCGCGGTGTCCCAGCACGCCGTCGTCCCACAGCTCGCCCGAGAGCTGGAGCCGGAGGTCGAGGAGGCCGCTGGGGTAGGTCCGCAGGAACTTCGACCGGAGGGTGACGGCACCCGACCCGTGGAATGGCGGCCGGCCCTCGGGGGCCTCGCCGGTCGCCGCCCCGAACCTGCCTTCCACCGTGAGCCACGGCGCGGGACGGACCTGCGCCTCCCCGGTGACCCAGGTGGCCGCGAGCGGGGCGATCGAGTCCACGGCGGGAAACGGGGCGTAGCCAGGCATCCAGAGCCCGTCGAGCCGGACCAGGCCCACCTCCGCGACGAGCCAGGGCCGGGTCCAGCCGACGTATCCGGCGACATCGGTCACTGATTGGGCCTCGGCGGCGTCGAGGGCCGGGGCGACGACGATGGACCCCGTCCGGATCTCCGCCCGCGCCGTCACTCCGGCGGGGGTCGCGAACCCGGCCTGGGCCCGGAGCCAGGCACTGGTCCGGTCCGCCCGGTGGCGCTGCCACGCGCCCTCGGCGGAGACCGTCAGGAGTCCGGCCGTCCACCCGCCCCGTCCCCGGACGTCGGCGGTGGTCCAGCCGGACCGGACCAGGGCGGAGCCCCCGAGGCTCACCCGCGGCGAGCGGTGCTCCACCGAGAGTCCGCCCTCGTCATGGCGCTGGTCCACCCGCTCATCGGACCAGGTGGAGCGGCCCAGCAGGAAGTCGATGCGGGTGCTCTGCGGGGCTGCCCCACGGGTGAGAAAGGCGCGGAGCTGGTATTCCCGCCGGCTTCCGTCGAGCGGACGGGTCAGCGTGTCGGTGCCGGAGAGCAGCGCATCCCGCTTGGGGTCGGCCCCGACCAGCTGCAGCACCACGCCCCGGTCCGGTCGAGGCACGAACGAGACCTGCCCCCAGTACTGGGCGTGCTGGTAGGCGGCCGGAAGACCGGGGTCGGGCACGTCGAACACTTCCGCCCCCAGCGCGAAGCCCAGGCCGGATTTCCCCCGCCGCGTGAGGAGTCCTTCATAGCGCGCGAAATCCTGGTCCCCCGAGGCGATCGCAATGCGCGAGAGTGGCGCGGCCAGGTCGTGCCGGCGGGTGAAGAGGTGCACGCGGATGGCGCCGGGCGTGCGCTCCACCTCGACCCGCTCGAGGAAGCTGAGCCCGATCGTGGCCACGTCGGAGGCGGTCGAGTCGGGCCCGAGCGGCTCCCAGGCGAGCCCGTCGAGGTAGTACTCGACCGCGGCCGGTCCGCGGCCGAGGTAGTTGGGCAGTTCCGGCCGGCCGATCCACCCGCCGCGCACCAGGAAGAGCCCCGGCTCGCGGAGGAGGAGGTCGCCCAGGGTCTCGGCACCGCTCCAGTCGAGGGAATCCCGCGTCCAGATGCGCACCGTGCCGGCGACGCGGGGCCCTTCCACGCCCACGAAGGGAATCCCGGGGACGCCTTCCCGCGCCGCCGCCTGCGACGCGAGCAGGCGGCCGGTGGCATCGAGGGTGTCGGCCTGCGCCGTGTCGGCGGCGGCGCTGTCGGGCACCTGCGCCGCGAGCGGGCCGGCGAGGCCAAGCAGGAACGGGAGCGCCGGGAGGAGCCGGCGCACGCTACCGGGCGCGCGCCAGCAGGAAGGCGCTGAACAGGCGCACGCCCACCCCGGTCGGCCCGCGAACTCCGTCCGGTTCCTCGGCGCCGGTGTAGGCGGTGCCGGCGATGTCGAGGTGCGCCCAGGGGAAGCCGTCCACGAACTCGCGGAGGAACCACCCGGCGGTGATGCTGCCGGCCCAGCGCCCGCCGGAGTTCTTCACGTCCGCCACGTCCGACTTGATGAGCTCGCGATACTCGTCCCACAGGGGAAGCGGCCAGACCCGCTCGCCCGATTCCTCGCCCGCGGCGGTGAGTTCCGCCATGAGCTTCGGGTCGGTGCCGAGGAGCCCGGTGGCGGTGTGGCCGAGGGCGACGACGATCGCGCCGGTCAGGGTGGCGATGTCCACGACGCACGCCGGCTCGTAGCGCCGCGCGTACGAGAGGGCGTCCGCCAGCAGCATCCGCCCCTCGGCGTCGGTGTTCACCACCTCGATGGTCTTGCCGAAGTGACTCCGGATCACGTCGCCCGGCTTGTAGGCGGTGCCCGAGGGCATGTTCTCGGCGGAGGGAATGAGCCCGACCACGCGCACCCGCGGCCGGAGCCGGCCCAGCATCTCGAACGCACCGAGCACCGCGGCGGCGCCCGACATGTCGTACTTCATCTCCTCCATCTTGTCGGCGGGCTTGATGGAAATGCCGCCGGTGTCGAAGGTGATGCCCTTCCCGACCAGCACCACCGGCTTGCCCTTCGCGCCGTCGTACTCGAGGCAGATGAACCGGGGGTCGTGCGCGCTGCCCTGGGCCACGGCAAGGTGGGCCCGGAGCCCTTCCTTCTCCATCGCCTTGCGGTCGAGGACGGAGCAGGTGAAGCCGTGCCGCTCCGCGACCGCTCGCGCGTGCTCGGCGAGCTCCTTCGGCCGGAGCATGTTCCCCGGCAGGACCTGCAGCCCGCGGGTGAGCTCCTGGCCCGCGGCCACCGCCGCGCCCACCTCGAGGCCACGACGGAACGCCCGGGTCGGGCGGGAGCGCGCGACCGCGAGGGCGCCGAGGGGCGGCTTGGGCTCCTTCGGCGGCTGCTTGAGCTCGCGGAAGTGCCACGCGCCGTAGCCGAGGCCCTCGGCGAGGGCCCGGCCTGCCGGCTGGTCGTCCACCTTCGCGAGCGCCTCCGCGGCGACGTGAAGCACCGCGTCGGGGACCCCGAGGGCCGCCGCGCGCTTGGCCGCGATTCCCGCCGCGCGCCGCAGCCGCGCGGGGGTGAGCTCCTTCGCGGGGCCGAGGCCGACGAGGAGGAGGCGCCGCGCGGCCCCCGGCGGATGCAGCAGGAGGGCCTCGTCCTTCTTGCCGGTGAAGTCCTTCACCGCCAGGGGCCGGGCGAGGGCGCCGCCGGTCGCGGCGTCGAGCGCCGCCAGCGACTTCGGCAGCGGGCCCTCGGGCAGCGCCACGGCGAGGAGGGGCGTCTCGACCGCTTCCGGCGCGTCGGTGCGGAGCAGGATCTCGACCGGCATCGGTTACCCCAGGTGCTTGATGATCTGGTCGGCGAAGGTCGACGTGGAGACCTCGGTGGCGCCGGGGAGCTGCCGCGCGATGTCGTAGGTGACCAGCTTCGCCTGCAACGCGCCCTCGACGCCCCGCACGATCCGCCGGCTCACGTCCTCCCAGCCGAGCTCCTCGAACATCATCGCCCCCGAGAGGATCACGGCGCAGGGGTTGATCTTGTCGAGCCCGGCGTACTTGGGCGCGGTGCCGTGGGTGGCCTCGAACACGGCGAAGCCGTCGCCCACGTTGCCGCCCGGGGCCATCCCGAGGCCGCCGACCTGCGCCGCGGCGGCGTCCGACATGTAGTCGCCGTTCAGGTTCGGCAGCGCGAGCACGGAGTACTCGTCCGGCCGGAGGAGCAGCTGCTGGAACATCGCGTCGGCGATGCGGTCCTGCATCCGCACCGCCTGGCCCGGCTTCGGCTCCTCGCCCTCCCGATAGGTCAGGTCGGCGAACTCGCTCGCGGCCACGGCATAGCCCCAGTCGCGGAAGGCGCCCTCGGTGAACTTCATGATGTTCCCCTTGTGCACCAGCGTCACCGAGGGGAGCCCATGGCTGGCGGCGTAGCGGATGGCCTTCCGCAGGAGGCGCTCGGTGCCGAAGCGGGACATCGGCTTGATGCCGATGGCGGAGTCCTCCCGGATGTCCTTGCCGAACTCGTCGTGAAGCACTTCCCGGAGCCGGAT
This sequence comes from Gemmatimonadales bacterium, assembly GCA_035457305.1. Classification (GTDB taxonomy): domain Bacteria; phylum Gemmatimonadota; class Gemmatimonadetes; order Gemmatimonadales; family GWC2-71-9; genus JAICEH01. The sequence goes on from DATIBS010000063.1 coordinate 16,319, forward strand.
CGCCTCCTTCGAACCGGCCGCGAACTCGATGCCGGCGTAGACGTCCTCGGTGTTCTCCCGGAAGATCACGATGTTGAGCTTCTCCGGCGCCTTCATCGGCGAGGGCACGCCGGGATAGTGGCGACAGGGCCGGATGCAGGCGTAGAGGTCGAGCACCTTCCGCAGGGTCACGTTGAGCGAGCGGATCCCCGTGCCGACCGGCGTGGTCAGCGGTCCCTTGATCGCCACGCGGTGCGCGCGGATGGCCTCGACGGTCTCCTCGGGCAGCCAGCTCCCCGTCTGCTTGAACGCCTTCTCCCCCGCCAGGACCTCGAGCCAGGCGATTTGGCGTCGCCCGCCGAACGCGTGGTGCACCGCGGCGTCGAACACCCGCTGAGACGCGCGCCAGATGTCGGGGCCGGTGCCGTCGCCCTCGATGAAAGGGATGATGGGATCGTCGGGGACCTGCCAGCCCGCCGGGCCGAAGGAGATCGAAGTGCCGGACATCAGCGACCAGGAGTGAGGGAGGGCGCGCCGGCGGACCCGGCGGCAAGCCAGCGGAAGGTAACGGCGGGATGGAAGACGGCGGAAGAGGCCGGCGGTTACTCGTGGCGGATGGCGTCGATCGGGGAGAGCCGCGCGGCGCGGCGTGCCGGATAGGTGCCGGCGAGGAGTCCGGTGAGGATCGTGACGCCGGCGGCGAAGAGCAGCGTCCCCGGGGTGACTGCCACCTGGAGCGGCGCGTCGGCAAAGCGCCGGATCAGCGCCGCCGCGGTGAAGGCCAGCGCCAGGCCGAGCCCCGCGCCGACCACAGCCCCCGCGCCGGTGATCGCCACCGACTCCGCGAGGAACTGGCGCCGGATGTCCTGCTGCCACGCCCCCACCGCCTTCCGGACCCCGATCTCCCGGGTCCGCTCGGTCACCGACGCGAGCAGCACGTTGGTGATCCCGATGCCACCCACGAGGAGCGAAATCCCGGTGATCGCACCGAGGAAGAGCTTGAAGACCAGGATGCCCCGGCGCAGCTGCTCGAGGTTGCCGCGGCTGGTCTCGACCTCGATCTCCTCCTCGCGCCCCGGCCAGCGGGACGCCGCCCACCCGCGCACCGCCTCGGCGGTCGGCTCCACGGCGTCGATGGAGGGCGCGAGAATCGCGATCGAGGCGGCAGCCGGCCTCGGCCCGGGGATGAGGACTGCCCGGGTGAGCTCGAGCGGGAGGTAGAGGCGCGAGGCGGAGCCGGCCAGGGCGGCCGACTCGACGCCCACCACGGTGACCTCGCGGTCGCCCACGCGGAGCGTCCGGCCGAGCGCTCCGGGGCCGAGCGAGTCGGCGAGGTCGGCGCTCAGCACCGCCACGGGCGCGCCTCCGTCCGCTTCCTCGTCGGTGAGGAAGCGGCCGGCCTGGAGCCCCAGCTCCATCGTCCGCCCCCCGCCGGCGACGACTCCCATCGCCCGGGCGTAGCGCTGGGCGCCACCCGGCAGGGTGACCGCCACCGGACCCTCGAGCTGGAGCGCCATCAGCTCGACTTCGGGCACGGCCGCCCGGAGCGACGCGAGCTCGACGACCCCGAAGGTGATCGGCTCCGCGATCGGCACCGGGACCCGGTCGCGCATCTGCACCGTCCGCGGCGTCACCGACACGAGCTTGAGGCTCGAGGCCCGCTCGATCTGGCTCCGGCCCAGCTTCTCCATGCCGTCGCCGAGCGCCAGGACCGAGACCAGGGCGGCGACCCCGATCACCACCCCGCTGGTGGCGAGGAGGGTGCGGATCCGGTTGCTGCGGAGCGAATCGAGGCCGATCCGGAGGGTGGCGCCGAGGGGCATGGACATGCCGGGATTCACCGGGGCGAAGGTCGGGGCGCCATACGCGGGAGCCGGCCCGGGGGTTTCAGGGCGGAACGACCCCGCGGAAATGGTCCAGCGCCTCGGGGTTGGCCAGCGCCTCGGTGTTCTTCACCGGCCGGCCGTGGAGCACCTCGCGGACGGCAAGCTCGGAGATCTTGCCGCTCACGGTCCGCGGGATGTCGGGGACCTCGACGATGAGCTTCGGCACGTGGTGCGGGCTGAGCGCCTCGCGGAGCCCCTGGCGGATCCGCTCGCGCAACCGGTCGTCGAGGCGGTACCCCGGCCGCAGCCGCACGAAGAGCACGATCCGGACGTCGGGCTCGCCGTCGGTGGTGACCTCCTGCCCCACCGCCACGCTCTCCAGGACCTCGGGGAGGCGCTCGACGACGCGGTAGATCTCGGCGGTGCCGATCCGCACGCCGCCGGGATTGAGCGTCGCGTCGCTCCGGCCGTGGATCACCAGGCCCCCGTCGGGAGTGAGCTCGGCCCAGTCGCCGTGGGTCCACACCCCGGGGAAGCGCTCGAAGTAGGCCGCGCGATAGCGGGCGCCGTCGGGGTCGTTGCCGAAGGCCACCGGCATCGAGGGGAATGGCTGGGTGCAGACCAGGTCGCCGGGCCGTCCCCGCACGCTGTGCCCGGCCTCGTCGAAGACGTCCACGGCCATGCCCAGGCCGCGGACCTGCAGTTCCCCGGCGCGCACCGGCCCGAGCGGGTTGCCGAGGGCGAAGCAGGAGATGATGTCGGTGCCGCCGCTGATGGAGGCGAGCTGGACGTCCGCCTTCACGTCCCGGTGCACGTACTCGTATCCGGCGGGCGCCAGCGGGCTCCCGGTGGAGAGGATGGTGCGGAGCGCCGGCAGGCGATGGGTGTGGGCGGGGCGCATGCCCTGTTTCTCGGCGAGCGCGAGGTACTTCGCGCTGGTGCCGAAGACCGTCAGGCGCTCGGCCTGGGCCATGTCCCAGAGTCCGTCGGGCTTCGGGGCGAGCGGGGCCCCGTCATAGAGCACCACCGTGGCGCCCGCGGCCAGGCTCGACACCAGCCAGTTCCACATCATCCACCCGCAGGTGGTGAAGTAGAAGATCCGGTCCTCGGGGCCGAGATCGGTGTGCAGCACCAGCTCCTTCAGATGCTGCAGCAGGGTGCCGCCGGCACCGTGCACGAGGCACTTCGGGAGCCCGGTGGTGCCGCTCGAGTACATCACGTAGAGCGGGTGGTCGAAGGGCAGCCGGGCGAACGCGAGCGACGGCCCGTCGTCGGGCCCGAGGAAGTCGGGCCACCACCGCGCCACCCGGCGGCCCCCGCGGAGCCCGACCAGGGCGGAGGCGATCGGGGACGCGACGAGCGCGGGGACCACGACCACTTCCCGCACGGTGGGCAGCGCCGCGACGATCGCCTCGGCGCGGCCCAGGCAATCGATCGTCTTGCCGGCGTAGCGGTAGCCGTCGGCGCAGAGGAACACGCTCGGCTCGAACTGCCCGAACCGGTCGAGCACGCCCTGCACCCCGAAGTCGGGGGAGCAGGAGGACCAGAGCGCGCCGAGACTCGCGGCGGCGAGCATCGCGACCACCGTCTCGGGCAGGTTGGGCAGCCACCCCGCCACGCGGTCCCCCGGGCCGACGCCGGCGGCGCGGAGGCCGCGGGCCGCCCGGGCCACGAGGCGGGCGAGTTCGGCATGGGAGATCGCGCCGCGCCGGCCCGCCTCGGTCCAGCCCACCAGGGCGGCCCCGTCGTCCCGCCGGCGCAGCAGGTTCTCGGCGAAGTTGAGCCGCGCACCGCGGAACCAGCGCGGCCCGAGCACCGGGTCGGGCGGCGCCATCCGCGCCCCGCCCTCGAGCACCGCCTCCCAGGGGTCCCCGCCCTCGCGCGGCTCGGCGATGACGCCGGTGAAGCGCCAGACGGCCGCCCAGAACTCCGCCGGATGGTCCACGGACCACCGCCAGAGGCGCTCGTAGGTGTCCTCGCCGGGGTGGGCGGGCGGCGCGAAACCGGCGAAGGCCTCGAACCTTCGCAGGTTCGAGGCCTCCACGCGCGCCGGCGAGGGCCTCCAGACGGGCTCGCCCACCCGCTCAGGTCGTCGGGGGATTGAACTGCGCGTGCTGCTGGTCGAGCCAGCTCCGGTGGTAGTCGGGATCCTCGATGGCCACCGCCGCCTTCGCCACCTTGAGCGGGCGGAACGAGTCCATCATCACCGCGAGCTCGTTGGTTTCCTTCGCCCCGATGCTCGCCTCCGCCCGGCCGGGGTGCGGCCCGTGGGGGAGGCCGTCGGGATGGTGGGTGATCGAGCCGTACTCGATCCCCTTGCGACTCATGAACTCGCTCGAGGCGTAGAACAGGACCTCGTCGGAGTCCACGTTGCTGTGGTTGTAGGGCGCGGGCACCGCGTTGGGGTCGAAGTCATACGGCCGGGGGCAGAAGGAGCAGATCACGAAGCCGTCGCCCTGGAAGGTCTGGTGCACCGGGGGCGGCTGGTGGATCCGGCCGACGATCGGCTCGAAGTCGTGGATGTTGAACGCCCAGGGGTAGAAATACCCGTCCCAGCCCACGACGTCGAAGGGGTGGTGGTCGAGGATGAGCTCGTTGATGGCGTTGTACTGCTTCACGAGCACCCGGAAGTCGCCCATCTCGTCGTGCGGCCGGAGCTCGGACGGCCGGCGGATGTCCCGCTCCGAGAAGGGCGCGCCCTCCAGCAGCTGGCCGAACTCGTTCCGGTAGCGCTTGGGGAAGCGGAGGTGGCCGCGGCTCTCGAAGACCACGAGCTTGGTGGGTCCCTTCGCCGGGTCGAGCCGCCACCGGTGCGTGATGTTCCGGTGGACCACGACGTAGTCGCCGGCACGGTACGGCAGGTCGCCGAAGACGCTCTCCAGGACGCCCTCCCCCTCGGCGACGTACACGACCTCGTCGGCCTGCGAGTTCCGGTAGAAGTGGGCGTCGAGCTCGTCGGGCTCGACGTAGAGCATCCCGATGTCGGCGTTGAAGAGGAGGGGGATCCGGTCGAGGGTCGGGCTCCCGCCCTTCCGGGCCATCCGCGTCCGGAAGTGCCGGTGCCGGAGGCTGGTGGATTCGTCCGCCTCCCAGACCACGTCGCGGAGCTTCTGCGCGGCCTTGACCGTGGTGGGCGGGTGGGTGTGGTAGAGCAGCGAGGAGGTGCCGACGAAGCCCTCGTGGCCCATCAGCTCCTCGGCGTAGAGTCCGCCGTCGGGGCGCCGGAAGACGGTGTGCCGCTTCCGGGGGACCTGGCCGAGCAGGTGGTAGATCGGCATGTCAGAGGTTCCCGCGGGCCGCCTGCTCCCGCTCGATGGCCTCGAAGAGCGCCTTGAAGTTTCCCTTGCCGAAGCTCTTGGCGCCCTTCCGCTGGATGATCTCGTAGAACAGGGTGGGACGGTCCTGCACCGGCTTGGTGAAGATCTGGAGCAGGTAGCCCTCGTCGTCCCGGTCGATGAGGATCCCGAGCTCCCGGAGGGGGGCCAGGTCCTCGTCGATCTTGCCGACCCGGTCGAGCACGGTGTCGTAGTAGCTGCTCGGCACCTTGAGGAACTCGACGCCGTGGTCGCGGAGGGCGGTGACCGTCTCGATGATGTTGTTGGTGGCGAGCGCGACGTGCTGCACGCCGGGCCCGCGGTAGAACTCGAGGTACTCGTCGATCTGGCTCTTCTTCTTGCCCGCGGCCGGTTCGTTGATCGGGAACTTGATCCGGCCGTTGCCGTTCGACATCACCTTGGACATCAGCGCCGAATACTCGGTGGAGATGTCCTTGTCGTCGAAGGAGAGCAGGTTGTAGAACCCGAGGACCTTCTCGTACCAGCCCACCCACTCGTTCATCTTGCCGAGCTCGACATTGCCGACGCAGTGGTCCACGTACTGGAGGCCGGTCGAGGGCGGGGCGAAGACGGGCTGGACCGGGACGAACCCGGGGAGGAAGAGGCCCCGGTAGTTCCGGCGCTCCACGATCGAATGGACGGTGTCACCGTAGGTGCGGATGCCGGCGATCACCACCTCGCCCTGGGCGTCGGTGAGGACGGTGGGTTCCTGGGCGCTCTTCGCCCCCCGCTCGATCGCCTTCGCGTACGCGTCCCGGGCGTCGTCCACCCAGAACGCGATGTCGCGGACGCCGTCGCCGTGGAGCCGCACGTGGTCGCTGATCGGGCCGTCGGGGCCGAGCGACGAGGTGAGGACGAAGCGGAGCTTGTTCTGCTCCAGCAGGTAGCTGGCGCGGCCCCGCACCCCGGTCTCGGGGCCGCGGTAACCGACCAGGCGGAAGCCGAAGGCGGCGCGGTAGTAGAGCGAGGCCTGCTTGGCGTTCCCGACCCAGAACTCGACGTAGTCGGTTCCGTTGATCGGGAAGGTGTCGTGGGCGGCCTGCTGCTCGGCGAGGGTGGCGGACTGCATCCTGGACCTCCGGTGAGTCGCATCGGGCGTGGGCGCCGGGCGCGGGCGCCCCCGTCCCTCAGAATAACACCGCCGCCCCCTCCCTGCCACAAAGCGTTGCGGCGGCGAGGGATGCGGGTGGCGGTCTTGGCGGCCCTACGCCCGCCGCCCTATAGTTCTGGAGTCGGCCCGGCGCGGCGGCGCTCCCGCCCCCGTTCCGCCCCACAACCCGGAGTCACGATGGGCACGGTCTCCCAGGTCGGCCTCACGACGACCAAGGCCCCCTTCATCGAGCAGGCCCGCGCCGGCGGCGAGATCTACATCGACCAGCCGTACGAGCTGTACTCGGAGGAGAATCACGAGGCGTGGCGGCGGCTCTACGCCCGGATGGAGGACCGCTGGCGCCGGTACGCCAACGAGCATTTCCTGCAGGGCATCGACAACCTCTGCCTCGATCCCGAGCGGGTGCCCCGGCTCGAGGACGTGAACCGGTTCCTGAGCCCGCTCACCGGGTTCAAGGCCCGGGCGGTGAGCGGGTACGTGCCGGCCTTCCTGTTCTTCGACCGGCTCCGGAATCGCGAGTTCCCCACCACCATCACCATCCGGGACCACGAGCGGCTCGACTACCTCCCCGAGCCGGACATCTTCCACGACATCGCCGGCCACGTGCCGATGCACACCGATCGCGCCTTCGCGGACACCCTGGTGCGGTTCGGTGACTGCGCCGCCACCGCGGCGGAGCTGGTCCGCGCCGTGCCGGGCGAGCAGGAGCGGGTGCGGCGGCTCGACTCGATCATCCGCGCGATGGCGCGGTTCTTCTGGTTCACCATCGAGTTCGGCCTGATGCGGGACCGGGCCGGCGGCCTCAAGGTGTACGGCAGCGGGCTGCTCTCGAGCTATGGCGAGATCGCCCACGCCATCGAGGCCCCGGTGGTGCAGCGCTGGCCGGTGCAGCTCGAGTGGGTGATCAACCAGGCCTTCGAGATCGACCACTACCAGCCGCTGCTCTTCGTGGTGGACTCGTTCGACCACCTCTTCGGCCTGGTGGACCAGCTGGAGCGCTGGATGCGCGCCGGGAAGCTCGACAACGTGGCCCCCGGGGAGCCCGCCGTCTCGGAGGACGACCTCCGCAGCTTCCTCGAGGCGCAGCCGGCCTGACGGCCGCTGGCTCAGCGCTTCCCGATCTCGTTCAGGACCTCCTCGTAGCGCGCCCTCGCGATCCCGCTCAGGTTGGCGAAGCGGGCGTGGTACCCGTCCACCTGCGGGCCGTACGGCGCCGCCTCTCCCTGCGCCCGTGCCGCTTCGGCCCGCGCGGTGCGGAGCGCCGCCTCGAGCTCGTCGCGCGGGGTGTCCCGGGTGGGGGCCGGGATCGCCAGGATCGCCGCCGTGAGCGCCTGGTAGATCGAGTCGCGCTGCCGGAGCGCCAGGCGGAGCTCGGCGTAGAGGAGGTCCATGCCGTGGAGCGCGTGCCCCACTTCCTGCAGCGTCACCAGCGGGGTGGGCTTCACCGCCGGCTCCTGCGCGGCTGCCGGCGCGGCCAGGACCATCCCGAGCACCAAACCCATGACCGTTCCTCGCATCTCCCACCTCCTGTCGTTGGACTGACCTGCCTAGCGTACGTTCCCGATCGAGTTCTTCGCGGTGTCGTGCTTCGTCTTCATCACGTTGCTGATCGTCTGGAACCGCTGGGATTCCTCCCGCACCCGCTCCTGAAGGCCGGTGTACTGCAGGTTCCACCGCACGGCGTCGCGTTTCAGGGCCCGCACGGCGTCGGCCAGCCCCGGGTCGGTGCCCGCCGGCGGGTCCGGCAGGGCGGCCACCCGGGCGGCGAGGTCGCGGTGGATGAGGCCCTGCTGGTGCAGGTGCTGCATCAGCCGCGCGTGACTCGCCTGCTGGGCGGCGAGGTCGGCGCCGAGGGAGTCGAGCATGGGGCGGAGCGCGGCGGGGCTCGCCTGCTGCGCCCGGGGCGTGGCCGCCGGAGCCTGCTGCGCCGAGGCCGCCAGGGGAAGCGCGGCGAGGAGGACCACGAGTCGGATCGTGCGCACGGGGGAATCCCGGGTTCGGGGCTGGAGGCCAGGGCTAGGCGCCCACGATGGCGAGCGGCGGCTGCGACTTCCAGCGGCCGCGGGTGAAGTCGGGAATGTCCACCGGCCGGCTCCGGGCGGCCACCGACCGCTCGGTCGCCTCGCAGAGGCTGGAGAGCGCCGCCGCGTCGTAGACGTTCATGTCGAGCGGCTCGCCCTTCCGCAGGCACTCGACCAGCCGGAAGTCCTCCAGGAAATCCATGCCGCCGTGTCCGCCCGAGGCCCGGCGCACGCGCTCCGAGCGCCAGAGCGGGTGGTCGAACTCGGCGTAGTACGCCTCCGCGTCCTCCCAGCGGTGCGCCGGACTCCGGCCCTCGATGTGGACCCGGTGCGGGTACCCCTGGAAGAGGCCGCGAGTGCCCTGCAGCATGTTGACCCGGCTGTAGGGCCGCGGATTGTCGCAGTTGTGGGCGAGGTAGATGGTCCGGCCGTGCACCGTCCGGATGAGGGCGGTGTTCACGTCCCCCAGCCGGAAGCGCTCCGCGCGCCGCGCGTCGCCCTCCGGGAAGTGCTCCGCGGCGTAGAGCTCGAGCCCGCGCGTCGGGCTGCTCATCGAGACCACGTACTCGAAGCGGTCGCCCCGGTTGATGTCCATGCACTGGGCGATCGGCCCCAGGCCGTGGGTGGGGTAGAGGTTGCCGTTCCGGCGCCGCGCGTGGGCGCGGCGCCAGAGGCCCTCCCCTTCGGTGGAGAACTTGAGCTCGCGGAGGTCGTGCAGGTAGCCCGCCTCGCCGTGCAGGAGGTCGCCCAGCAGGCCCTGCCGGACCAGGTTGAGCACCATCATCTCCGGCCGGTCGTAGTTGCAGTTCTCCATCATCACGCACTGCCGCCGGGTGCGTTCCGCCGTCTCCACCAGCTCCCAGCACCCGTCCAGGGTGTACGCCGCCGGCACCTCGGTGGCCGCGTGCTTCCCCGCCCGCATCGCCGCCACGCAGATCGGCACGTGCCACTCCCAGGGGGTGGCGTTGTAGACCAGGTCGAGGTCGGGCCGGTCGCACATCCGCTCGTAGTCGCGCGGGCCGCGGTCGTACCCCTCGGGACGGGGGAATCCCGCCCGCGCCACCTTCTCCTGCGCGGCCCGGACCTTCTCGGGCACGATGTCGCCCACGGCGCGGATCTCGACGCCTTCGAGCTGGAGGAGGTTGTCGAGGTGCACGTTGCCCATGCCGCCGCAGCCGACGAATCCGATCCTGACCACCTCCAGCGGGTCGGGGGCCAGGGGGTAGTCCCCCGACGGAACGCGGGGAGCGGAGCGCGGGGAGCGGGCCGCCCCGCCCTCCCCCGGGAGAGCCGCGGCGCCGAGGGCGGCGGCGGAGGTCCGCAGGAACTCACGGCGGTCCGGCATGGGGGCTCCCGGGTTCAGCCCTCGATCGGCTGGCGCAGGTGGACCGGTTCCGCCTTCGCGCGGAGCCGGAGGTTGAGCAGCTCCACGAACACGGCGAACCCCATCGCGAAGTAGGTGTAGCCCTTCGGCACGTGCATCCCGGCCCCTTCGGCCACCAGGTTCGTGCCGATGAGGAGCAGGAAGGAGAGCGCCAGCATCTTGACGGTCGGATGCCGCGCCACGAACTCGCTGATCGGTTCGGCCGCGAGCAGCATGATGCCGAGCGCCACGAGGTTGGCCGCGACCATCAGGCTGACCTGCTCGACCATCCCCACGGCGGTGATCACCGAGTCGAGCGAGAAGATCAGGTCGAGCGCCATGATCTGGAGGATCACCGCCCTGAACGAGGTGGCCGCCCGGCCGGCCCGGCCGGCCCGGCTCTCCCCCTCGAGTTTGCCGTGGATCTCGGAGGTGGCCTTCGCCAACAGGAAGAGCCCCCCGCCGATGAGAATCAGGTCGCGCCCCGAGACCGGGTGGCCGCCCACGGCGAAGAGGGGAGCGGTGAGGCGGACGATCCACGCGATGCTGAACAGCAGCGCGAGCCGGGTCCCGAACGCGCCCAAGAGCCCGAGGCGGCGGGCGCGCGGCTGGTCCTCCCGGGGGAGGCGCCCGGACAGGATGGAGATGAAGATGATGTTGTCGATGCCCAGCACGACCTCCATCACCGTCAGGGTGAGGAGGCCGGCCCAGGCCTGGGGATCGGAGAACCACTCCATCGTCACTCCGGGGATCCGGGGTCGGTCGTCGGCCCGGCGCGATCAGCCGGGCAGTTCCAGGGCGGCGAACTCCGCGAGTCGGTCCGCGGGGACCCAGGCGTGCGGCGCGAGCTGCCGGAGCCCCGCGTCGGCGAACGCCCTGCGGTAGAAGCGGGCGGGCCGGGCGTGCCAGCCGGCGAGGTCCCCCGCGACCGGATCGCCCCGGACATAGGTCTCGAGCCACGCGACACCGCCGGTGAGCGCGGCGAGCGCCGGCAGCCCGGCACGGAGCTCGGCGGCTCCGACGTAGTGGAGGACGTCGCAGCAGACCACCAGATCGAAGGGGTCGCCCAGGTCGAGCGCAGCGAGGTCGCCGAACCGCCCCGCCACCAGGCCCCGCCGCCGCCCGTGGCGGCGCACCGCCCACGCACTCCGCTCCACCCCGATGTAGCGGATTGCCGGGCGGGTCCGGCGGAGCGCTGCACGCCACCGGGCCGTGCCGGCACCCACGTCGAGGACGGTGCGGACCCGCCGGCCCAGGACGAATTCGGCCACCGCGATTGCGAGCGCGGCCCGCCGCGCCAGCCACGCCGGGTCCGCGACGCCCGGGTCGGCGTACCAGCGCCGGAAGTAGCGGCCATCGTAGCGCTTGGCCGCGACGGCCCGGGGGCCCCGGGTCAAGCGCGGGAGGTCCCGGGGGTTCCGTCCGCGGCCACCGCCGCTCGCCCATCCGGTCCCACCGTCATGCCTGCGCGGTTTCCCCGGCCTCGGGGCGATCGGCGGGCGTGTCGGCCGGCGTGCCCTGGCCGGTCCACCCCAGGAGCAGGCGGTAGGCGAGGCCGAGCGCGATGGCGCCGAGGAAGAGCCCCATCATGCCCATCGAGATCATGCCGCCGATGGCTCCCACCAGAATCACCCACGTCGGCACGGGCAGGCCACGACCGAGGAAGACCGCCTTGAGCGGCGTGTCGGCAATGCCGATGACCACACAGCCGATGATCAGTCCGATGAGGGGCAGGCCACTCAGGTTCAGGATCCCCCAGGCGGCCGGTAGCAGCAGCACGATCAGGGTGGGGAGCTGGATGACGGCTGCCACGAACAGGACCAGCGCCAGCAGGCCGGCGGCCGGGATACCCACGAGCTTGAAGACGATCCCTCCGCCGAGGGCCTGGATCGCCGCGACGCCCAGCACACCCAGCGTGACACTGTTGATCGTGGCGCCGGCCATCGCCAGGTAGTCCGCTCCTGCCCCGGGGGCGACACGCACCGCGACTGCCCGGCCGAAACGCGTCACCCCCGCCCGGTAGGTGAGCAGGACGGAGGCGATGAAGAGCGCAAGCAGCGTCTGCAGCGCCGCCCCGCCGACGCTCTTCAGGAACCCGGTCGCCCATTCGCCGGCGGCGCGAATCTGCGGCTCGAACTGCGTCACCGCCTGCTGCATGTCGTCGTGCGCGAGTGTCCACGCGTCGTACACTCGCGTGCCGACGACGGGGATCTTCCGCACCGCCGCGTTCGGCGGGGGCGCCACGAGCGTCCCGCCCTCGAGCTGCGACCGGATACCCCTCGCGCCGGCGAGCAGGGACGGACCGGCCAGGAACAGCGGCACCGCGATGAGAAGGGTCCCGAGCAGCGACAGGACCACGCCCGCCAGGCCGCGCCGCCGGAGGAGGGCGACGAGCCGCTCGAAGAAGCTGGCCAGCGCGACGGCGAGGATGATCGCCCAGATCAGGAGGAACGCGAACGGTCGGACGATCAGGACAGTCAGCAGGATCAGGGTCGCCAGGACAGCAAGGCGCAACACGACGTTGACGGTGACGTCGAAGACCTGATCGACGCTCCGTGGCGGTGCCGGGTGCGTCACGAGACCTCCGGGGTGGGAGTGCACTGCGCGGGCTCCGCCCGAGTGACCGGCGGGGGGCTCTCATCTCGAACCGCGGCCGGCCACCGGATACCCGAGGAGGGAGTCGAACCCTCACGCCGTTCTCACGGCTGCGGATTTTGAGTCCGCTGCGTCTGCCATTCCGCCACTCGGGTCTGGAGCCCGAAACTTGCGGGTGCCCGACACCGGACACAAGCGCGACGGGGCGCTCGAGGCCGCGCCTCCGTCCGGGACGCTTCCGGAGCCGAGCACGTGAGACGGCACCCGATCCGCTAGCGGCCGACCTCCGCCTCGAGCGCCTCGACGGCAGCTTCCCACCCGGCGAATGCCGCCTCGAGGTCGCGGCGGGCCGCTTCGAGCGCCGCGCCGAGGGCCGCCGCCTCGCGGCCCCCGTCGGCCGTGGCGTAGAGGGCGGGATCCTCCAGGCGGCGGCGCAGCTCCTCGACCCGCTGTTCCGCGCCCGCCACCGCGAACTCCGCCCGCTCCACGCGCATCCGGGCCGCGCGCGTCGCGCCGGAGGCCGATCGGTCGCGCTCTGCCTGCCGCCGCACGCGCTGCCGCTCGCGGAGCCGGCGGCTCGATTCCTCCTCGGCGGCCGCGACCGCGGCGGCGTGGGCGCGCTCGCGGCTCCGTTCCTCCCATTCCGCAAATGACCCGGGCCAGTCGGTGATCCGTCCCGCGTGGAGCACCCAGACCCGCTCCACCAGCGATTCGAGGAGTGCCCGGTCGTGACTGACCAGGAGGACGGTGCCCTCGAACGCGGCAATCGCGTCCTCGAGCGCCTCGATCGACTCCACGTCGAGGTGGTTGGTCGGTTCGTCGAAGATGAGGAAGTTGGCCCGCTCGAGGACCATCATGGCGAGGGCCACGCGTGCCTGCTCGCCGCCGGAGAGCAGTCGGCACCGGCGGAAGACCGTATCCCCGCTGAAGCCGTACGCACCCAGGTGGTTCTGGATGGCACCGCGGTTCCACGCGGGCCGGAGCTCCGCGATCGCGTCGTAGACCGTCGCCTCCGCCGGCACCTGCGCCAGATCCTGCCGGTACCACGCGGTCCGGACCCCTTCCCCGAGCCGGACGGTGCCCTCCGCGGCGGGACGCTCGCCGAGGAGGGCGCGGAGCAGCGTGGTCTTCCCCGCCCCGTTCGGCCCCACCAGGCCGACCACCTCGCCGCGGCGCACGGTGGCGGTGAAGTCGCGGAGCAGCGTGCGCCCGCCCGCTGCGACCCCCACGCCGTCCAACGCGAGCACCAGGTCGCCGCCCCGCTCCGGCTCGGCGAAGGCGATGTCCATCGCCCCTGCCGCTCCCGGGGGCGGGCTCAGGCGCGGGAGCGCCGCAAGCCGGCGGCGGCGGCCCCTTGCCTGCGTACTGTTCCCGCCCGCGATGTTCCGCCGGATGAAGTCCTCGGTGGCCGCGATCTGCCGCCGTTGCTGGTCGTAGGCCCGCTGCCCCGCGAGCCGGCGGTCGGCGCGCTGCCGGACGAAGGCCGCGTAGCCGCCGGTGTACGCCGTGGCCGCGCCGCCCTCCAGGTGGAGGACGTGATCCACGATCGCGTCGAGGAACGCCCGGTCGTGGCTGATGAGGAGCACGGCGCAGTCGAGCCCGCGGAGGTGCCCTTCCAGCCATCGCGTGGTCTCGAGATCGAGGTGGTTGGTGGGTTCGTCGAGGAGGAGGAGGTCGGCGGGCGCGGCGAGCTGCCGCGCGAGCCCCAGCCGGCCCCGCTCCCCACCCGACAGGGCGGCCACCGGGGTGTGTCGCGCCGCCTCGGGGTCGAACCCGAGCCCGTGGAGCACGGCGTCCACCCGCGCAGCGACAGCGTAGCCACCCTCGCGCTCGAACCGCTCGAGGTCGTGGCCGTAGCGCTCGAGCGCCGCCGGATCGCCGCCCCCCAGCGCATGGGCCTGCTCCGCGAGCGATTGCTCCAGGGCCAGCAGGTCGGCGAAGGGGCCGGCGGCCGCCTCCCAGACCGTGGCGGCGACTCCGAAGTCCCGGTGCTGCTCGAGCACCGTCACGCGAAGCCCCGGTGCGACGAACACCGACCCGGTCGTCGGCTCCTGCTCCCCGAGGAGGAGCCGGAACAGCGTGGTCTTTCCCGACCCGTTCCGGCCGACCACGCCCCAGCGCTCCCCACGCCCGACGGAGAACCCCACGTCCGCGAGGAGGACATCGGCCCCGAACCGCACGGAGACCCCGGAGAGCGAGACGATCGTCACGGCACCTCCGGCCGGCCCATCCAGGCCCGCCACTCCCCCTCCGCCGGTCCGACCGTCAGGCGCTGCTGCCAGCGGACCAGCGGGGTGCGGAGCAGGCCGGGGTCATCCGCCAGCCGCTCCAGCCAGGCCTCCTCCCCGTAGCGCGCCGCCTGCAGCCCGCGCTCGGCGAACCGCTTCCCCTCCCGGTCGAGCAGGGCCTCCACCCCGAACCTCTGGACGAAGCGGCGAAGCTCGCCGGGGCTGGCCGGCCGGACATCGAGGTCCACGAAATGCGACTTCACCCGGCGCTCGGCGAAGAACCGGAGCGCCTTGCGGGTGTCGGGGCACTTCCTCCGGCCGAATACCTGAACTTCCATTCGCCCGCCAGCTCCAAGGGTGGTGAGGTGACTCCGAAAGCCGTTGCGGGCAGGAATATAGCGTAACGGACCTCAAGTCACACTTGAGGGCGCGCCGGCTGCCTCGGACGCTCGGCCGGGGTAGATTCCACCCATGCTGGGGATCCCCCCCACCCCCCTCCGGACAGCGACCTTCACCGGCTGACCCGATGACCCTACTGCAACGCCGAGCCTTCCATCCCTGGCACGACATCCCTCCGGGGCCGACTCCGCCGGACGTCCTGACGGCGGTGATCGAGATCCCGGCCAACGAACGGAACAAGTACGAGCTCGACAAGGAAATCGGGCTCTTCAAGCTCGACCGGGTGTTGCACAGCGCGGTCCATTACCCCGGCGATTACGGCTTCATCCCGCAGACGTACGCCGAGGACGATGACCCGCTGGACGTGATCTGCGTCATGACGGAGCCGGTCTTTCCCGGCTGCCTGGTGCAGGTGCGCCCGGTGGGCCTCTTCCTGCTCGTGGACAGGGGGGCGAACGACGAGAAGGTGATCGCCGTCCCTACGCACGACCCGTACGCCGAAGGTGTCCACGACCTGCACGACCTCCCGAAGCACCTGCTCCGCGAGGTGGAGCACTTCTTCACGGTGTACAAGGCGCTCGAGGGAAGCGCCACCGAGAGCCGCGGGTTCCGCGACGCCGGCGCCGCCCGTGAGGTCGTGCGGGCGGCCATGAGGCGGTACACCGAGCACTTCGGGAACCGCCGTGGCTGACCGGCGCGCCTGGCTCAGGCTGCTTGCCGCGCTGGCACTGGCGGGGTGCACGACCGAACCGGGGGGCGCCCAGTCGGCGGACCCGGCCCTCGCGGCGGCGCGGTCGGCTCTCGAGTCCGGCCTGCCCTGGCGCTCGACCCGGATGCTCGCGCCGATCCTCGCCGACTCCACGACCCGAACGCCGGCGGCCGTGCTGTTGGCGGCGGAGGCCGCCGCGGCGTGGGAGGGCTGGGGCGAAGTCGAGCGGCTCCTGTCCGGCGCAGCCTGGCTCGACTCGCTGAGCGGGGGTCGCGGCCACGCCCTCCTCGCCGAGGCGGCGCTGGCCCATCGCGCGGACACCGCTGCGCAGGCACGGGCCGCCCGCGCGGTCGCCCTCGTCGATTCCGCCGACCTGCATGAGCGTGGCCGCCGTCTCGTGCTGCTCGCGCGGGCGGAGGACCGGCTGTCGCGGTTCGCCGAGGCGGCCGCCGCTTATTCGGCCGCCGCGGGCCTCCTGCCGGACATCGCGGACTGGCTGCGGCTCCGGGCCATGGCGGTCTCACCCGACAGCGCCGCCCGCGCGCAGCTCGACGCCGAGCTGACGCTGCCACTCGCGCGCGAACGTGCCGCACGGTCGGATGCCCAGGCGCTCGAACGCGCGCGGAACTGGTCCGGCGCGGCGGGGGCGTGGACCCGTGCCGGGGAGCGCCAGCGTGCGCTGGCCGCCGCGCTGGCTGCCGCCCCGGACCGCGCCGAGAGTACCGCCGTGCGCGGGCGGCTGGTGGACCTCGTCCGGGAACGCCCGGGCCGCGCCGATGCGGAGCGGGCGGTGGGCGTGCTCGACCTCGCCTTCGGCCGGCTCGCGGCGGCGGAGGAGCTGGTGGTCTTCCGGAGTGCCGTGCGCTCCGGCCCACGCCCGCGTGCGGATCAGGCGTTCAAGCGTGCGGCGGAGGCTGGGCTCGTGGTCCCGAACGACCGATTGCTCCATGCCGGGATGCTGGAGCGGCTCGGTCGCTATGCCGAGGCCGCGGAGATGTACGCGCGGGTGAGGCCCCCATCGGCTCTCGCCCCGCAGGCAGCCTACCTGCGGGCCCGCGCGCTCCTCCGGTCCGGGCGGCTCGAGCCGGCGCGCGCCGCGCTTCGCCGGGTCCTCAGCACCTCGCCGCGGGACACGGCCGCGGCCATCTCGCTCATCCTCCTCGCCGATCTCGCGATCGACGAGGGCCGGGACGCCGACGCCCGGACAGCCTACCTGCGGGCGGGCCGCGAATTCCCGGGCACCCGCTTCGGGGCCCTCGGACGGTACCAGGCCGCGGTCATCGCGTTCGCGCTGGGTCACCGCGACACTGCCGCCGCCGAATTCGACTCGGTCACCCTGAAGCACCCCTCGAGCCCGGAGGCGCTCGGCGCCCTCTACTGGGCGGGGCGGAGCTGGGCCGCGGTCGGCGACTCCGCCCGGGCCCGCGACCGGTGGGAGCAGGTGCGGCGGGCCGATCCGTCGTCCTACTACGGGGCTCTCGCGACCGCCCGCCTCGGGGCTGCGTCGTGGAGCCCGATCGCGGACAGCGCACTTCCGGCGCCGTCCCCCGACCTCGAGGCCGCCCTCGACCGGGCCGAGGCACTCCAGGCGCTCGGACTCCTCCCCGAGGCGCAGGCGGAGTACGACCGGCTGCTCGCCGACGCCGACCAATCCCTCGAGCGCCAACTCGCCACCGCGGCGGGCTTCCTCCGGCACGCGAAGCCGTGGCGCGCAATCGAACTGGGCTGGCGGGCGATCGGGCGGGGCGCCCCACGAACCACGGCGACCCTCCGCCTGGTCTACCCGCTCATGCTGGGCGAGGGAATTCGCGCCCTCGCCCGGGATCACGGCCTCGATCCGGCGCTCGTCGCCGGGCTGATCCGGCAGGAGTCCACGTTCAACCCCTCGGCCACCAGCGCGGCCGGCGCGCGGGGGCTGATGCAGGTGATGCCCGACGTCGGGGCCCGCACCGCCCGGGGCCTGGGCTATCCGGTGTGGGCCCCGGAGCTCCTCTGGCAGCCGGACGTCAACCTGGAGGTGGGGACGGTCCACCTGGCGGAGATGACCTCCCGGTTCCCGGAAACGGTGCGGGTGCTCGCGGCGTACAACGCCGGGAGCACCCGTGTGGCACGATGGGACGAACGGACCGGAGCCGAGGACCCGGAGCTCTACGCGGAGCGCATCCCCTTCCGCGAGACCCGTGACTACGTGCGGGTGGTGCAGCGCAACCGGGAGATCTACCGGGCCCTGTACCCGGAACTCTCGCCGCCACCCTCGCCCTGAGGGATCAGCCGCGCAGCCGGGCCTGGAGAAGCGGCTGGACCTTCTTGGGGTCGGCCTTCCCCTGGCTCGCCTTCATCACCTGGCCGGTGAAGAACCCGAGCAGCTTCGCCTCGCCGGCGCGGAACCGCCCGACTTCCCCCGGGTGCGCCGCGAGCACGGCGTCCACCCAGGCGACCAGCGCGGCTTCGTCCCCCACCTGGACCAGCCCGAGCCGCTCGGCGACCGCCTTCGGGCCCGCGTCACCGGTGGCCGCGAGCTCGGCGTAGACCTTCTTCGCCGCCTGATGGCTCACCGTGCCATCACCAACGAGTGCGATCAGCTCGGCCAGCCTCGCGGGTGCCACCGCGAACGCCCCGCCGTCCCGCAGGGACCCGAGCGCCTCGCCCATCACCCAGTTCGCGGCGACCTTCGGCTCGGCGCCGGCGGCGAGCACCGCCTCGAAGTAGGCGCCCGTCTCGGGTTCCGCGGTCAGCACCCCCACGTCGTAGGCCGGGAGGCCGAACCGCGCAGCGTAGCGCGCCCGCCGCGCCTCCGGCAGTTCCGGCAGCGCGGCGCGCTGCGCCTCGATCCAGGCGGGGACGAGCTCGAGCGGAGGAAGGTCGGGATCGGGGAAGTAGCGGTAGTCATGGCTTTCCTCCTTCACCCGCGCCACCCGGAGCTCGCCGCTCCCGGCGTTGAAGAGGAGGGTGACCTGCTCCACGCGGCTGCCCCCCTCGAGGAGCCCCACCTGCCGCTCGCGCTCCGCCTCGAGCGCCTTCTCGACGAAGGCGAAGCTGTTGAGGTTCTTGATCTCGGTCTTGGTGCCGAACGCCTCCTGGCCGGCACGGCGCACCGAGAGGTTCGCGTCCACCCGGAGCGTGCCCTTCTCCATCGAGCAGTCACTCACCCCGGCGTAGACGAGCAGCTGACGGAGCGCGACCAGGTAGGCGCGCGCCTCGGCCGGGGAGCGGAGGTCCGGACCGGAGACGATCTCGCAGAGCGGGGTGCCGCACCGGTTCAAGTCCACCGCCGTCTTCCCGGGGAAGCGGTCGTGGAGTGACTTCCCGGCATCCTCCTCGAGGTGGAGTCGCGTGATCGAGACGGTGATGGGCCCGCGATCGGGCGACTCGCAGCGCACGGCGCCCCCGGTGGCGAGCGGCCGGTCGAACTGGGAGATCTGGTAGCCCTTGGGGAGGTCGGGATAGAAGTAGTTCTTTCGGGCGAAGATCGAGGTCGGGTGCACCGCGCAGCCGAGCGCCAGGGCCCCCACCACGCCGAGGCGCACCGCCTCGCCGTTCGGCACGGGGAGCGCCCCCGGCAGCCCGAGGCAGACCGGGCAGACGTTGGTGTTCGGCGGATCACCGAAGCTGTTCGCGCAGCCGCAGAACATCTTCGACCGGGTGGTCGGCTGGACGTGGACCTCGAGGCCGATGATCGTCTCCCAGCCCATCAGCGAACCTCCGCGGTGCCGTCCACCGCCGCCTCAAGCGCCGCCGCCGCCGAGAGCATCGCCCCCTCGCCCAGCGCCGGCGCGATCAACTGCCCCCCCACGGGGAGGCCGGCGGACCGGCCGATCGGCAGGCTCATCGCCGGGATCCCCGCCAGGCTCGCCGAGCACACGAAGACGTCCGCCAGGTACATCGCCACCGGGTCGGCGGTGTTCGCCCCGGCGCGGAACGCCGTGGTCGGCGTGGTGGGGGTGAAGACCAGATCCACCCCGCTGGCGAACACCCGCCGGAAGTCCTCGGCGATGAGGGCACGGACCTGCTGGGCCTTCCGGTAGTAGGCGTCATAGTAGCCGGCCGACAGGACATACGTGCCCACCAGGATCCGGCGGCGCACTTCCGGGCCGAAGCCCTCGCCGCGCGTGGTGCGGTACAGCGAGGCCAGGTCGCCCGCGGGGCCGAGCCGGCGCGGGCCGTACCGCACCCCGTCGTAGCGCGCCAGGTTGCTCGCGGCCTCGGCGGGGGCGATCACGTAGTAGGTCGGCACCGCGTACTTCGCGTGCGGGAGCGAGACATCCCGGATCGCGGCACCGAGCTCGCGCATCGTCGCCAGCGCCCGGTCCACCCCGGCGCGGATTCCCGGGTCGAGGTCGTCGGGCAGGTACTCGCGCGGGATCCCGATCGTGAGCCCGCGGAGGTCGGCCCGCGGTGCGGGCAGGGCGAGGGGCGGCCCCGGCAGCGAGGTGGCGTCCTCGGGGTCGTGTCCGCTCATCGCGCAGAGGACCATGGCGGCGTCCGCCACGCTCCGCCCGAAACTCGAGATGCAGTCGAGCGACGAACCGAAGGCCACCAGGCCGTATCGGCTCACCCGGCCGTACCCCGGCTTCACTCCCACCACGCCGCAGAACGCCGCCGGCTGGCGCACCGAGCCGCCGGTCTCCGTCCCCAGGGCCGCGGGCACCACCCCCGCCGCCACCAGGGCCGCCGAGCCGCCCGACGACCCGCCCGGCACCAGCGCCGGGTCGAGGGGGTGGTGCACCCGTCCGAAGGCCGAATGCTCGGTGGACGACCCCATGGCGAACTCGTCGAGGTTCGCCTTCGCGGCGATGAGCGCGCCGGCGGCCCGGAGCCGGCGGATGGCGGTGGCCTCGAAGGGCGAGACGTAGCCCTCGAGGATCCGCGAACCGCAAGTGGTGGGGGCGTCCGTGGTGAGGATGTTGTCCTTGACGGCGATGGGCATCCCGTAGAGCGGCCCGCGGGGCGCTTCGGCGTCGGCGCGCCGGGCCTCGGCCTCGAGCGCGTCGGCGGACCAGTGCAGCGTCGCGTTGAGGGCCGCCGCCGCCTCGAGGCGCCGGGCGGTGGCGCGCGCGGCGTCGAGCGCCCGGGTCACAGATCCTCCAGGTGGCCGAGGCGGGGCACGACGAAGAAGCCGTCGCGGAATTCGGGGGCGAACGCCTCGGGCCCGCGGGCGAGCGGCTGGGGACGCACCACGTCCTCGCGCAGGGGCGAGGCCGCCGGACCGGCGAGGAAGGGCGGCGCCTCCTCGTCGGCGCCGACCTCGCCGAGCTGCCCGACGTAGTCCACGATGCGCGCGATCTGGGTCGCCAGGGCGGGGAGCTCCTCCGCCGGGACATGCAGTTCCGCCAGTCGCGCCACCCGCTCGACCTGTTCCCGGGTCAGGCTCATGCTCCCTCCCATTCCTCGCGCTCGAGGCCTGCATAGGCGACGAGCAGCTGCTTGATGCCGGCCGCCTCGTCGTCGAACGCCACCGTGACCCTCAGGTCCTTGCCCACGCCCTGAAGTGCCTGGATGGTGCCGGCGCCGAACCGGCGGTGCCGCACCCGCTCACCCTTCACGAAGCGCGGCGCATCCTGGGATTCCTCCGCCACCGCGGGTCCGGTCCCGGACGGCCCGCCGGAGGGCCCGCCCCGTCGGCTCGCGGTGTCCCATCCCCCGCCGCCCCACGCACTCCAGCGGACGGCGTCGGCCGCCACCGCCGTCCGCCGCTCGTCGAGCCCGGTCGGCGGGAGGGCGTGGAGGAAGCGGGAGCCGCGGCTCGGCCGCAGTTCCCCGCCCCGCCGCCGGGAGCGCGCCCAGGTCAGGTACAGCTTGTCCATCGCCCGGGTGAGGCCGACGTAGCAGAGCCGGCGCTCCTCCTCCAGACCGTCCTCCTGCTCCTCGGCCCGGGCGAGGGGAAAGAGCCCGTCCTCCATCCCGGCGAGGACCACGGCGCGCCACTCGAGGCCCTTCGCGGTATGCAGGGTCATCAGGGTGACCCCCTCCTCGGCGCCGGCACTGGTGTCAGCCGCGCTCTGGAGCGCGGCGTCGGCGAGGAACCGCTCGAGCGGGGTTCCCTCCCCCTCGCCGGCGTCCACTTCCTCCGACCATTCGGCCGCCGCCGCGACCAGCTCCCGCACATTGTCCCACCGGTCCTGCCCCTCGGGCCCCTCCTTGAGGAGGTGGCTCTCGTAGTCGAGCGCCTCGCAGAGGTGCTCGATGAGCTGGGCCGGCGGCCATCCGGCACTCCGCTCCCGGAGCCCGAGGATGAACGTCGCGAAGTCCTGGAAGGCCTGGCGCACGTTGGGGCGGAGTCCCTCCACCCGTTCGGCGACGGCGGCGGTCTCCAGCAGGGGGCGGCCCCAGCGACGCGCCGCGTCGGCCAGGAGGGCCACGCTGGCCTCGCCCAGGCCGCGTCGGGGCACGCCGATGGCCCGGAGGAACGCCTCCCCGTCGGCCGGATTGGCCACCAGCCGGAGGTAGGCCAGCAGGTCCTTCACCTCCATCCGGTCGTAGAAGCTGATGGCGCCGACAATCCGGTAGGGGACCGCCCCGCGCCGGAAGGCCTCCTCGAGCGCGCGCGACTGGGCGTTGGTCCGGTAGAGGACGGCCATCTCGCCATAGCGCCAGTCGCCCCGGGCGGCACGCTCGCGGAGCTCGCCCACGATCCACTCGGCCTCGTCCCGCTCGTCGGCCGCGGCGAGCAGCGTGATCGGCTCGCCCCCCCGGCGCGTGGCCCGGAGCGTCTTCCCGAGCCGACCGCGGTTCTCCGCGATCACGGCATTGGCGGCGTCGAGCACCACCTGGGTGGAGCGGTAGTTCTCCTCCAACCGGACGGTCTCGGCCCCGGGGAAGTCGGCGAGGAAGTCCCGCATGTTCCCGACGTTGGCGCCGCGCCAGCCGTAGATGGACTGGTCATCGTCGCCCACGGCGAAGGCGTTGCCGTGCGCGCCGAGGTGGCGGAGGAGCTGGTACTGCGCGCGGTTGGTGTCCTGGAATTCGTCGGCGAGGACGAAGGCGAACCGCTCCGCCCACCAGGCACGCCGGTCGGGGTGATCCCGGAAGAGCGCCAGCGGGTGGAGGAGCAGGTCGTCGAAGTCCATGGCGTTCGCGGCCCGGAGCGCGGGGCCGAGCGCCACGTAGACCTCGGCCGCGGCGCGACCGAGCGGGTCGAAGGTGGATGCCGCCGCCAGGTCCTCGGGCGGCTGCATCCGGTTCTTCGCCGCGGAGATGCGCGACTGCACCGCCCGCGGCGGGAACGCCTTGGTGGAGATGTTCCGCTCGTCCATCAGCCGCCGGAGGAGCCGCTGCTGGTCGTCCTCGTCGTAGATCGTGAACTGGCGGGTGAAGCCGAGCCGCTCCGCCTCCCGGCGGAGCAGCCGGGCGGAGAGGGCGTGGAAGGTCCCGATCCAGAGGCCCGCGGGGTCCCGGCCCAGGAGCCGACCCACCCGCTCCCGCATCTCGCCGGCGGCCTTGTTGGTGAACGTGACGGCGAAGATCCGCTCGGCCGGCACGCCCTCGGCCTCGATCAGCCGCGCAATCCGGGCGGTGAGCACGCGGGTCTTGCCCGACCCCGCGCCGGCCAGCACGAGCATCGGGCCGTGGACGTGCTCCACTGCCCGGCGCTGGGCCGGATTGAGCGGGGTGGCGGTCAGGACGTGCACGTCAGGCCTCGGACAGCGGAAGCTCGATCAGGAAGGATGCGCCGGTTTCGCTGGCTTCGAGGGTCAGGTTTCCGCCGTGCGCGTCCTCGACGACGCGCTGGGTGAGCGCGAGCCCGATCCCCCAGCCTCGCTCCTTGGTCGTCACGCCGGGCTCGAAGAGCCGCCGGCGCACCTCGCCCGCCACGCCCGGGCCGTCGTCGCGCACCCGGACCACCCCATGCTCGCCCTGGGTGCCGACCTCGATGGTGATGGCGCCGGCGCGGCCCTGGAGGGCGTCGATGGCGTTCTTGACCAGCGCCTCCAGCGCCCACTCGAGCAGCACCGGGTCCCCGCTGACCACCGGCCCGCTCCCGGCGGCCAGCACGGTGAGCGTGATCGGGTTGGCGTGCCGCGGCAGGCGCGGCCGGAAGTAGCCGGCCACCCGGTCGGCCACCGCCCCCAGCCCGACCGGCTCCCGCTTGGCGTCGTTGCCGATCCGTTCGAAGCGCTGGGCGACGCGGTCCAGCCGCTCGGCGTCCGCCGCGAGGTGCTCGGCGAGGCCCGCCGGAGGCGCAGGGCGCGACCGGACCTGCTCGATCCAGCCTTCGAGGCTCGTGAGCGGGGTGCCCATCTGGTGGGCCGCCTCCCGCGCCATCGCCACCCAGAGCCGGTCGCGCTGCGCCGCCATCGCATTCCGGTAGGCGTACCGGCCGACCAGGACCATGCACACCAGTGTCGCCGCCTGCAGCACCGCCAGGAGCACCAGCTGCTCGCGGAACGGGACCGGTCCGAAATGCACGGTGCCGCCCAGCTCGTTGACGAGCGGGGGATTCTGCCGGTCGAGCCGGCGGGCGTAGTCGCGGATCCGGGGATCGTCGAGCTCCGCCTCGAACGGCAGGTTCGCCGTCGCGGCCACCCGGCCGGTCCCGTCGGTGAGCACGAGCGGGATCCCGGTCCCCTTCACTTCCTCCGCCAGTCCCAGCAGCGCCTGGAGCTCCGCCCCCTCCTCGGGAGTGTTGAGCCCGTCGAACACCCCGGCGTAGAGCCGGCTCAGTGCCAGGGCATCCTCCCGCAGGTGCCGGGCGACCACGAGGGTGGTGCCCAGGCTGAATCCGGCCAGCAGCGCCACCAGGACCACCGCAAGCCACGGGGCGAGCCGGCGGGCGCGACGGTCACGCACGCGGGACGAGGCGGTCCGTGCCGAGGTAGCGGGCCAGGGCGTCCGGC
Organism: Gemmatimonadales bacterium; assembly: GCA_035457305.1. GTDB lineage: Bacteria > Gemmatimonadota > Gemmatimonadetes > Gemmatimonadales > GWC2-71-9 > JAICEH01. The sequence goes on from DATIBS010000063.1 coordinate 40,719, forward strand.
ACGTGGACCGATCCGTCGGCGGCCTGGTTGTTCTCGAGGAGGGCGATGATCGTCCGGGGGAACGCGACCCCGGAGGCGTTCAACGTGTGGACGAACTCCGGCTTGGCCCCCGCCGCCGGGCGAAAGCGGATGTTCGCGCGGCGCGCCTGGTAGTCGGTGAACGTGCTCGCGCTCGACGCCTCGAGCCAGCCGCCCACGCCCGCTGCCCACACCTCGAGGTCCACCGTGCGGGCGCTCGCGGCACCGGTGTCGCCGGCGGCGAGCTCGAGCGCCCGGTACGGGATCCCGAGTCGGCGGAGCACCGCCTCGGCATGACCCAGCAGCCGCTCGTGCTCCGCGGGGGAGTCCTCCGGCCGGCAGAACCGCACCAGCTCCACCTTGTCGAACTGATGCACCCGGATGAGCCCTCGCGTGTCCTTCCCGCCGGCCCCGGCCTCGCGCCGGAAGCAGGGGGTGCACGCGACGTAGCCCCGCGGGAGGTCGGCGGCGTCGAGGATCTCGTCCCGGTGCAGGTTGGTCACCGGCACCTCGGCCGTCGGGATCAGGTAGAGCCCGTCGAGCGGCACCGCGTAGAGCTCCTCCTCGAACTTGGGCAACTGCCCCGTGCCCGTCATCGCGGCGCGGTTGACCAGATAGGGGGGAGCGATCTCGACGTAGCCGTGCTCCGTGACGTGCAGGTCGAGCATCAGGTTCGCCAGCGCCCGCACCAGCCGGGCGCCGAGCCCGGTGTAGACCGGGAAGCCGGACCCCGCCACCTTCGCGCCCCGGGGCAGGTCGAAGAGCCCCAGCGCCGCGCCCAGGTCCCAGTGCGCCCTGGGCTCGAAGTCGAGCCGGGGCGGCTCACCCCAGGTGTGGAGGACCCGGTTCCGCGTCGCGTCGCCATCGGGGATGCCGGGCAGCGGGAGGTTGGGGATGCCGAGCAGCGCGTCCTCGAGCCCCGCGTCCACCTCGCGGACCTCGACATCGAGCGCCCTGACGCGCTCGCCCGAGGCCTTGAGGGTGGCGGTGAGCTCGTCGGCGGGCTCCCCGGCCCGCTTCCGGCGCGCGACCTCCTCGCTCTCGGCGTTCCGCCGGGCCTTGAGCGCCTCGACCTCGGTCAGCACTTCGCGCCGGCGGCGGTCCAGTTCCAGCACCCGGTCGAGCACCGCGAGGACCGCCGCGTCGCCCCGCCGCGCGAGCGCCGCACGGACTCCCCCCGGGTCGGCGCGGAGCCGCCGCACGTCGATCATCCGGCTATCGCCTGGGCAGCCCGGGCTCGAGCCCGCGGTAGCCGCAGTTGAGATTCACCAGATGCTCGAAGGTCACCTGCCGGGCCACCGAGTCCACGTCGATGATGTGGAGTTTTCCGTAGAGCGGGAGGCCGCCGTAGCTCGTGCAGGTCAACCGCGACCGGGCCATCACGACGTCGCCCTCGGCGAACCGCAGGGTGTCGCCCTGGGAATACCCGTTCTGGACCGCGGCGGTCACCTCCTCGAACGGCACCATCTGGGGGATGAACCCGGGAGGCACGGACCCGTCCGGCACCAGTCCGAGGAGGTCGATGGGGACGAAGACGGGGTCGAGGTCGTCGGTCAGGTCGAAGATGAAGTCGAACGAGATCGTCTGGTCGAGGCGGACCGGCCGCGAGTCCACCAGGTCGAACGCGGCGGGCACGTTGGGAGGCGTGCCGCGGACGGCGTTGATCGTGACCGTGTCCACGACGTTCTGCAGCGTCGGGTCGGGGAGCTCGTTCGGGTCGTCGCACGCGGCCGCAAGGAGCACGGCGGCGGCGGCCAGGAGGACGGGATGGCGCGGCACGGGGGAAGTTTACCCGGCCGCGCGGAGAGGGGTCAACCCACCGTGTTTTCTTGACTTCGGCATCCCGGACCCCTACGTTCCGCCAACCCTTCCCCGCTCCCGGAACCGATGCCAGACCTGCGCGCCCATCTCGACCGGCTCGCCGCGCGTCCCGACGTGTCCACCGTCCTGATCGTGAGCGACGAGGGGTTGCCGATCGCGCACGCCGGCACCCCGGCGGACTGGGACGAGCTGGCGGCGCTGGGGGCGACGCTGATGCAGCGGGCCCGGGCCCTCGGGCCGGCCACGGGGCGGGGACCGCTCCGCCTGCTCGCCGCGGAATACGCCGGCGGCCTCGCGGCGGTGCTGCCGGGACCGCGCGAGACGGGCCTGGTGGTGCTCGCCGCCCCGGACACGAATGCGGGCGTCCTGCTCTTCGACCTCGAGCGGCAGGGCGAGGCCCTCGCCGCGATGCTCTGAGGGGGGGTCCCCCGCCACCGATGCGCTGGGCACTCCTCCTGGCCGGCGGCTCCGGCAGCCGCTTCTGGCCCCTCAGCACCCCCGCCAACCCGAAACACCTGCTGCCCCTCGCCGGGGCGCACTCCACCGCGGAGGAGGCGGTGGCCCGCCTCCACGGGCTGGTGCCCCGGGAGCGGATCCTGCTCCTGACCAACGCGACACTGGCACCCCGGCTCCAGCCGCTGCTCGGCCTCGCCCCGGAGAACGTGCTGGTCGAGCCGCGGGCCGCCTCGACGGCACCCGCGCTCGTCTGGGGCACGCACGAGGCCCGACGTCGCGATCCGGAGGCCGAGGTTCTCGCCATGCACGCGGACTGGGCGATCGGCGACGACACGGCGTTCCGCGGTTCCGCGACGCTGGCGCTCGAGACGGCGCGGCGGCATGACCAGCTCGTGACCGTGGGCGTCGTGCCCACGCGGCCGGAGACCGGCTACGGATACATCGTGCCCGGGCCGGCGCTCGACGCCGGGTCCCGCCACGTGGCGCACTTCACCGAGAAGCCGGATGCGGCGCGAGCGCTCGACCTCCTGGCGGGCGGGGCCCTGTGGAACACGGGGCTCTTCGCCTGGACCGCCTCCCGGCTCCTCGCCGAGGTGCGCGACCATACGCCGGAGGTGGCGCCCCACCTGTCCCGCCTCGACGCGGGTGATTCCGCCGGGTTCTTCGCCGCGGTGACGCCGGTGTCCATCGACGTGGGCGTGCTCGAGCGGAGCAACCGGGTGGCGGTGGTGGCCGGCACGTTTCCATGGGACGACGTCGGCACCTGGGACGCCCTCGCCCGGGTGCGCCCCCGGGACCGGGACGGCAACGTGACGGTGGGCCCGGTGTTCCTGCACGACGCGCACGATTGCGTGGTGTGGGCAGAGGGCGAGCCCGTCGTCGTGGCCGGCGTGCGGGACGTCGTGGTCGTGCGCGCCAATGGGCGTACCCTCGTGCTGCACCGCCGCATGGCCGCCGACCTGAAGCGGGTGCTCGACGGCCTGCCGCCGGGGGTGCGGGACCTGCCATGACCCGACTCCTCCTGCTCGAACCCGCGCCCGAGGCGCGCTGGGCGCCCTTTGCCGGCTGCCGACCGGTGGCGGAACTCCGGGCCGGCGTGTGGCGCATCCGGGAGCGATGGGAAGCGGTCACCGGTCTCGAGGCGGCCGCCATCGTCGGCGACCATGTGCTCGGTTTCGCCGAGGACGGGGTCCCACCGGTGGAGGCTCACGGCCACGTCGAGGGCCCCGCGATCATCGCGGCGGCGTGGTTCGCTCCGAGCGGTGAGGCGGTGGAGCTGCCCGCATCGGGCCGGCTGGCGCACGAGGGCCGGACGGTCGGCTGGGTCGTGCCGGAGGGAGCGAGGTGGGAGGGGCCGTCCGACGAGGGGCCCGCGTCCGAGATCGGCGGCCTGGTGCTCGAAGGCGCCTGGGACCTGCTCACCGCGCTCGAGCTCTTCCTCCCGGCCGACTGTCAGGGCGCCCTCGCCGACGCGGGCGGGTTCGAGTTGCCCCCGGGGTCGATCGTGCTGGGGGATCCGGGCGACGTCCTCATCCTGAGCGAACTGGTGGAACCGGGCGTCGTGTTCGACGTCCGGGCGGGCGCCATCGTGATCGAGGAGGGCGCGGAAGTGCGCGCCGGCACGCGGCTCGAGGGCCCGCTCTTCGTGGGCCCGGCCACCAGGGTGTTGGGGGGGGCGGTGCGGGGCTCGGTGCTCGGTCCCGAGTGCCGGATCCACGGCGAGGTAGCCGCCTCGGTCTTCCTCGGCTTCGCCAACAAGAGCCACGACGGCTTCGTGGGCCACTCGGTGGTCGGGCTGTGGGCCAACCTGGGCGCGGGCACGATCACGTCCAACCTCAAGAACACCTACGGCGAGGTGGCGCTCGAGCCCGCCGGCACGCGGATCGCCACCGGTCGCCAGTTCCTCGGCAGCCTCGTCGGCGACCACGCCAAGACCGCCATCGGCACCCTGTTCGGCACCGGCACGATCATCGGCGCGGGCGCCAACGTCTTCGGCGCCGGGCCGGTGCCGAAGTGGGTGCCGCCGTTCGCGTGGGGGCTCGCCGGCGCCGAGCGCATGTCGGAGGCAGGCTTCGTGGAGGTCGCGAAGCGGGTGCTCCCGCGCCGCCACGTGGCGGTCACCCCGGCGGTCGAGGCGTCGCTCCGGGCCACCTGGGCCCGGCTCGCGGGGCGCTGATGCGCCTCGTCGTGCTGGGGAGCGGATCGAAGGGGAATGCGCTCGCGGTCGCGGCGGAGGGTGCCGTCCTGCTGGTGGACGCCGGCTTCAGCGCCCGGGAGCTCGAGCGGCGGGCCGCGGCCGCGGGCCTCGCGCTCGACCACCTCGTCGGCATCGCGCTCACCCATGAGCACGGCGACCACGCCACCGGCGCACCGATGCTGGCCAAGCGCCTGGGGGTGCCCCTGCTCTGCTCCGCCGGCACCTACGGTGCGCTCCTTCCCCGGTCACCCTGGCTCCGGCATCGTCGCGTCACCCTGGGGCAGTCGGCCGAGGCCGGCCCCTTCGTGGTCGAGGGCTGCCCCACGAGCCACGACGCGGCGGAGCCGCTCGCGCTCCGGGTGCGGATCGGCGACGGCCCGGCGGTGGGGGTCGCGTACGATCTGGGGAGGCCGTCGGCGGCGCTGCGGTGGTTTCTCCGGGAGCTCTCGGCGCTGGTGCTGGAGGCCAATCACGACGAGGTGCTGCTCCGCACCTCCGAGTACCCGGCGGCGGTCCGACAGCGGATCGCGGGGGCGGGCGGCCACCTCTCCAATCGCGCCTGCGCCGAGCTGCTGGGGGAGCTGGTCCATCCGGGACTCGCCCACGTCGTGCTGGCGCACCTGAGCGAGCGGTGCAATACGGAAGTGGATGCGCGGGGCACGGTCGGCCCCGCGCTGGCGGCGGTGGGATTCGGCGGCGCGCTGCACGTGGCCCGGCAGCACCACGTGCTGGGGCCGCTGGAGCTCAGCCTTCCGGTGGCGCCCCCGGTACGCTGACGCCCGCGGGGCGAGGCGTGGGCGGTCCCACGCGGCGGAGGGTGATCGGCTCCTGCAGATCCCCTCCCGAGAGCCGAAGCTCCTTCGCGCCCACTTTCATCTCGTACACCTCCCACTCGTCCCCGATCGCGATCGCGATCCGGCTCTTCGGCTTGAGCCGCCAGCGGACGGTCTCCTCGCCCCAGCTCGCGCTCGAGTCCGCACGGATGATCACCTCGCGCGGGCCACCCTTGGTGTCGGCGCCGCTCGCGACGCGCCACGTGCCCACCAGCGAGGACTGCTGTCCCATCGCGGCGACAGGTGCCGCGAGCATCAAGGCGCCTGCAACAGCCAACCACTTCACGGAATGCCTCCGGTTCCCGGGCGAGCCCGTTCAAGGGGCAAATCTAATGCCCCGGTCGCTCGAGCGAGTGCGATCACCGACGCGGCGGCGCCAGCAGCTCCATTGCCTGCCGGCTGACGGCGTGGTCCGGACCCATGCCCCGGCGGAGCGGTGCCACTGCGCGAAGCATCGTGAGCCGGCCGCCGATGGTGTCGGCCCGGGCGACCCGGGCCTGGCCGAGCAGCAGGAGAGCGCGACCGACATCCCCGCTCCGGGACCTGTCGTGCTCATGCACCTCACTGATGCGGAGGGAATGACGCGCAAGGGACTCCGCGGCTACCGCGTCGCCGGCCAGGAGGGCCACGCCGCCCGCTCGCAGGACGTAGTACCGGAAGTGGAACAGTCGCGAGTCGCTCGGGTCGGGAAACCCCACCGCCTGGAGGAAGCGGCGATAGGCCGCGCCCGCCTCCGGCAGGCGGCCCTCGCGTTCCGCGAGGCGCCCACCGAGTTGCAGTCCGAGGATACTGTCCTCCGGTGGGAGGTCGGCCATCAGCTCCCGGAACCGGGCCCGGGCCTCGGGCAGGTCACCGGCATCGATCAGGTCGCCGGTCACCTCCCACAGTTGGTTCCGGACCGCGACCGGATTTCCCGTGCGTCGGGCCCGCTCGAGTCTCCGCTGCCCCAGCGCGACGGCGGCGCGCGGGTCACGCCGCATCCGGGCCTGCCACAGCTCGGTCAACTCCACCCAGGGCTCGAACCGGCTCCCGAGGCCGCGGGCGTCCGCGACCCAGGCGGTCAGCACCCGGTTCGCCGCATCGTACTCGCCGAGCCCCTGAAGCAGCGTGCCCTCCCCGCGCCGCGCTGTCAGCGCCTGCGGGGTGCTCGACCGGCCGATGTGTTGGAGGATGGCGGTCGCCCGCCGGGTGGCCCCCAGGGCGTCGCGCCACCGCTGCTGCAGGCGAAACTGCTCGGCGAGCTCCAGGAGGGCGTCGGTGAAGGCCGTCGAGGCGGTGTCCCCCGACGCCTCCCCGAGCGCGACGGCCGCGGACGCGAGACCGAGGGCCGAATCTCGAAGCCCTTCGAGACCGACAGCACGGGCCTCCGCCAGGAGGCATTCGACGTGGGTCCGGCCGCCGGTGCGAGCGCGCCCTGCGAGCGCCCGTCTGGCGGCTCCAAGGTGTTCCCGGACCCCCGGGAGGTCCCGCTCGACCTTGGCGAGGCGTCGCGCGAGGGCGCACCCCGCGAGGGCCTGTGTCTCGGCGTCGCCGCTCGCGACCGCAAATGCCAGCGCGCGCTCGAGGAGCGCGCGCTGCGGGAGGAGATCGGACAGTGCGTCGTACTGATCACCCAGTTCCACCATCATCCGCGACACGAAGCGAGGGTCCGCCCGATAGTCGCGCTCCAGCAGCTCACGGGCGCGGTCGAGCAGTTCGATCGTACCCAGCCTCTCGCCGGAAGGCCCCATGGTGGCAAGCAGGGACTGCATGAACCCGCTCGAGGCGATCGCCCGCCGTTCCTCGAAGACCGCGCGATCCCGCTGGACCTGCGCCTCGTCCCTCTCCCGCTCGGCCCGGAGCATCTGGCGCGTGGTCACCCACGTGGCGCCGAGCAGCGTGGCCAGGGTCAGGCCCGCCGCACCGACCAGCATCCGGTGCCGCCGGAGGTACTTGCGGGCGAGGTACCACGCCGATTCGGGGCGCGCCCGCACCGGCTGGTGGGTCAGGTGCCGCTCGATGTCGTCGGCCAGCTCCGCGGCGCTGGCGTAGCGCTCCGCCGGCTCCTTGCGGAGGGCTCGCGCGATGATCACGTCGAGGTCACCGCGCAGGAGCCGCCGGAGGCCACCCGGCGTGAGCCCGAAGGTGGTGGCGTGGCGCGCCGCCTCCGCCGGGGGCCACCCGGGTGATGGCAGCACCGCCTCGCTCGCGCGCATCGGGTCCCGCTCCAGCGTGGTCTGGAGGAAGTCCGCCGGCGTCCGGGAGTCGTACCCCGTGGGATGGCGCCCGGTGAGCAGCAGGTGCAGCAGGAGCCCGAGTCCGTAGACGTCCGCCGCGGTCGTCACCGGCGCCTCGCGGACCTGCTCGGGCGAGGCGAACTCGGGCGTCAGCGCCTGGGTCGTCTGGGGGCCGGCGCCCGGGGTGCTGTCCTCCATCAGCTTGGCGATGCCGAAGTCCAGCAGCTTCACCCGGCCGTCGGCCGCGACCAGCACGTTGGCCGGCTTGATGTCCCGGTGCACGATGAGCGCCCGGTGCGCCGCGCTCACCGCGGCGCAGACCTGGGTGAACAGGCTGAGCCGCTCCTCGAGCGGGTGCCGGCGTTCGGCGCAGTGCCGGTCGAGCCGCACGCCGTCCACGTGCTCGAGGACCAGGTACGGCTGCCCGGCCGGCGTGACCCCCGCATCCAGCAGCCGGGCGATGTTGGGATGGTCGAGCCGGGCGAGCAGGGTGGCCTCGCGCTGGAAGCGCTCCGCGCGGCCGGGACCGAGCCCGCCGAGGTGGAGGAGCTTGATCGCCGCCGCGCCCTCGAACACGCCGTCACTCCGGCGGCCGAGCCAGACGGTGCCCATGCCCCCCTCGCCGAGCAGGCGCTCGAGGGTATAGGGACCGATCGCCTGCCCCCCCAGGGCGGGCGGCTCGCGGAGGACATCGGCAAGGCCGAGTCCGTCGAGGGTCGGCGAATCGACGTCCTCCGCGGCGAGCAACGCCTCGACCAGCCGCGCCACCTCGGGACGTTCGGTGCGGATGCGCGCGAAAATGCTCCCCCGAGTCGCGGCGGGGGTGTCGAGGACTTCGTCGAGCAGGGGCTGGGCCGCCTGCCACAGGTCCGGGTCGAGTCGGGCCATCGGTCGGTCGCGGGTCCGGTGCTCCGGGGAGCGTGATCCGTCCACGGAGGGGAAACGCGATCCGGCCGGATCACCCGACACGCGACGTCAGTCCGCGGTGGCGATGAGGTGGCGGAGCAGCAGGCGTGCCTTGCGCCAGTCGCGCTGGAGGGTGCGCTCGGACGCCCCGCGCAGGCCGGCGATCTCGACCAGCGACAACCCGCAGAACACGTGCAGGTCCACCAGTTGCGCGGCGGCCGGGTCGAGGCGGTCCACCTCCGCCATCGCCGCGGCCAGTCCCTCGACGGCAGGGTCCCGCGGCCCGTCCGCCACGAGGTCGGTCTGGTCGGCGCCGAGCAGGTGGTACTCACCGCCGCGCTTCTTGGTCCGGCGGCGCCGGGCGTAATCGATCACGAGGCTGCGCATCGCCCGCGAGGCGTAGGCCAGGAATCGGCCGCGATCGGCGAAGCGGTCGCCGTCGAGATCACGCAACTTGAGGTAGGCCTCGTGCACCAGGGTGGTGGTGCCGAGGGAGCCCCCCGGGGGCAGCCCGTGGACGTGGCGGGCGGCGAGCCGGTGCAGCTCGCCGTACAGGGACGCGAACAGGGCGTCCACATCGCGGAGGGGGGCGGCCTCGGTCGGCCGGCCGGGGATGGGGTCCAGGGGGATTCCCGGGGACGGAGCCGCCCGAGCGTACCGCTTCGTGCGGGGGGCCGCAAGATGGAACGCGAAACCGCCCCGGGGGACTCTCCCCCGGGGCGGCTCCACCTTCGACCCTCGACCTTCGACCGCCTAGTACATCCCGCCCATGCCGCCCGGGGGCGCCGCGGGAGCCGCCTTCTCCTCCTTCCGCTCCACCACCACGCACTCGGTGGTGAGCATCAGGCCGGCGATGGAGGCCGCGTTCTGGAGCGCGGTGCGGGTGACCTTGGTCGGGTCGATGACGCCGGCCTTGACCAGGTCCTCGTACTCGTCGGTGGCCGCGTTGTACCCGTAGCTCGCGACCTTCGACTCCTTGATCTTCCCGACCACGATCGCACCCTCGGCGCCGGCATTCTGCGCGATCATCCGGACCGGCTCCTCGATGGAGCGCCGCACGATCTCGATGCCGATCTTCTCGTCGGTGCTCAGGCCCTTGATCTTGTCCAGCGCCGACTGGGCGCGGAGCAGGGCCACGCCGCCGCCGGGCACGATGCCCTCCTCGACGGCCGCACGGGTGGCGTGGAGCGCGTCCTCCACGCGGGCCTTCTTCTCCTTCATCTCGGTCTCGGTGGCCGCGCCGACGTTGATCACCGCCACGCCGCCGCTGAGCTTGGCCAGCCGCTCCTGCAGCTTCTCCCGGTCGTAGTCGCTGGTCGTCTTGTCGATGGCGACCTTGATCTCGGCGATCCGGCCCTGGATGTCGTCATGCTTCCCGCGGCCGTCCACCAGGGTCGAGTTGTCCTTGTCCACCACGATCCGCTTGGCGCGACCGAGGTCGGCGAGGACCGCGTTCTCCAGCTTGAACCCGAGCTCCTCCGAGATGACCTTGCCGCCGGTCAGGATGGCGATGTCGCGGAGCATCTCCTTGCGGCGGTCGCCGAAGCCCGGGGCCTTGACGGCCGCGACCTTGAGCGTGCCGCGGAGCTTGTTCACCACCAGCGTGGCGAGCGCCTCGCCCTCGATGTCCTCGGCGATGATGAGCATCGGCTTGCCGGTCTGGGCGACCTTCTCCAGGACCGGGAGCAGGTCCTTCATCGCGCTGATCTTCTTGTCGTGGATGAGGATGTAGCCGTCCTCGAGGATGGCCTCCATCTTCTCCGGGTCGGTCACGAAGTAGGGCGAGAGGTAGCCGCGGTCGAACTGCATGCCGTCCACGGTCTCCAGCGTGGTCTCGAGGCCCTTCGCCTCCTCGACCGTGATGACGCCGTCCTTGCCCACCTTCTCCATCGCCTCGGCGATCAGCTTGCCGATCTCGGCGTCGTTGTTGGCCGAGATGGTGCCGACCTGGGCGATCTCCTTCTTGCCCGCCGTCGGGACGGAGAGGCGCTTCAGCTCCTCGACGATCGCCTCGACCGCCCGCTCGATGCCCCGCTTCAGCTCCATCGGGTTGGCGCCGGCGGTGACGTTCTTGAGGCCCTCGCGGAAGATCGCCTGCGCGAGCACGGTGGCGGTGGTGGTGCCGTCGCCGGCCAGGTCGGAGGTCTTCGTGGCGACCTCCTTCACCATCTGCGCCCCCATGTTCTCGATCGGGTCGGAGAGCTCGACCTCCTTGGCGACGGTGACACCGTCCTTGGTGACCGTGGGCGAGCCGAACTTCTTGTCGATCACGACGTTCCGGCCCTTGGGGCCGAGCGTGACCTTCACCGCGTCGGCCAGGGCGTCCACGCCCTTCTTGAGCTTGGCGCGCGCGTCGGTGTTGAAAACGAGATCCTTGGCAGCCATTGCAGTAGTCTCCTGAGGATTCCTGGGGGGATCAGCCGATCTTCGCGAGCACGTCGGAGGCCTTGATGATGATGACCTCGTCGCCCTCGGCGGTGAACGGCGTCCCGCTGTACTTCCCGTAGATCACCTTGTCGCCGACCTTGAGGTCCATCGGCACGCGGGCACCCTTCTCCACGCGGCCCGGCCCCACGGCGATCACCTCGCCCTGGGTCGGCTTTTCCTTCGCGGTGTCGGGGATGTAGAGGCCTCCCCGCATCGTCTCCGTCTCATCGTCCGGCAGGATCACGACCCGGTCCTCGAGCGGCTGGATCTTGATCTTCGGCTTCGCCTTGGTGGCAGTGGCCATCGGGACCCTCCAAGCGACTGTTAAAGGTTCTGTAAAGCCAGTATTGACAGCGTGTTGGCACTCGACACGCCAGAGTGCCAGACCCGGGACCAAAGATAAGCCGGTCGGCCCCGGCGTCAAGCGGCATCCCCCCCTATATTCGGGGCCGGATCGTCCCCCATCCCCGAACCCGACCCAGGTCCGTCCCGATGCGCCGGTTCGCCGCCCAGGTCCTCACCGCCGCCCTCCTCCTCCCCGCCGGAGCCCTCGCCCAGGCCCCGGCCGGCCCACCCCCGGGAGCCGGGCTGCTCCAGGTGGCGGTGGACTCGAACCGGAAGGAAGTCACGCTGGTGGCCGGCCCCTTCGACATCGCGGGCGGGGGTGACGGGCACGTCCACCACACGCACGAGATGGAGTACCCCGTCCTGCGGTTCGACTGGCCGACCGACGGATGGCTCCGCGGCTTCCGGCTCGAGGTCACCGACGGCGACGGCAATCCGCTCGACCGGCGGCTCATCCATCACCTGAACGTGGTGAACTACGGCCGCCGGCAGTTGTTCTACCCGGCCGTCGAGCGCACCCTCGCCATCGGCCAGGAAACCGAGGACATCATCCTCCCCGCCACCATCGGTGTCCCGGTCACCCGGGGGACGCCGATGGGGCTGATCGTCGCCTGGCACAACGAGAAGCCGGAGCCGGTGGTGGACGTCATGGTGAAGCTGTCCATCGTCTGGATGCCCACCAACCAGATGCCCCGCCCGGTGGACGTGCTGCCGGTCTACGCCGACGTGATCTACCCGATCGGCCGGAACGCGAACTTCGACCTGCCGGCGGGCGCCTCGACCTTCTCGGCCGACCTGCGGATGCCGGTGTCGGGCCGCGTCATCGGCGCCGGCGGGCACGCCCACGACTTCGGCCGCGAGATCACCTTCGCCCAGGTGGCCCCGACGGAGCGGATGGTCCTCCGGCTCGGGATGAAGCTCGACGGCGAGGGCCGGCTGGTGGAAATCGAGCGGAAGCTGCCCGGGCTCCTGGGCCTCGGCACCCGGCTCCATGCGGGGCGCACCTACCGCCTCTCGGGATCCTACGAGAACCCCACCGGCGCCACCATCACCGACGGCGCGATGGTGCACCTGGCGTTGATGTTCGCCCCCGACCGGCTGGCGGACTGGCCCCGGCTCGACCCCACCGACCCCGACACGCAGAAGGACCTCGCCTTCCTCGCGGCCCGCGGGTCCGCGCGGCTCGCCGGCGCCCACGAGCACGCGGAAGGGGAGGGGGAGCACCAGCACTAGGCGGTGAGCGGTGAGCGGTGAGCGGTGAGCGGGAG